>CAZOHS010000054.1:0-14920 GCA_964579285.1 uncultured Rhodospirillaceae bacterium | reverse complement strand
AACCTTATCCCGTCCGAGCGATGTTTGTGTCTGGCGTAAATATTGCGGTGACTTATCCGGACACGAAAAAGGTCTTGGCGGCACTCAAATCTCTCGACTTTCTGGCGGTTGCGACACACAACATGACACCGACCTCGGAATTCGCGGATGTCGTATTACCAAAAACAACAGGCTTAGAAGAAGAGGAAATTTCTTTAGACCCGTCCGCACAGATTGTTTCCTATACAAACCCGGTCAAAGCTCCAGAAGCGGGGGCTAAATCTGATTTTGAATTTATTACAAAGCTCGCACGCGTGCTGGACACGAAGGGACTAAAGACCCAGAGGTTTTTTCCTTGGAGAACTAAAACAGAGTTCAATAATTACCTTTTAGGGACCGAAATAGATCAAACATCGTTGAGAAAGAAAGGCTGGGCGAGTTTCAAATTCAAATTAGGTGGCTTTGATGATCCCCCAATTCGTACGCCATCGGGAAAGATTGAATTATTCTCAAATATGTTACACCAAGTGGGCGTTGACCCTTTGCCAGAGTTTAAATTGCCAGCACGGGAGAGAGCCAGTCAAAAAATCAAACGCGGGTATCCAATGACCCTAATTACGGGTGCTAGGGAAAAAACATACCATCATTCACGATATCGTGATCAAGCGTGGGCACGAAAAGTCTCACCATACCCAGTAATACAGGTTCATCCAGATGATGCTCGCTCGCTAAGTCTGTCAAATACGGATTGGGTCAGATTAGAGACGCCGGGTACGGAAACGCCATGCAAGTTAAAGGTTAATATAACGAATGAAACTGATACCGGAACGGTCCGAACAGGAATGGGTTGGTGGCTCCCAGAGGCTGAAGGGCCTGAGCGCGCAATATTGGAAATAAATATAAATGTCGCCTTGTCATATGATGGGACATGGGATCCAGTTACCGGGTCGGCTGATACGAGGGGCGTGCCTTGCAGGATCAATCGGCTACCACGAACCGAAATACCCATGAAAGATACAGTGTGAAAGTCCGAGAAAAGCTCGAACAAATGGGGCTGAAACTGCCCCGTCCTTTTGTGTACCCGAAAGCAAATAGAAGGGGCTGTGTGACTACAGGTAGGCTGGTATACACGTCGGGGCATCCACCACCCGAAAACTTTGGCGTAAAAACGACAGGAAAAGTGGGCGAAAACGTCACAGAGGAAGAAGCTTACGATTCAGCGCGTGCAACCGCTCTCAGCATGCTCGCCTCTCTAGAGAACGAAATTGGTTCGCTAGAACGAGTTACACAAGTGGTAAAGATCTTTGGGATGGTCAATTCAGCGTCGGGTTTTGACCGCCAATTCGCTGTAATTGATGGCGCGTCTGACCTCTTCTTCGAAGTTTTTGGACCCGACATCGGCCAACATGCCCGCTCCGCCGTCGGTATGTTTGAACTTCCAAGACAATTTTGCATGGAGATCGAAGGGGTCTTCGAAGTGGAAGAGTAACCCGACGTCACGAATACCTATATTCAACCCGGGAAGATTATCCAAACTTTGTCATCGCAAATACACAAGATCGAATTAAACGATAAAAGGCGCACCGCTTGCTTGACTTGACGAGAGCGCTACCGCAAAAACTTCACAAGACATCATAAAAAGTCAGCAGCAAGTACTTAAGAGGCGGAAATGGCTACAAAAAACCAGAAATCAACAATCGAAGCTGCCCGGAAAATTCGAAATGCCTGGAAACACGGCAAAACCATCAAACCCGTCCGCGACGCGCTACCAAAAGGTAATCTAGACGCCGCCTACGCTGTGCAGAAAATAAATACCGATATATGGATAAAAGAGGGTCGACGCGTTATTGGACGCAAAATTGGTTTAACTGCCAAGGCCGTTCAAACTCAGCTGGGAGTAGACCAACCTGACTATGGGATCATTTACGCAGACATGGCCGTCGTCGATGGCGACGAAATAGATTTTAGGGCTGTGTCTCAACCGCGGGCGGAGGCAGAAGTCGCGTTAGTTCTGGCAGACGACCTCGACGGCGAGCAAATTACACTTCTGGATTTAATAGACGCCACTGCCTACGTACTTCCAGCCATCGAAGTTGTAGGAAGTCGAATCGCGAAGTGGGATATTAATATTCTCGACACAATTGCCGACAACGCCTCTTCGGGCATGATCGTCCTTGGTACCCGCCCTGTCCTACTTGACGACGTTGATCTTCGAATGTGTGGAATGGTGATGGAAAATAAAGGGGAACAGGTGTCGGTCGGTGCTGGCGTTGCCTGCCTGGGCAATCCACTTAATGCAGCAGTCTGGCTCGCGCGAAAAATGGTGGATGTAGGTATGCCCCTAAGAACTGGGGACGTGGTTATGACAGGTGCGCTGGGTCCAATGGCCCCCATAGGACCGGGCGAGGTTATTGAAGCTAGGATATCTGGGCTTGGAAGTGTACGAGCCGCCTTTTCTACGTAAGTTTGATAAAGGATAGTTGATGGTGACCAAAGCGAAAGTAGCAATTGTCGGTTCTGGAAATATCGGAACTGACCTAATGATAAAGATCAGGGAAACCTCTGAAACAATAGAAATGGGCGCCATGGTAGGGATCGACCCGCAGTCAGACGGCCTTGCAAGAGCAAAGAAAATGGGAATCCCAATAACCGATGGAGGACTGGAGGGACTGGCCCAGATGTCGGAGTGGGAAGAGATCGCACTGGTCTTAGACGCTACCTCGGCAGGCGCGCACAAACACAATGCGGCTCTATGCGAAAGAGACAAAAAGATTATTGTGGACCTTACTCCAGCAGCAATAGGACCGTACGTGGTTCCGGTCGTTAATATGGATGAGCATCTGGATGCCACAAACATAAATATGGTCTCGTGTGGCGGCCAGGCGACCATACCCATGGTTCACGCTGTTAACCGGATCGCTAAGGTCAAATATGCGGAGATCGTAGCGTCGATTTCCTCAAAATCAGCGGGACCAGGAACCCGTGCAAATATTGATGAATTTACTGAAACGACCTCGAAAGGGCTCGAGGTGGTGGGCGGGGCGACGCAAGGAAAAGCTATAATAGTGCTTAATCCCGCCGAACCCCCTCTCGTAATGCGCGACACTGTTTACACATTATCGGATTCCGCCGATCAGGAAGAGATAACGAACTCGGTCGAAGAAATGGTCAAAAAAGTACAAAGTTACGTTCCCGGGTATCGCTTGAAACAAGAGGTTCAATTTGAACGGTTTGGATCTAACAACAAGTTACACATTCCCGGCCGGGGTGACTTTGAAGGGCTTAAATCTTCAATATTTCTCGAAGTAGAAGGCGCAGGCCATTATTTGCCAACATACGCGGGAAACCTAGACATAATGACGTCGGCGGCGCTCCGGACCGCCGAAAAGGTCGTTGAACGACTAAGAGCAGTGAACTAGAGCTACAAAATGAATATCGACCAGGAAAAGAAGATATATGTGCAGGACGTCACGCTACGCGACGGGATGCATGCGATCCGGCACCAATATGGCCTCGACCATATAAAAGCTATCTGTAAAGCACTGGATGATGCAAAGGTCACGTCCATCGAAGTCGCCCACGGAGACGGGCTTGCCGGCATGTCTTTTAACTACGGTTTCGCAAAGGAAACTGATTTAGAATATATAGAGGCTGCCGCAAGTGTATTGGAACATGCGTCGCTGGCAACGCTTCTTTTACCTGGAATAGGTACTGTGGAAGATCTACGTGAAGCTTACGAAGCTGGGGCCAGATCTGTTCGCGTGGCAACACACTGCACCGAGGCCGATATTTCCAAACAGCACATCGAATACGCCAGAGAACTCGGTATGGACGTGGCTGGATTCCTTATGATGGCCCACATGAACCCGCCAAAACAATTAGCCGAACAAGCACTGCTAATGGAAGAATACGGTGCCCACTGCGTGTACGTCACAGATTCTGGGGGCGCTTTATTGATGGAGGACGTTGAAGCACGTTTTAAAGCGTTTAACGATGTTCTAAAACCAGAAACACAAACTGGCATGCATGCTCATCACAATTTATCATTTGGTGTTGCTAATTCTATTATCGCTTTGGAGAATGGAGCCACTCGCGTCGACGCATCACTTGCCGGCATGGGTGCGGGCGCGGGAAATGCGCCCCTCGAAATTTTTATCGCTGTGGCAGACCGTATGGGCCTCAACCACGGTTGTGATCTCTTTAAATTGATGGACGCCGCGGAAGAATTGGTCAGACCTTTGCAGGATCGCCCAGTTAGAGTGGATCGCGAGACGCTTTCACTAGGTTATGCCGGGGTTTATTCAAGCTTTCTTCGTCATGCGGAGACAGCCTCTGAAACCTATGGGATAGACACACGAGATATACTTCTCGAACTTGGTAAACGACGAATGGTGGGCGGACAAGAAGACATGATCGTGGATGTGGCTCTAGACATGATCAAGGAACGTCAAAAACCCCCAATCTCGGAGTAGGGAGACCAAAGGATGTTAGAAATCACTCGGTTGGCTAAAAAACTTGACGACGCGGCATGCAACGCCCGCGCGACACGACAACTTTCCGACACAATTTCTTATTCGCTGCGCGAGGCGTATGACATCCAAGCTGCCTCTATCCAGCGTCGAATCGATCGCGGTGAAATTCGAAACGGGATGAAAATGGGCTTCACCAGCCGCGCTAAAATGATCCAGATGGGGCTCAACGACATGATTTGGGGCCGTCTAACAGATCGAATGCTCGTGGAAGATGGCGACACAATTTCCCTGGATAGCTATGTGCATCCGAGGGTTGAGCCGGAAATCGCTTTTCTCCTGAAAAGACCGCTGAGTTATCCTTGTACGGCAGCCGAAGCCCTATCTGCAGTCGACGGCGTTGCACCCGCAATGGAGATTATTGACTCGCGTTACAGGCGCTTCAAATTTTCGCTTGAAGATGTTGTTGCGGATAACGCATCGTCATCCAGTATCGTTGTTGGACCCTGGTGCCCGCCAGATTCTAACTTGGATAACCTTGGAATGGTCCTGGAATTTAATGGTCGACCTGTCCAAATCGGCTCGTCCGCAGCAATTCTTGGGCATCCGGTTCGCTCGTTGGTTTCAGCTGCAAGGCTCACCTCGGAATCAGGCGAACGCTTAGAGGCGAATTGGATCGTAATGGCGGGTGGTGCCACGGCCGCCGAAGCATTAGTACCAGGGGTCAGCGTCCGAAACACCGTAGAAGGTTTGGGTTCTGTCTCATTTAATGTAAGCCAATAATTCTCAAGCGCCGGCGGTCGCACCAGCGATTTGCTTTAAAGTCCACACCAAACCTGATGCGTCGGCTCTTCCTTTTCCTGCTATATCCAGCGCACTGCCATGACCAACAGACGAAAACAAAACTGGCGAGCCGATAGCAAACGCGGCATTTCCAATCGTGTTTAACAGCTTCGCAGGTATGTGACCCTGATCATGGTACATCACAACATACGCATCGTAGCTCGGATCTAAGTACATTGTGTCAGCCCCGAAAGGGCCGTGGATATCCATACCCCCGGCCCGAGCTTTCTCTATTGCTGGAGTGATTACCTCTATTTCCTCCAAACCAAACATACCTCCCTCACCTGCATGCGGATTAATGCCAGACACGGCAATTTTAGGTGAAGAGATCAGGAGCTTATTCAACGCGCCATTTGTGGCTTCGATGGCCCGCGATATCGAGGTTTGATTTAGTGCATCTAAAGCATCCCGGAGCCCGAGGTGGAGGGTCACGTGCGCTATACGGAAACGATCCGAAATCAACATCATAAAGACTTCTTCTGGATTGGTACCCGTGCGTCTCGCCAACCAAGAGGGATAACCATCGAAATTTATCCCGGCCGCCTTTATCGATGATTGCGTTTGGGGGCACGCCACTACTGCATCCACTTCCATGGCTTGCGCCAGATCAACCGCTTTAGCGGCATACTCTAAAGTAGCTCGTCCGCAAGCAGCGTCGCTCTCGCCAGGTGTGAGAAAATTAACGTTTATAGCCCCAACATCTACGACATTTTCGGGTGGAGGTTTTCGTATTGTATGAGCGTACCGCGCCAGAACTTCGTAATCCCCAACGATTATCGGGTCGCATATATCTCTGACTTCGCGATTTAAACAGGCTTTAATGGCGATTTCTGGCCCAATACCGGCGGGATCACCAATGGCGACCGCTACACTAGGTTTTGCATTCATGCCTGAAACCTATAAGGGAATAACTACAAGAGTATGTACCCGCACAGAATCGCATACAACGATACGGCTCTTGAATTTGGGCATTCGTCCAGTCACGTTGATATCGTCGATATATTTTCCCGAAGCAAATAATGACATTTCTCCTTCCTGCATCGTCCGTACAACCACGAACGAAGTTTCAACGCGATAAATGCTATCGGATTGATCACGGATTCGAATACCAGAAAGCAAGTGCCTGTAGGAGTGTGGTTCATAGACGTTCGCCTCGCGCAGAGCCTTAACTCGGTCTTCAAGCATGCCTCGGCTAGAACATTCCATAACCCCTACCGACCTGCCCAATGCGTGGTTTTTACGATTAATGATACGGTATGTGCATGTTTCGGTGAAGTATTCGGGCCATTCTTCGAGGCGGTCGTCGTCAACCATGTGAGCGTAATCAACAACAAAATCTTCAATTATTTGGCGGGTTTCAGAATCGATCGCAGAAACAGTCTTTCCGTCCATCTTCAGACCCCCATTAGGTCACGGAAACCTTTCCAAAACCCACGTATGGAAACTTCTGTCGTCCGCCCATCCTCGCTCGGAGCAACGTCACGGCCCCCCATCTCTAATATAGTGGTTTTCTCTGGGTCCTGTTTTGAGCTACGCTGGACCCACCCACCAACCACGCCATCTTCCATGGATATTAATCCACCTGGCCCAACCAAATTTGATTGGCGAACCCTGACGTCTCGCTGTTCTTTCGTGTCATCTGCACTCCCCAGAATCCACCACATTAACTCACATTCTTCGGGACCGCGCGGCACGCAGAGGCGGAGGGCGATAGAATTATAAATTTGCTGGACAACGAAATTCGGAAAGGTCGACTGTATCGCGAGCGTTGTTCCACAATCAAATTCGCGCCACATGTCGACAAGTCTGGGATCCGAAAGTAAATAACCGTCTTTAACTGAGAGTAGTGTTTTGGAGTTATATTGGTGCTCTTCCCTATCGGTTTCGGCGACCGAATAACTAATATGGTGCCAACCGTTGTCAGACAATTTGATCCCTCCCTTCATTGAGAGCCGGTTCATCCGAAAAGTAGCCTGAAACATGTGTAGGATGCTCGCGTGATAGGAATCACGGACGTTTTCCATATATAGCTTCCAATTATTAGGCATGTACTGGGTGTACGTCCCCAATAATTCCATGTCACGCCCAACCACCCTCTCCATATTTTCCAGCATTTCGTGTCCCAGAAACGCCTCAAATGCAACCGGATCATCAGAAAAAGACGCAAAAATTAAACCAGCATAGCTATAGGTTTTTAAATTTTGCAGACCAAAATTACCCAGTTCAAAATCTTCCGGCATTCCCCCTTTGCCGTCCACGCCTTTACCGAAT
Organism: uncultured Rhodospirillaceae bacterium; assembly: GCA_964579285.1. Taxonomy (GTDB): domain Bacteria; phylum Pseudomonadota; class Alphaproteobacteria; order MPNO01; family UBA830; genus JAYZQT01. The sequence continues at coordinate 7,358 of CAZOHS010000054.1, read as the reverse complement.
GCAACATTTATTAATTTTCCTTGAAGGTCATAACGCCAATTATGATAAACGCAGGTAAGTTCCTTAACGTGGCCCTCGGTTCCCACACAGACAAGATTTCCCCGATGAGCACATCGATTTACCATTACCCGTACTTCGCCGGTATCATCCCGAACAACTATCACTGGCGTTTCACCGATATAAATGGTGCGAAAGTCCCCTATCCCAGGGATTTCTTGCTCCAACCCCACAAAATTCCAGACCGGACCCCGAAAGATCTTCTGTTGTTCTTCCTGGTAAACACCTGCATCCGTATATACGCCGTAGGGAATTCGGCTGTAACCTTCGTCAGGCCATACAAATTCTCGAAGCTGCGGATCGGTCATTCTTTTTCTCATATTCTATGCAGGATAACAAAAACGATATCGTTTAACTCTTGTTGATTTCACCGACTATTGGTCTTACCATTAAACCAATCTATTCGGCGATGGTCAAAGTGATAATAAACAAAAATGTATGAATTTTCTCCCGCTAGGACACCCCGAACATTTGAATTAATTAGTGATCAAATACGTGAACAAGTACGGAACGGCGCCCTGCAACCCGGAGACAAACTTCCGCCAGAGCGCACTCTTGCGCAACAGTTTAGGACGAGCCGTAACACCGTCAGGGAGGCTCTCCGGGCACTAGAACATAGTGGCATAATCGCTCTACAAAAAGGCGCGCATGGCGGCGCCTTCATCACTGAAGGCGATCCAACTGCTGTAGCGGAAACAATACAAGACATTATTCACCTTAAGGGAATGACCCTTACGGATGTAACGGAAGCACGGCTTCTGATAGAAGCCACAATTGTCGGCTACGCCACCGTCAAGGCCACCGAAGACGACTTCAGCCGGCTGGAGGACAACATTAACGCCGTTGAAGCCCTGACCCGTGATGGCCAACTCGATTCAAAGGCTGAGTTAAATATCCAATTTCACATAACATTGGCAGAATGTACAAAAAACCCAGTGCTTATCCTAATAATGAGATTGTTAATGGACACGCTTATTGCCGTCCACCGTCCAGTGACCGTCGAAGACACAGAGGATATAATTCAGTCGCGGCGGCGCTTTCTCAGCCACCTTCGTCAGCGCGATAAAAAAGGGGCAACGCGGGAAATGAATAATCACCTGTCACATCTCCATGAGTTATTCTCGGCATAGCTAAAATTAGTATTTTTAAGAAGCACTATAAATTTCAAGACGATGAGTAGAGACCAACAATGACCCAACGTAAAAGCGTAAATATTAATGGATTTCGGCATAAAAATCCTATCCCGAATGCGTCACGCGTAGGAAATTTAGTGATGACCGGCGTGATTTTAGGACGCGACGCAGACAGCGATGAAGTCCCGACGACGCTTGAAGGTCAGTGTGCTTTAATGTTCAAGCACATGAAAACAATCATTGAGACGGCAGGCGGGACTACGGAACATATCGCTAAAGTCACTATCTGGCTGAAAGATCCATCGAACCGCGATGCGGTAAACGCGGAATGGAAAAAAATGTTTCCAAACCCGGCGTCCCGACCCGCCCGTCACACCCTTCCAGACACACAGGATTGGCCCTATCTCGTCAGTTGCGACTTCACAGCTTTTATTGATAAATAAATAACTTATAACCCCTAAAATAGCTCTTCCACTACGCCAGACTTGTTTTTCCCTTGAACCCTATAGTGCCCAAGTTTTTCGATGATCGGTGCGTCCGTATAACTATATAAAATCGCGTCTTCGCTACCGGTGTTTTTGAAAGAGCGCCAACGGTGACTAGGCACGACGGAAAAATCGTTTTTGCCCCATTCAAAACGCTCGCCGTCAACCTCTGTGTAACCCTCACCTTCCAAAGTAAAATAAATTGTAGAAGCAGTATGGCGTAGCGGTAATGTTTTTTCGCCGGGCCGTAGAAGCTGTGCACGATAACTCAGGGTCGAAAACACGGGCTCACCGTCGGTTGGGTTAACACATTCAATAATGACACCTTCATGTGGATCACCATCGTAATTTTTTAAGTCCTTAAGGCCGGCGCGAATATCGGTACTTTTATATAAGAACATCTCAGTTACCTTGCGACCTTCACCACGGTGATATGCTTTGAATAGTGGCTTTAGTCCGCCTCTCCCGTAGAATTTAGACGAAAAATCGATATCCGGCCCAGAATTATTTCCTTCGTTTGGATCGTCATTTCGTCCCCACGCACAGCCAAGAAAGTCGGTCAATGGCCAGTCAAGAGTATCAGCCCAAATAACAGGACTATCGTCATCGTTGCCGTGCCCGTGCCAGGTTCCATTTGGTGTGAAGACAAGATCACCCCTCTTCGGAAAAATCTTTTCCCCCTCAACCATGGTGTACCCGCCGGAATCAGAAATAATTGTGCGGCTTGCATTTGGCGTATGCATATGAGATTCGGCAATATCCCCTTTTTTATAAATAGAAATAGCGACCCTCATGGTATTAGTGACTTTGACCCCCTTAGTACCAAATGCGGGGTTGGTGAGAAGCACAGACTGCCGCTCCGTCAACTCAAGGGGACACAAGTCCACTAGCGTCATTAGGTATTTTTCAATGTCAGCCCATTTCCACACAAAGGGCTGGGCTGCGGGGTATTCTACACCAAGTGTGTAGGGCCCAGGGGCGGGACGCTCTGAGCTGCCCAAGTGCCATGACTTCTGATTGGGTAAATTCCAGCGCGTCCTGATCCAAAGCTTTCGTTCTTGAGCTTCCTCGTTCAACTCTTCAAGCTCATTTATGATTGCTTCGAGTTCTATTTCACGCTCAGTCTTAATGGATTGTGCGGTTGTTGCCATCACCCCCTCCTGAGTTCATTTCTGACTAGATTATATAGTAGCCAAAAACATACACTAGGCCCAGAATTCAGCGCGACATAGGCAATCGCATTTGAGGTCAGACTAATTCGTGATATGAAATGTTTTAGCCAGCTATTTACAGATACTTATCCTCATTCTGACGTCTCTCGCGTTTTACAATTGCTAGGCTTATGAATAAATAGTCATTAAACAGTCAAACTTGTCACTCCACCTTAGGGACCAACCATGAAACTTATGACCTTTGAAATAAATGGGAATTCAACTTTTGGAATGATCGATGGAGATAAGATTTTTGACATCCCTAAAAGACTTCCAGACGCAACCGGATTAATAAGCCTTCTGGACCTCCAAACACAGAAACTATTTTTAAGTTCCATTAAGGCTTCGGATGCTGACTATAATTTGGCTGATGTTACTTTCCGAAGACCTATCGAATTTCCGGGCCAGGTCGTATGTATCGGGATTAATTATGGAAACCGTGACGAGGAATACGAAACCTCAATCAAGGGAAACTATCCCAACGTCTTCCTGCGGACACCAGAAACATTAGCGGCGCATGACCAAGCGATGTTAGTGCCACCAGAATCTGAACAATTAGATTATGAGGGTGAAATTGCGCTGGTAATCGGAAAATCCGGCAGGAGAATACCCAGAGAAAATGCACTCGAGCATATCGGCGCCATTACCTGCTTAAACGAGGGCTGTATACGCGACTGGATGCGGCATGGTAAAGCCAACATTACACAAGGAAAAAACTTTTACCGATGCGGCGCTGTGGGGCCGTGGTTGGTAACGGCGGAAGAATTTAGTGAAGGATACAGTAACTTGCGGGTGACCACGCGGGTAAATGGGGAGATCCGGCAGGACGACACAACGGCAAATATACTTTATGACTTCTCGTATCTAATCTCCTATGCGTCGACTTGGAATGCGCTGGAAGTAGGTGACATAATTTCGACGGGAACGCCTACAGGTTCAGGTGCACGAATGACCCCACCTGTCTGGCTTCGCAGTGGTGATAACGTCGAGGTAGAGGTGTCCGGTGTAGGAGTACTGAGGAATCCAATCAAAAACGAGACTTAATTCGGAAGTTATCCTTCGCTTTACGGTTGAGGCACCGCAGGTCGTTTTGTAAACTCCGCCAAAGGCACCAACGACTAACTGAAACAACTATACGGAAAATATCATGAGTAACGTGACTTTTCATAATGCAGCAAAAACAAGTCAACTCGACGAAGACGAAGCACTGCAGGTGATCGTCGAAGGCAAGGAAATTGCCATTATAAATCTTGATGGCGAGTTTTACGCGATGGACGATATCTGCAGCCACGCATACGCATCAATGTCAGACGGGTATATCGAAGGTGAATGCATAGAGTGCCCCCTTCACGGCGCCCAGTTTAATATAAAAACCGGGAAAGCAGAGACACCCCCCGCGACCGTAGACCTAGTTACCTACGAGGTTAAGGTCGATGGCGAGGATATTCTCGTTGGTCTGAGTAGCGACTGATCCCTATGACGTTAGCATGACGCGCAGCCAAACATTTGCCATCGTCGGTGCCGGACAGGCTGGCGGTTGGACTGCGAAAACACTACGCGATGAGGGTTTTGAGGGTAGGATTGTCTTGGTAAGCGATGAACCCTACCCTCCCCACGAACGGCCGCCTCTTTCTAAGGAGGTCCTTCTCGGCGACGCTGAACACGATACATGTTTTCTTTGGGCGGACGAAATTCTTAAGGAAGCGAATATAGACATGTACCTGGGCATCACCGCGACTGACGTCGACCAAACCGCACATTCTCTTACCCTCGATAATGGTGAAGTGATTGAATGGGATAAATTAATGCTTGCCACGGGCGGCAGGGCGCGCACTCTCCCTGTACAAGGTAGCGATCTCGACGGTGTACATACGCTTCGAACAATTGAAGACTCGGCAGCTATACGTGCACGGTTGTCCAAGGCTTCTAAGGTTTTGATCATAGGAGCAGGGTGGATTGGACTAGAGGTTGCCGCTGCTGCAAAAACAAGGGGGGCAGACGCAATAGTCATTGAAGTGGCGGATCGAGTATGCGCACGAGCCCTGACACCGGAAATGTCGCAATGGCTTGAAAATCTTCATAAAGAAAATGGCGTAGACCTCAGACTTGGCGTCTCATTTGATCATTTTATAGGTAATACGAGCCTTGAGGCGGGAATTTTAACGGATGGTACCCAGATACGTTGCGATATAGCCGTAGTCGGTATAGGTCTATCCCCGAACACAGAGCTCGCCGAGAAAGCCAACCTCGCGGTCGATAATGGCATTGTGGTAGACGCGACGGGTCGGACCTCTCATTCTGACATCTATGCCGTGGGTGACGTTTCCAACCATCCAAATCCACTTTTAGGGCGTCGCATACGGTTAGAATCATGGGAAAATGCGCAAAATCAAGCGATATGTGCTGCGAAAGCCATGTTGGGAAGCACAGAACCTTACTCAGAGATACCGTGGTTCTGGTCCGACCAGTTTAGCGCTAATATACAACTCATGGGATTACCTGATGATTGGGACGAGACTGCACTCCGTGGAAACCGAAGTACCGGAGAGTTCATTGAGTTCTATTTAAAAGACGGAAAAATTCAGGGTGCGGCGGCAGTAAACAACGCCAGAGACTTGCGCTTCACGCGTCGAATGATGACGTCGGGTAAATCTTTTCAGGCCGCTTCTTTATCTGATCCAACCGTAAAACTTCAGAAACTCCTCAAACAGTAGAAATTAAAGACCTTAAAGGAGCCCCAGCCTTCGTAATTCGCCTGCCATTTTAGGTGGAATTTCATCTAGGCCTGCATCACTACGAAGGTCGTCCTCGGGCGCAACGGTACTCCCTAGATACCGCCATCCCTGAAAGGGTCGATGCGGCCGAGGAAGCACTCGCACAAGTTGAGGATCTAAAACAAGGACACATCGTGCTTTCCCACGACGGTCAGCACTAGCCTTTATATCCGTTATACGTTGGCGAGCGAGAATAAAACGCTTTATAACCCAGTACATTGATCCACCCTTGAGTATTTCATCAGCGCGACGCGGCATATTGCGAGTCACGTACGTGAGTGATTGTGCGCCGGGAAACTCAGCAGATTTTTCAAGCTTTGCTGACTGCCGTTTCCCTAAACTGGAAAAGCTATCAACTCCCACAGCTAATTTAATGAGATGCAACATAGGTACAGATTATATCTTTTGTTTCTGGTCAATTCATTAGTGTCATTGAAGTTCTATAAGGATTAGGTGGAAGCGCATTCCGCGCCAGTTCAACAGCCCCAGTTAAATGAGGAACCAGGCGCCAAGACTTAAAAATGCAAGAAATGCCACAACATCGGTGATCGTGGTCAAAAAGACACCGGAGGCTATCGCCGGATCAAAACGCGTACGGGACAGCCCCAAGGGTATGGCGGCACCCGCGAGTCCAGCAATAATCAACGTAATAATCATTGCGGCTGCCATAACCCCACCTATGCCGAGACTGCCGGACCAAACCCACGCAATCACGCCAATGATTATCGCGAAAAGAAAGCCATTGAACGTACCAACCAAAATTTCCTTCGACAGCACTCGAAACGAATTCGCGGGGGTTAACTCTTTCATTGCAATAGCACGGACTGCCACGGTTAATGTTTGGGTACCTGCATTACCTCCCATCGACGCCGCGATCGGCATGAGAACAGCTAACATCACTACCTGCTCTATCGTACCTTGGAAAAACCCAATGACAACCGACGCAATAATTGCCGTGATTAGATTTACAAAAAGCCAGGAAAATCGCGATTTTCCCGTATCGACAACGGCCGCATACAAGTCATCTTCCTGTACCCCGCCAAGCCGCATAAGATCTTCCTCAGCTTCTTCGTGGATCACGTCCACGATATCATCGATAGTGATAACACCAATGACGCGCTCGGAATCATCTACAACAGCGGCAGACACAAGATCTTGCTGCGCAAAAACATAAGCAACTTCTTCTTGATCCATGTTGACGGGAACTGACACAAATTCATCGAGCATAATATCACGTATGGGCACAGGCCGTTGTGTTCGAAGAATGCGATTTAGTGAGACATAGCCGATTAGTCTATGGCGTGGGTCCACCACGAAAAGATCGTAAAAATCGTCAGGAAGATCATCACTCTCGCGCAGAAAATCAATTACTTCGCCGACGGTCCAAAACGTGGGCACGGCAACAAGCTCACGTTGCATCAATCTTCCTGCGCTGTCCTCTGGAAAGGCCAGCCCTTCCTCTAGCATAGAACGAAGCGCATTTGGGATAGCGTGAAGGACCCGACGCTGTTTTTTTTCTTCTAATGTCGAAATTAGACTTAAGGCATCATCAGAATCGAGTGATGCGATCGCCACGGCAATGGTCTCTATACCCAGTTGTTCTGCAACTTCATCGCGCACCTTCTCATCGAGTTCAGTAAGTATAACTGGATCAAATTTAGGTTTAAGGTGGTCTATGAGTAGTATCCGAGTTGGGCC
>CAZOHS010000053.1:0-15472 GCA_964579285.1 uncultured Rhodospirillaceae bacterium | reverse complement strand
CGACCGGGTTTCGACGAGATGGGCTTGGGTCCCCTCCTCGCAATAGGGTCGGCGTTAACCTGGGGTGGCGCCGTAATAGTTATTAAATCCCTTAGTCGAACGGATTCAAGTGTCACAATTACGGCCTACATGGTCCTCCTCTTAACGCCTCTATCACTAATCCCTGCCGTTTTCTTCTGGAGTTGGCCAAACTTAAACCAATTTTTTTGGTTAGCCTTAATCGGAGTTTTTGGAACGATAGGCCACCTAAGCATGAACCAGGCCATAAAACTGGCACCGACAAATGTCGTGATGCCAATCGATTTCATCCGATTAATTTGGGTGGCCATCCTCGGATATTTTATATTCGGTGAACAACCTGACGCGTACGTTTGGATCGGCGGAACAATGATCTTTGCCTCCGCCCTTTGGGTAGCACACAGCGAGAGTTTCCGGCGAAAGAACGGGAGATAGGAGCGGCTATTTCCCCGAGGGGCGGTCCAAACCGAACAAACGGAGTGCGTTTTCGCCCAAAATATTCTTTTTCGCCTGATCATCGAGCATGGGTAAATCCCAGATTACGCTCGGAGAATCAAAATCCCAATGAGGCCAATCCGACGCATAAAGTAACTGTTCTTTTGCGTTAATCATTTTAAGCGTAACTTCAAGGGCTTCCCGATGGTCCGTTTCCATGGGCTGGCATGTATAGAACATCTCAGCCATATACTCACTAGGTAGACGCTTAAGCATCGGCGCTTCCGATGAACGCATTAAATATGTGTGGTCAAGCCGTTGCATCAGCCAGGTCACCCAAGCAATCCCTGACTCAATCCAAATGACATCTAAATTTGGAAAACGCTCGGGCATGCCGTTCATAACCCAATTGCTCATGTGCACCACATTGCACCACACAAACGACAGCGCATGCATAGTACCAAAACGATTGATTTGCATCATGGATGGGTCTGACCAATTATAACCCGCGTGGAAACCTAATGGTTTTCCCGTTGCTTCCATCGCTCTGTATAGCGGCATGTAGTCATTGTGGTGCACAGGCTTATGACGCACGGACGTTATCATGAAACCCACCACATCCGGGTGATCTCCAAGTTCTTCCACGGTCTTTAACGCAGCCTTTGGGTCATTAAAGGGAACGAATAGCATCGTCTTCATTTTTGGATCCATGGGAAGAATATTTTCACAGAACCAGTTATCGTAGGCTCGTCCCAATAAAGCTTCCATGTCATATTGTGGATGCATCCCTAGGTTCAGCATGGGAGTTGGGAATACGACCATATAATCGAGATGAAATGATTCTATTGCCCGACGTATAAGTGTCACGTCCCGGTGAACCGATGTATCTTCCACCAGTTCACCCAATTTTGCCTGGTGCGGGACCCTACCGCCTATGTCTTGGTATCGGAGAGCGAGATCCCCGTTTATTCCATAGGGCGGACTACCCGTCCGGTTTACAAGATGATCCAAAGCCATCTGACGCTGCACCTCATCTTCAATATAGGTACAAATGTCCCGCCAAGATTCGATCTCCATGTGATGAGCATCAGTGTCTACGATTACAATCTCATCAAAATTATTCTGCTCCCCTTTAAACTTACAGTGGGCCAAAATATCTCTAGTATCAGTTTGAGTAGTAATCTCTTTTACTGGTATTTCGCGTAGTGGTTCGATGCCCGTATCCACCGGCCGTCTCCTATCTCATTCACACGTTAATATTATGGGGCAATACAGCTACCCGCACAAACACCTATTGATTTAATTTTAATTGTTACAAACACGGAGTAGGCTAGTTTCAGGAAAGAAATTAGTCAGGAGTGCATAATGCGGCCATTTCCCGTCGGTGACATACTTGTATCTAGTTTTATAGAACGAGACGGGCCTTGGCGTGCTCCGACTGTGATGTTTCCTACCGCTGACAAACACGTCGCACACACACATCTTAGTAAAATGCCTAGTGAGGTATATGATGCCGTTCAGGATTTGCTTGTTATAACCTATCAAACTTTTGTCGTTCGAACCCCTAAACACAACATTCTAATCGATACTTGCGTCGGCGAAAACAAACCCCTTCGGGGTGCGGCCCTAAACTATCCAAAGCAACCCTGGCTCGACGGCTTCGCGGCCCACGGTTTACGGTTTGAAGATATCGATTACGTTTTCTGTACACACCTGCACGTTGATCACTGCGGTTGGAATACAAAACTCATTAACGGAAAGTGGGTACCAACTTTTCCAAATGCGACCTATATATTCGGAAAAGTCGAATATGAGGCGTGGGAAGCGGCCGCACATGAGACAGAGCGAAATGACGCCCGATCGGCAGTTTGGGAAGATAGCTGCCTCCCAATAGTCGAAGCGGGCCAAGCTCGATTGGTTGCTGAGGATTTTGAATTAGAAGACGGTATCTGGCTAACACCCGCATTCGGTCATTCACCAGGTCAAGTTTGTGTAAATTTTCGATCACAAAAATCTCACGCGATATTTACGGGGGACATGATGCATCACGCACTACAGTGCGTGGAACCTGACTGGAGTACCTGCTTCTGTCCTGATCCTGCCCGCGCTGCTGAAAGCCGTAGGCGAATACTTAAAAGCGTGGCAGACAGTAACACCATAGTAATCCCCGCCCATTTCCCCGGCCAAACCGCCGGATACGTGAACAGCAGCGGCGAAAGTTGGCGGTGGAAGTACATGGAGTTCGATAACGGCATTCCAACGCGTGAAGGTACTGCATCGGATATGCCGGTCTAGAACCCATAAAGTGTTGCGGGATTGTGTACTAGTAGTCTTTCTTGAAGATCCTCGCTGGATGCATAACGCGGTATTAGATCTACGAGTGTTCCATCGTCGGGCATCCCTTCCCACAGATTTGGGTGCGGCCAGTCGGTACCCCACAATACCCGATCGGAATTGGTTTCAATAACAGTTTGAGCAAATGGTATCACGTCATCATAGGGATAACCCGTCTGCGTGAGCCGCTCCGCACAAGAAATTTTAACCCAAACATCTTCGTTCCGCATAAAATCGAGTAATAATCGAAAAGGCCCAGATCCCAATCCTTTGGATATATCCACCCTGACCATATGGTCAAATACTATCGGTAGGCGAAATCGGCATAAATCATCTTTGAACTCGATGATGTCCTGGGCCTCAATATAAATAACAAGATGCCACCCCAAGCCTTCAATCTTCTCCGCAATGCGACGCACTCTATCAAAATTTGGAGGGCCACTAAGGTGGCGTGCAAAACTAAATCGAATGCCTCTAATTCCTCCCGCATGAAGGAGCTCAAAGTCTGCTTCAGAAAAGGTTTCATCCACAATAGCAACGCCCCGCCACCTGCCGTTTGAGGAGGCTATTGCGTCAAGCGTAGCACTGTTATCCGTCCCGTGGCACGTTGCCTGAACGATGACCGACCGGTCAAAACCCAACAATCCATGTAATTCTCGAAGCCGTTCTTTGGGAGCATCAACCGGGGTGTAAGTGCGAGCTTGATGGTAAGCAAAAGTTTTCTGGGGACCAAATACGTGAACGTGAGCATCGCAAGCGCCCGGCGGTGGCACAAAATCCGGTTTGGATGGTGCTGGGTGAGGCGGCGGCGGGTACTTCATACGCTAACACTCATTTAGAATTAACGAATAATTAATGTTGAACACCCATTAAACAAGGTGTGCAGAAAATATATACTACCAATACGGGGTATTTAACCAGGTAGCTAAGCCATTTTGGAAACCGAATGAACCGAAAATCGATATACCGCTTATGTGAAAAAAATGACTGGGACCACGCTCTTACCTTGGGGGTATACCGAGGTACGGATTTGGATATTCAGGACGGTTACATTCACTTGTCTACGGCTGAACAAGTAATGGAGACTGCCAAAATATACTTTTGTGGGGTTGAACACCTACTCTTGTTGCGAATCAACGCGAACGAACTAGGCGATGATTTAAGGTGGGAAAAGTCTCGAAACGGGGAAATCTTTCCGCATTTCTACGGTCCGTTAAAAACTGAATTTATCCACACGATCACGGAGCTTAAACTTGACGACAACGGTATTCACATTTTTCCAACATTAGAATGATTGTGAAACCATGAACAACAGTATCACCCCACAGAACCGCTTGCCCTCAAAACACCCTTTCTTTTTGTGGGTCACATATTACGATCTCGCTATAATAATTCCCCTATCGTGTGAGCGAATAAAACCATGACGGAAGAGTTTAAAGTTATCGATATCGTGTGCAACGCCTTTACGCCTGAAGTCATCCGAAATGGCTGGATGTCAACAGACAGCGACTTTCACAAAAAAGTTCGGGTAAAGGAAGAGTACCGCGGAGGCGTCTCACCAGAAGCGTACATTCAGTTGATGGACCGATGTGGGATAGAACGCTCGTTTTTAATAGCTTCGCGCTCAGGAGACCTAAGAATTAAGGGGTCGGCACACATGCCGACAGACTACATCGCGGAGCTCATCCAAAGTTACCCCACTAGGTTTTCTGGATTAATAGGCATCGACCCGTCCAGAATTATGGAAAGCTTAGCCGAGGTGCAGACGGCGGTCAGCGAACTAGGCTTCATCGGCGCGCATCTTTATCCACATTGGTTTGACGAGGCCCCCGATGCCGCCAAATACTACCCCTTCTACGCCAAATGTTGTGAGTTAGATATACCGATACAGATGCAAGTGGGTCACTGTCTAGTATATAACCCCCACCGGCGCCTTCCGAGTGTTGGTCGACCAATATGTCTCGACAAAATCGCGATTGATTTTCCTGATCTAAAATTAATAGGTATCCACATCGGTTATCCTTGGTACGAAGAAATGATTTCGGTAGCGTGGAAACACCCCAATGTATTTATCGGACTTGATGCCTATGCGCCCAAGCACTGGCCAGAACCAATTAGGCATTACATGAATACATTTGGACAGGATAAAGTGTTGTTTGGGACGGACTGGCCGGTAGTAGACCCCGAACGCGCGATTCAGGACCTAGACACGATCGATTTCAAAGCTCACACAAAACGTAAGGTATTACGGGATAATGCATTGAAATTATACAATTTATAACGATTTAAAGCCGCTATCTTTAGGGTTTTAGTGTTAATCTTACCGAGGCCATTCATTAGAAGACAATCAAGTATCAAAAAAGTTTTTGGTATCTTATATACGGCCAATTCTTCCACCAAAAACCGTTTAAGATTGTTCTTTTATGGGAATAGGGCCTTACAAATAACTTTATATATTTTGGCTCACCCAAATTTCGTTACCAATCAAGAAGAGTTTAGCGGTAACTAATCAGTTGAGAAGCGGTAATATGCTGCTAAAACATCCGTTATAAATTTATCGTCCGTAGTAACCTGTATTGTAATTGTTTGTATGAACATGTTGGCCTACCTATAGGAGGTTAAACCCAATGCCAGATACCCACCACACCGACGATACTGTCCGCGGTCTGCTCCAATTTACGATTCCGACTGGTGAGATACCAGTAACGCAGGTAAACCCGACTGGAGGGGGGCGAGACGATCCTAAAACTGGTAACTACGAAATGAGGGAAGTTACTGTCCAAAATGGCCGACCCATTTCCGATGAACTAAATTTGGAGATTGACGGTTTCGAATTTCATGAGCACAAGACCGTCGTCACTGATTTCACGGATAATGAACAAATAGAAAACATTTATTATCCAGAACTCGAAAAACTTCTACTCAATGTGACCGGAGCGGAAAAAATTCTCATTTTCGACCACACCATTCGGATAGGTGACCCCGAAAAACGATCTAAACTTGGTGTACGAGATCCTGTTCGGAGCGCGCACAATGATTTTACTGATAGATCCGCCATACAGCGCGTTAAAGACTTATTACCAGCCAGCGAAGCCGAAGAACGTCTTGAACGCCGCTTTACATCAATAAATGTGTGGCGCCCACTCATCGGGCCGGTAAAGATCGATCCAATTGCAATTTGTCCCTGGGATAGTATTGGCCCAGAAGATATGATTCCCGCGGAACGCGTTTACAATGACCGTGTAGGCGGTATTCTAAATCTTAGTTACAACCCGAAACAACGGTGGACCTACTTCCCTGATATGCAAAGTGACGAAGTAATTCTTTTAAAATGCTTTGACACACTGCGAGATGGTCGTGCGCGATGGACTGCCCACGCGTCCTTCGAAAACCCAGATGGAATAGATCCAAAGCTCCCACCGCGCGAAAGTATAGAAGTGCGTACTTTAATCTTTTATTGAGATTTTCAGCCTAATCGTCAAACATCGCGACACAATCGATCTCGACATTTACACCCGCCCTATGGGGTGTCCCACCTATACAAGTACGTGTGACCTTTTCGCCTTGCATAAATTCAGTAAACGCTTCGTTAAATTTTGGAAAATCTTTTGTATCCCTCAGGCATACGCGCATATTAACAACATTTGAAAAATCGGCCTCGCCCGCCTCTAAGACATTTTTGAGGTTTGACAACGTTTGCCGTGTTTGAGTTTTAATATCGTCTGAAACTACCTCCTTCGTTTCCGGGTCGAGAGGCCCTTGCCCAGATACGAACAACATGTTTCCACAACGGATACCTTGCGCTAAAGGTGATGGTGTTGCCTTGTCCGTAAAACCCGTGGTGGGAGAGTATTTAGAAGTTATAACTTTTTTAGGCATTGCCTGTCTTTCCCTAGCAGCAGAAACAAATAATTTCTAATAATCAAATCCATATACCAACCCACATTTGGAGTTGGAAGCGGAGTTAGGGCCGCGGATGCACAGTCCCACATTCGCTGCAGGTGCGGGCTTTCTCTGAATCAAAAAAACTCGCATAAGCCTTGGACACTGGGTCCTTAGTATAATCCTCGACCACAAATTTTTCTTCATGAATAAACGCGTCGCAACTTGGGCAAAACCACTGGAATGTGTCTATCTCGCCCGACCGCCGCATTCTTTCACCGACCAGGAGGAAAGCATCTCCGGGGAAACGTGGTGAATGGGGTATTCCTGCCGCCGTATAGACAGTCTCTCCTTCCTTCAAAACTGTTATATCCTCGCTTCCGTTTGGATTGCGAAAGTGAAGATTCATACTCCCCTTTAACATTGTCATTGTTTCATCGGCGGGGTTGATGTGGAACTCACTTCGATAGTCTCGGCCCCTCGCAATAAACATCAGAGTATCTTCGCTTTGCCATAAAACCTTTACGTATTTACCAGAACTCGCGAGTTCCGACGTTATCGCCTCATGATCTGCAATTGGCATAGGTAGCATGTTCACCTCGCTAAGATTATTAGTTATGCCGCCTCAAGAGATGCAAGCGACCGCCCGAGTATTGCATCAGCAGCTTTCTCAGCAATCATAACAACCGTGGCGTTCAGGTTTCCACCAACAATATCCGGCATTATAGATGCGTCAACCACCCTTAACCCGTTAACGCCCCGAACTTTTAAGTCATTATCCACGACCGCACGGTCGTCAATACCCATTCTGCAGGTACTCGTGGGATGGAACACAGTGTTTAAAGTTTCCCGCACATATGCATCAATGGCCTCATCATCATCGTCAGAAATTTCAACTCCCGGCATAAACTCCTTCCCACGCGTGCCGTCAAACGCCGGCTGAAGAGCAAGCTTTCTCATGATGCGAAAACTCTCCCGCTGCACGCGACGGTCTTCCTCTGTGGATAAAAAGTTGTTTAAAATTCGAACGTGTTCTTTAGGGTCAGTAGACCGCAACCAGACCTTACCCCGGCTCTCGGGACGCAAGTGGCAGGTACGAAAAGCGAATGTCTGCTCAGGCGGCGGCATAATACCGGGGAACCACTGACGCGCTGACATGGACATTGGGCGGAAAAACATCTGGATATCGGGTATTTCTAAATCGGGCCGACTTTTAACATATCCCGTAAGAGACGACGGCGGGAAAGCGGCCATTCCCGTACCAAAAAGTTTTACTCTAGCCACATGAAAAGCAAGACGGTCGATCCGCAAATCCTTATGAAATTGCGAATTGCCCGCATAGTAAAATTCTAATCCAATTGAAGGATGATCCTGCAAATCACTTCCAACTCCGGGAACGTCATGCACGGTCTCTATCCCGATCTCGCGTAAATGTTCGCTGGGGCCAATTCCCGATAACATGAGAACTTGCGGGGAGTTTATCGCACCGCCAGACAGAATTACCTCTTTTTCCGCGCGAACAGTTTGTACGCGATCATCTTTTGAATATTCAATTCCGACGGCCCGCCCATCCTCTAGAATGATACGATTAACATGCGCGCGGACCTCGACCTCCAGGTTTGGTCGCTGCATCGCGGGTCTCAGGTAGGCAACAGCTGTACTCTGACGGCGACCGTTTACAGCGTTAACTTGTAGACGCGCAAATCCTTCTTGAGACGCACCGTTATAATCAGCAGCTTCCTCATAGCCCGCTGTTTTCACAGCATCAAAAAAACAATCAAAAATGGGGTCTTGAACCTTCGTTGTTTGGATTTTCCATGGACCGGTAGAGCCGTGATAGTCGTCTTCTCCATCCTGGAACGCTTCAGCCCTTTTAAAATATGGCAATATATCGTCGTACGACCAGCCAGATAGACCTTTTTGCCTCCACCTATCATAATCACCATGGTTGCCGCGCACGTATGCCATCATATTTATTGAAGACGACCCACCAAGAACCTTACCACGGGGATGAAAGAATTTTCGACCATCCGCATGAGGCTCTGGTTCAGACTCATATGACCAGTTAAATCGAGGATCGTGCCATACCTTTCCTACGCCAAGGGGCATATGGATCATAAAGTTTTTATCACGATCTCCGGCTTCCAAGACCAGTACACGGTTTGAGTTATCTTCGCTCAACCGGTTAGCGAGCACGCAACCCGCCGATCCGGCACCAACGACGATATAATCAACGGTCATGTCATAAGTTGTCATATGCTTTTCCCGGCCACTTGTGGTTTTGGTCGACGCGTGACGTTACCAGGGCCGTGGTGGAGGGACAATGTCCGCATTGAATAGTTTTATATAGATAAAGACATGTTGATATCTATATATTAACACGGTAATTGTTTTGTATATGATTATTGTGGGCTTCGAACACATTGAATACTAACGACCTCCTGAACGTCCTACGGGCCGCCGGTGAACCTACGAGGCTTAGAATTTTGTCTTTATGTGCTTCCGGAGACCTAACTGTGGGTGAACTCACCACCATCCTAGGGCAAAGCCAACCGAGCGTTTCCCGCCACCTAAAATTGTTATGTGACGCAAAACTTCTCGAACGCCACCAAGAGGGCACTTCGGCGTTCTTCCACGTACCATCACAGGGTGAAATTTCGACAACCGCCCGATTTATAATCGGGTCTATAGACACTAAGGACCCCCACGCGCTTCGTGACCGCCGCCAGCTTGACGCTGTAAAAGCGGAAAGGGCCGAAAGGGCCGACACTTATTTCCGTGAAAACGCAGAGGCCTGGGATCAAATTCGGACCCTTCATATTGATGAAAAAGTTGTTGAAACTGCCATTCTTTCTATGATTTCCGATAATCAGTCCGGAAACCTTCTTGATGTTGGGACTGGTACTGGACGAATGCTCCAACTTCTCGGACACCAATTTGATGAAGCTGTCGGAATAGACAAATCGCGCGATATGCTGTCCGTAGCGCGCAATAACTTATCTCCGGGAAAACACCCAAATTGTTCCGTCCGTCAGGGAGACATGTACCAGTTACCATTCCCCGACAGATCATTTACGGCTGTGGTGCTGCATATGGTATTACATTTTTCTGACGAACCAATTGAGGCCTTAGCCGAGGCCTCAAGAGTGCTTCAGCCCTCTGGAAACCTCTATATCATCGATTTTTTGCCACACAGCATGGAAAAATTTCGAGAACAACACGCTCATAGAAGACTTGGGTTCCCCGACAAAGAAATAATCGACTGGTGCAATGGCGCCGGTCTAAACATCGTGGATAATCGCGTTCTCAAGGGAAACCCCCTAACCGTCTCTATATGGAAAATGGAACGCCCAAACGAAGGAGAGAATGTAAACTCCTTGAAACAGCTATAAAATGACTAAACAAAACAAAAGGGCGAAAGTAAGTTTTGAATGTTTTCCGCCGCGGACCCCCGTGCTGGAAAAGAATTTATGGAAAACCATCACCAAACTAGCCCCTTTAAATCCAGATTTTTTTTCGGTGACCTATGGCGCTGGAGGCAGCACACGCACTCGAACTCATAAAATTGCAAAACAAATTATTAATGACATTGGGCAAGATACGGCAGCCCATCTGACATGTGTAAATGCGACGCGTGAAGAGCTTAATGAAATAGCCCTTGATTATTGGGAATCGGGAATACGACATATTGTGGCATTACGGGGCGACCCTCCCGCCGGACAATCGAAATACGTGGGGCATCCTAAAGGCTACCAGTACGCAGTGGACTTAGTGAGGGGTTTAAAAAGAGTTAAAAACTTTAAAATTTCTGTTGCCGCTTATCCAGAAACTCACCCCGACGCTCCAGACCCAACATTCGACTTAGAAAATCTAAAACAAAAAATAGATGAGGGTGCTAATCAAGCAATAACACAGTTTTTCTTTGATAATACAACATATCTACGGTTTCGGGACCGGGCTGTGGCCGCAGGAATATTGGTACCAATCATACCGGGCATTATGCCCATTGGAAATTTTAAAAAACTCTCAGAATTTGCTCGACTATGTGGCGCCACATTACCGCCAACGCTTATCAAAAGATTTTCTGTGTTAAACGTCGATCAGACGGCGAAAACGAAAGAAGCTATCATGTTCGCTTCCGAGCAGTGCCTGCACCTACAGGACCACGGCGTTAACGAATTTCATTTTTACACACTAAACAGATCAGATTTGACCAGAGCTATATGCAGGAACATTGGCGTTTGTAACCCTCTAAATGGGGCGACAACGTGATCGAGAAAAATATTAATGACGAAATTAATAACGAATTAGGGAAGAGGATTCTCGTACTTGACGGAGCCATTGGGACAGAAATACAGGCGCTCTCTCTTGCCTCAACCGACTTCAATGGAAAAAACTTTTCTGGTTTAGGAAACGATCTTACCGGAAATAATGATGTCCTTAATCTAACAACGCCAGAAGCAATTAAAGAAATTCACCTGAATTATTTACGTGCAGGGGCCGACATAATAACCACCAATACTTTTAATGCTACGACGATCTCTCAGGCCGACTACGGCATGGAAGAGTTTGTCGGAGAGATAAATATCACTGGGGCGAAACTGGCCCGCGAAGCCTGTGAGCAAGTGGCCGCAGAAGACCCTATGCGCAAATGTTGGGTCGCTGGAGCACTTGGTCCAACCAACAAGACTGCGAGTATTTCGCCCGATGTAAATGACCCTAGTTACAGGGCCGTTTCGTTTGACGCACTCAGGAAGTCCTACAGCGAGGCCGCATCCGCACTACTTGAAGGTGGTATCGACTTATTCTTGATTGAAACCATTTTCGATACATTAAACGCCAAGGCCTGCATCTTTGCATTACTAGAGTTATTCGATAACCAAGGTGAAAGTCGGCCTATAATGATATCGGGTACGATTACAGACCTTTCTGGACGCACCCTGTCAGGACAAACCACCGACGCTTTCTGGTATTCCGTGCGGCACGCAAACCCTATTTCAATCGGACTAAATTGCGCCCTGGGCGCAGCGGAAATGGAGCAACACATCGCTCAACTCTCCCAAATAGCGGACACGCATATCTGCGCCTACCCTAATGCTGGCCTACCAAATGAATTTGGTGGATACGATGAAACCCCAGAGACAACCGCCTCGTTTATTTCTGATTGGGCCCGTCGCGGCTTACTTAACATTGTTGGCGGTTGCTGTGGGACAACGCCTTCCCATATCGCGGCTATACGGGATGTGGTGGATGGGATTCAGCCCCGAAACATTCCTCAACAAAAAAATTATTCTCACCTGTCCGGCCTAGAAGCACTTGTAATTCAATCATGAACTACACAGCCAACTCATTCATAAATATAGGAGAAAGAACTAACGTTACGGGATCGGCGCGGTTTAGGAAG
Organism: uncultured Rhodospirillaceae bacterium; assembly: GCA_964579285.1. Lineage (GTDB taxonomy): Bacteria > Pseudomonadota > Alphaproteobacteria > MPNO01 > UBA830 > JAYZQT01. The sequence continues at coordinate 3,399 of CAZOHS010000053.1, read as the reverse complement.
CTAATAAAGGACAACGATTTTGAAGGCGCACTTCAGGTAGCACGGCAACAGGTCACGGATGGTGCGCAGGTAATAGATATCAATATGGACGAAGGGTTGCTCGATTCTGAAGCCGCAATGGTTCAATTCCTTAACTTAATTGCCTCCGAGCCAGACATCTGTCGCGTCCCGCTAATGATTGACTCATCAAGATGGTCGGTCATCGAGGCGGGTTTAAAGTGTGTTCAAGGCAAATCAATTGTGAACTCTATTAGTCTTAAAGAAGGCGAAGGAACATTCCTTGAGCAGGCGCGTCAACTGCGCTACTACGGAGCGGCGGTCGTAGTCATGGCGTTTGACGAGGATGGACAAGCGGAGACCGCCTCGAAAAAATTTGAGATTTGCAAAAGATCCTATGACCTCTTGACGCAGGATATCCAATATCCATCCGAAGATATAATATTCGACCCTAATATCTTTGCTGTCGCAACTGGTATACCCGAACATAATGAATACGCGGTCGCGTATTTTGAAGCCACAAAACAAATACGTAATGATTTACCGAATGTTAGCGTGATAGGTGGCGTGTCCAATCTCTCCTTCTCTTTTCGCGGTAACAATTTCGTGCGCGAAGCAATGAATTCTGCCTTTCTGTATCACGCGGTTAATGCAGGTATGAATATGGGAATAGTCAATGCTGGCCAGATAATGGTTTATGACGACATACCTCCTACCCTTTTAGAAAGGATTGAGGACGTATTATTCAATCGCAGACACGATAGTACCGATCGATTACTAGAAATTGCGAATGAGTTCCACGAAGAAGGAAAAAAATCGGTTGTTAAAGACTTGGAGTGGAGGGCTGAAGATATTTTTGAGCGGCTCAAATATTCTCTAGTCCACGGCGTATCTGAGTACATCGTCGATGACACGGAAGAGGCTCGAATAGCTGCCGAGCGACCAATCAACGTTATAGAAGGCCCGTTGATGGACGGCATGAATGTTGTCGGAGACTTGTTTGGAGCCGGTAAAATGTTTCTCCCGCAGGTTGTAAAAAGTGCCCGTGTGATGAAGCAAGCAGTTGCCCATCTCACACCTTACATGGAGGCCGAAAACGAAGGTAACGCAAAAACACCGAGTTCAAATGGCAAAATTCTACTGGCGACGGTCAAAGGTGACGTCCATGATATTGGTAAAAGCATCGTTAGCGTCGTTCTTCAATGCAACGGTTATGAAGTAATAGATTTAGGCGTAATGGTCCCCGCCGAGAAAATACTCTCAACAGCCAGTTCTGAAGCGGTAGACCTTATTGGTGTTTCGGGTTTAATAACGCCGAGCCTCGACGAAATGGTAAACTTAGCTCAAGAAATGCAGCGCACAGACTGTAGTTTTCCACTTCTAATCGGGGGGGCAACTACGAGCAAATTGCACACTGCCGTGAAAATTGCACCTCAGTATGATCGTGGAGTGATGCACGTAACCGATGCTTCAAGAGCGGTAAGTGTGGTCGGTACGCTCCTTTCCGACTCTAAACGTGACACTTACCTCTCGGAAATTGCCCACACATATGGCGAGTTGGCAAAACAACACAAAAAAGCTGATAGCGTGGATCGGAGGCAAAGTATTGCCGGCGCGCGGAGAAATCTAAAAACGACTGACTGGGATAATTATGTAAGTCCAAAACCTGCATTTATTGGCACAAAAGTGTTTGACCCATATAACATCGAGGATTTAATAGATTTTATTGATTGGACACCTTTCTTCCATACTTGGGAACTTGCCGGGAAATATCCAAACATTTTGAATGACCCAATAGTTGGCGAAGCGGCGCGCAACCTTTTCAAAGATGCGCAACAAATGCTTAAGAAAATTATTAAAGAAGGTTGGCTCAAGCCAAAAGCCGTAATTGGTTTCTGGCCGGCGAATTCGGTCCAGGACGATATAAATTTATATGGTGATGAAAACCCCAATGATACCATCGCCACTATTCATACCCTGCGACAACAAATGCTTCGCACGAACAATCGTCCGAACTTTGCATTGGCCGACCATATCCGACCATTGAACTCTGGCGGGATAGACTACATAGGGGCATTTGTTGTCACGTCTGGAACAGATATCGAGGATGTAACCAAAGGGTTCGAAAACGATAACGACGACTACAATGTGATACTGATAAAAGCGCTGGCAGATCGGCTAGCAGAAGCCTTTGCCGAACAAATGCATCAACGCGTCCGCAAAGAATATTGGGGTTATTCACCGGAAGAGGACTTGGATACCCAGCAACTGATACACGAATCTTATCGGGGAATAAGACCTGCGCCCGGGTATCCCGCATGTCCCGACCACACTGAAAAGGGGATTCTATTTGACATTCTCGGTGCACAAGAAAAAATAGGTGTAAGATTAACGCAAAACTTCGCGATGTGGCCTCCCTCATCAGTAAGTGGCTACTACTTCGCCCACCCGGACGCCCGCTATTTTGGTTTGGGAAAAATTGGAAGGGACCAAGTTACAGATTATGCAACCCGAAAAGGGTGGGACATAAAAACGGCTGAGCGGTGGCTCGCACCCAATCTCAATTATGATCCCAAATAATTCGTTATCTTTGGCTCAATACCAGTCGAGCCTACAATGATGTATACTTTTTTTATTTGGAGGAATTATCCAGTAATTTCTGGCGATAAAATCATCTGTGAGGCTTTCTCCGCAATCATAATTGTCGGAACATTGGTATTCGCCCCGACGAGGTCAGGCATAATGGAACAATCAACGACTCGGAGACCTTGGACGCCCCGAACACAAAGTTTTTCGTCAACTACCGATTGATCGTCTGCACCCATCCGGCAGGTCCCTGCGGGATGTTGTGCTGTCTCACAGTTCCTCCGCAAAAACTCATCAATTTCGTCATCACCCCGAACCGTTGACCCCGGCCTGACCTCTGACGAAATAAACTCCGACAACGGTTCGGTCGAAAATAATTTCCGCACAGCCTTGAACCCATCACGCAATATTTGCAAATCTGTGGGGTCAGAAAAGAGGTTCCACAAAACCTTTGGCGGCTGCGTCGGATCACCTGACCTAAGGGACACTCGACCACGACTTTTGGGATGAAGCACCGCAATGCGACTCGAAAACTGATGACCAATCGACTTTCGCATGCCCGGGAACCAGACCCTCGTGTTCGGGGCAATAGGACTTACCAGAAGTTCTATATCTGGTCGTTCACTCTCAGGTTGAGTTCGAAGAAATGCGATGCATTGTATTGGCATCCCACCGCCGAGACCCCGCTTAAACCCCAGCCAATTAATAATTGTCCTTCCGATACGGTCAAAACGCATTTCCGCCTCGAATGAGATTGGCTTGTTACACCTAAAATTTATAAACGTATTTACGTGTTCTTGCAGGTTTTCGCCCACA
>CAZOHS010000052.1:0-15485 GCA_964579285.1 uncultured Rhodospirillaceae bacterium | reverse complement strand
GGCCGAAACCGCCGGAATTGATTTTATCATTGCCCAGGGCTCGGAGGCCGGCGGTCACCGGGGCACATGGATTGGCGACTGGAAAAATTCCATGACCGGCACATTAAGCCTCGTCGCACAACTGACGGAACAACTCGAAACTCCGGTCGTGGCCGCGGGCGGGATCATGGACGGGCGCGGAATGGCGGCGGCACTCGCACTCGGAGCCGCTGGAGTGCAAATGGGTACGGCCTTCCTCACCTGCCCGGAAGCCGGTGCGCATCCTGGCTACAAACGGGCATTATTAGAATCAAAATCTGACACCACTACGGTGACCAAAACATTTTCGGGACGGCCGGCGCGTGGGTTGCGAAACCGTTATATAACCGAGATGGAAGATACCGGTGCGGCAATCTTGCCGTTCCCGTTTCAAAACAAACTAACCAACAGCCTTCGCAAGGCCGCGGCTGATGCAAACGATACGGATTTTATGTCGCTGTGGGCGGGCCAAGCGGCCTCGCTAAGCCGAGGATTGCCCGCCGCGCAATTAATTGCATCAGTTGTAACCGAATATACCAAAGCGCTGGAGGATGCGGCCAAAGCAGTCGTTTAACTCAAGTTATCCCGTTAGAGCACGCCCGGGTTTACGGGACATCTCCTAAGTTGAGATTTATTTAGAAACTTTAAACACCCAAGATAAAGCGACTGCCCACGTTGGTCGTCACTAATTTTTCTGGCATGCGCCGCCGCATTCCCTCGATGAACCGGACCCCGCTGCAGTGCATTGGTATAACCACGTCCGGTTCCAGTTCCTCAAAACCGTCAAGCGTGTGCTCTATGTAGTCGTCCTTGGCTGTTCCAAGATGAAAGCCCCCGATAACCGCATGAAGCTTATCCACGTTCGTGACCCGCATGGCGGTCTGAATGGTATTGATTATGCCGGTATGTCCACACGAAGATATCACCACCAAGCCGCGACCTTGGACAATATAGCACGTAGCATGTTCCTCGGGATGTTCGTCTTTAATGAGTTTGCCGCCGCGCTCCTCTTCGGTGTAGTGATCGTCCGCAGCCACCATGGAACCGCCGGTAACATTTTCAAAACTCGTCCGTTCTATATAGCCACTGGTAAAAGCTCCCTCCAGGGCACGTGGTTTTTCAGAGGCTACGGGATCCACGTTTTGAGCGGTAAGTGCAGTGCGGTCCAAGGCACCCCAAGACACCCATTCATCGCCGTCTCCCCTCGTCCAGCGTTCCCGGAAAATTCCTTCACCGCCGATAATAAAAGGCATTTCTGATTGCATACGATGACGAAAGGTATCAACAAAACCTTCCAACCCCCCATAATGATCGCGGTGAGCGTGGCTCAGGATTAATCCGTTTAGCTGTGCCGGGTTGATATCGAGTAAATCAAAATTACGGTTTAGTATCTCGGGTGTATATCCAAAGTCGAGCAGGTACGCCGCGGTCTCTCCCTTACTCTTCGATGCAAGATGAAGTGACAAACCCCATTCACACGCAAGCGTCGTCATTTGCCGGCCTGGAATTTTCCCCACGTGCTCAATTTTTGCAAACGAATGGGTTGCCGCGGGCATGAACCGTTCATAGGCAGAATCGACGACAACCTGAACCGAGAGTTGGTCGACGACGGGAGCATTAAAGGGTGAAGCGGCAGTTAAAGATGTGCTCATGGGATTGCTTCCTCTTACAGTCCGAAAAAATAAAGAACCCGCAAAATGCTAGGATACAAGAACCCACATAAGAAGAGAAATCAACACGGCGCTGACGCTAAAATTAATAATATAAACGGGAAACCACAGAACTCCGCGCATGAGGGAGGCGGTTTTCATCTTTCTGTATGAAAAATATAGAGCGCCCAGCAGTATGACGGGCAGTAGTGGTGTAATGCGGTGAAAGTTTTCTATGAGGAATTGTTGGGATGCATTCATGGTTCTACCTATTAAACCAAATTTATATGTAATGTTACTAGTGTAAGCGTCTTAAAATTTCGTATGCTGTCCAAATCTGTTTTTATCAAACGGATTGATAGCCAAAAACGAAGCAAGGGACCAAGAAATGACCCTGACAACACAGGACGTCCTTGACGAAATCGACACCATTCATACCGAGATACCTATGTATGGCCATCCACTATGGGTGGCAATGGTAGAAGGCACATGGAATTTTGAGCAGTCACAATATGTCTGCAAACAACACGGAGGAATTCCGCTGCACAATCATAATTATCATGGGAACCTGTATCGAATATGCCCGGATCCGGCGTGGCGTGAAATGATTGCAGAAGTAGCGTATGAGGAAGCGACTGGGCGGTTGATGTCTGAAGGAGTTTCGCATCATAGGCTCTACCTTAATTATGCCAAAGGAATGGGGTTAAATCCGGAAGAAATGTATGATCCACCGTATTGTGCGGGCGTGGTCGCGTTTCAGGCTTATTTCACATCAATCTGCAGTAAAACGTTTTTGGAGGGTGTGGCCGCACACATGTTAGCAGGAGAGGCGGCCATACCGGGCCTCTATATTAAGATCGCCCAAAAACTGCAGGAACAATTTGGGTTGTCGGATGAAGCGGTGGCCTATTGGGTCATTCACGACAGCGCGGACGAAGAACATTCAGACGTCGGATTTAAATTACTAGACCAATACGCGAAGACAGAGGACGACCGGAGACTGGTTCTTAAGATTGTTCGGCAAATGCTTGAAATACAACAATTAATGTATGACGATATTTATAAGCATGCGGTAAAGATTGAGGGTCCTGTTCAAGCTCATTAAGAACCGGAGTACCGAAACATGAATTATATTCTGGTAATTCTATTTAGTTTGAGTGGGGGCGGTGACGGTGAAACGTTAAAATCTTTCGAAATGCGCATTCCGCAAGCAAGCTATGATGAATGTAAAAAGTCCGCCAAGACCTTCGAATTGTCGATACCGCTCCCGGGAATAAGTTTTAAAACGCAAACCCGGTGCCAACCGCGCCTGGATCATCAAGGACCCGAGGTAAGAGACGTCGACACCTAATCAGAGTGCGTTAAATGAAATCAGGTAGGAGAAATGTCGGCCCGAACACTGAACGTATCAAGTTTGGATCAGGGACCAGACGATATAAATTAGCACGGCGCCGCCGATTACCCCGATAAAAGCTATTTGTGAAATGATCGAGAGCGACAGTATGGGGTGACGGATCAACATCCAAATTCCCGCGCCTACGACAATGGAAAAAATTAAAGCCTCCAATTTATCTTACTTCCCTGGAATTTATTTTGAGAAATTTATACAGAAGTAACCTTTTTATTATTCAGCAGAAAGACCTGCGACCCATGCTTTACTCACTCTCACCGACGCTATTTAATCTGTTACCTTTACACGTCAGAGCATGAGAAAGAAAACGGCAACAAGAACTTAAAAATATAGGGAAAGCGACAATCAGATGGAAGAACAGGTTAATTTTGAATCAGACGGGCTAAAACTATCTGGGGTGTTACACATACCCGACGACTTGCCACCTGAAGAAAATCGTCCCGCCATGCTGATACTGCACGGCTTTGGCAGTAATAAAGAAAGCCAAAATTGTATTTGGCCCGCGAAACAATTAACGGATTGGGGATACGTGACGCTTCGTTTCGACATGAGAAGTTGTGGCGAGAGCGAGGGCGAGAAAAATCATATAATTTGCCTCGACCAAGTTGAGGACACGAAAAACGCGATAACATATCTACAGACCCGACCCGAGGTGGACCCGAAACGGGTCGGCTTGATCGGCACAAGCTTTGGGGCCGCAGTAACAGTGTACACTGCAGGCGTCGACGATAGAGTTACCGCCGCGATCTCGTCCGGTGGATGGGGTGACGGGGAACGCAAATTTAGAGGCCAACACGTTGGGGATGAAGCATGGTCAAAGTTCACCAATATGATGGAACGCGGCAAGGCCCATAGAGAAGAGACCGGCGAACCGCTCATGGTTTCTCGTTATGATATAGTACCAATACCGGAACACCTGCGAAAAAACTTAGCACCGGGTTCGGTTATGATGTTTCCCGCTGACACCGCCATTAGTATGTATGAGTTCAAAGCAAACGATGTTGTCGGCGCCATTTCTCCACGACCACTCCTGCTTCTGCATAGTTCAGAAGATTCGGTGACGCCGACCGAACAGTCTGTGGAACTGTTTAAACGTGCCGGTCAACCGACGGATCTGCATCTAATTGCCCACGTGGACCACTTTATGTTTGGTGAAGCAAACCCGCGTGTTATTTCAATTCTCGCCGACTGGCTGGAAAAGTATTTCCCCGTCGCAAACTAAACTAGGCCTCCCAGAAACCTCCCGGAATTAAAATGCTGAACACTCATTACCCGAATCTTTTTAAACCACTAGACCTTGGATTTACGACGTTGCGCAACCGGATTTTTATGGCATCAATGCACGCACGATTTGAGTTGTTGGGCCAGGCCGAGGAGCGGGCCGCAGCATTTTATGAAAGACGCGCTAAAGGCGGAGCAGCGCTCATTATTACGGGAGGATATTCTCCGAACCCTCAAGGCATTATAGACGAAGGGTCTCACTATCTTAATTCTCTCGAGCAAGTCCCAAGACAGCAAATAATTACTGACGCCGTCCACGCTGCCGGTGGAAAAATAGCCCTCCAAATATTACATGCGGGCCGTTATGCAAAAACAGACGACTTAGTGGGGCCTTCCGACATTTCCTCGCCCATCAATCCACGTAAGGTCCATGCCCTTACTTCGGAGGAAGTTGAAAGAACCATAAATGACTACGTAACGTGTGCTGGGCTTGCCAAGTCGGCCGGTTTCGACGGCGTGGAAATCATGGGTTCGGAGGGTTATCTCATCCCAACTTTTTGTGCGGCCGTAACAAATAATCGAAATGATAAATGGGGTGGGTCTTTTGAAAATAGAATTCGATTTCCCATAGAAATAGTAAGGAGAACCCGAGCAGAGGTAGGAACAAATTTTATAATACTATACCGAATATCGGCTTTGGATTTAGTCGAAGGCGGATTAACCGGTGAAGAAACACAAATGCTCGCACGCCAAATTGAGACAGCGGGCGCAAACATACTTACGACCGGAATTGGATGGCACGAATCCCGCGTTCCAACAATAGCCCACATGGTACCGCGCGGTGGTTGGCGCCACACAGCAAAAAAAATCAAAGAAGCCGTTAACATTCCTGTGGCCGCTACCAATAGAATTAACACTCCAGAAATCGGGGAAGAATTATTGCGTGACGGGGATGCGGATATTGTGGCGCTTGGACGGCAAATGCTAGCGGATCCCGATTTTGCCGTTAAGGCAGAGAAAGGGCAGGGGGCGGCAATAAACACCTGCATCGGATGCAATCAGGCATGCCTTGATTATATATTCGCAGACAAGCCCTCTTCTTGCCTCGTCAACCCGATTGCCGGCAATGAACTGGATATCAAAATTACAAAAACAATAAGGCCCTTAAAAGTCGCGGTGGTGGGCGGCGGACCAGCCGGCATGTCTGCTGCTTTAACTGCGTTAGACTGCGGTCATGGGGTTACGCTCTATGAGAGCGCCAATGAGTTGGGTGGCCAGTTTAATCTCGCAAAACGCATTCCGGGCAAAGAGGATTTTCAGGAAACGATACGTTATTTCCGTACACGACTAAAAACCGGGGGAGCTATAATTAAGCTAGACAATAGAGTTACGGGCAGCCAACTACTAGAAGAAGGGTTTGATCACATAATCATCGCTACCGGCGTAAAACCACGCTTACTGAAAATAGAGGGTGGCCATCGCAGTAACGTCATTAACTATATAGAAGCGCTGACTGACGCAAAGCCAATCGGAGACCGGGTCGCCATTGTAGGGTCCGGCGGGATAGGCTTTGATGTTGCCGAATATATAACAGCAATAGACCGCGAACTCTCCGGCTCGATAAACGCGTTTATGCAACATTGGGGCGTTGATATGGTTCACACAAGCCCTGGCGGTCTCATAAAACGTGACCGTCAAGCCACCGGTAGGTCTGTCGTGATGCTTCAAAGATCGGATAGCCGTCCCGGCAAAAAGCTTGGTTTGACCACGGGTTGGGTGGTTCGCGGAGAATTGAAGGCAAGGGGAGTAAAGAACATTACGGGGGCAAGCTATAATAAAATAACCACACAAGGGATCTCGATTACTGTAGGCAACGACGAGCAGTTAATTGAAGTGGATACGGTGGAAGTTTGCGCGGGACAAGAACCGGAAAACATTATTTATAATGACCTAGTTAGGGAGAAAGGGACAAGCCTGTCCCTGATAGGTGGTGCTAAAGCATCGAATGGGCTAGACGCGTTGCGTGCGATTAAGGAGGGCATGGAGGCCGCCTTAAAACTGAAATAGTCTATTCTTTGACCTCTTTATTTTCCCTTTGTTGTTCATTCCACATAGAGGCATAAATACCGTTTCTTAAAAGAAGTTCTGTATGAGTACCTTCTTCCTCGATGCGGCCCTCGTTAAGAACTATAATCTTATCTGCATCGATCACTGTTGAGAGCCGGTGTGCAATAACCAACGTCGTAGTATTTTGAGAAATCTGATTAAGTGCATTTTGTATTTCTCGCTCTGTATTTGTGTCGAGTGCAGACGTAGCCTCATCAAAAACTAAAATTCGTGGGCGCTTTAAAATAGCACGCGCTATAGCTACCCTCTGTTTCTCACCACCAGAAATCTTTAAGCCGCGCTCACCAACTAGGGTCTCATACTTGTCCGGCGTAGACATGATAAATTCATGTATAGCTGCCTGCCGCGCCGCCTCTTCGATTTCTGTCTGTGTAGCTTCGGGGCATCCATACGCTATGTTATATAAAATGGTGTCGTTAAACAAAACACAATCCTGGGGAACGACGCCGATAATTGCTCTTAAGCTGTCCTGCGTAGCTTTACGGATATCCAAACCATCAATATTAATTACACCATTGTCGGTATCATAGAAGCGGAACAGAAGCCGTCCCACCGTTGATTTTCCAGATCCACTGGCCCCAACAATGGCAAATTTCTGACCGGGTTCCACTCTAAAGTTGACATCCGACAGAACTGTCCTTCTAGGATCATAAGAAAATGAAACATTTAAAAATTCGATTCGACCTGGCCCAGGTTTTAAGATTTGGGATGAAAGTGCATCCTCCACTTCGGGTTTAGTTGTAAGTAGATAGAATATCGCCTCCATATCAGTAAGCGACTGCTTTATCTCCCGATAGACAAACCCAAGAAAATTCAAAGGAATATACAGCTGCATAAGAAATGTGTTGACCATAACAAAATCGCCAATACTCATTGTTCCGTCTGCGACGTCATGACCAGCCATCAATACTATAAATGTAAGGCCTACCCCAATTATAAAAGCCTGACCAATATTCAGGAGAGATAAACTACTTTTACTGATAACGGAGGCGCGCTCATATCGCTGGAGTGCGACATCGTACCTGGAAGCTTCAAAGTCTTCGTTGCCAAAATATTTTACGGTTTCGTAATTGAGGAGGCTGTCAATCGCACGAGAATTCGCACGTTGATCTGTTTCGTTCATCTCACGCCGCCACTTTAAGCGCCACTCTGTGACAATCATGGTGTAGGCGATGTAAATTACGATCGATAAAAATGTAATAAGCGCATACCAAAAACTAAAAAGGCCCCACAAAATTCCACAAACGAAGGCTATTTCCAGTATAGTTGGAAGGATATTAAAAAGCATAAAACGGAGCAGAAAGTCGATCGCCTTCGTACCCCGCTCTATAGCGTGCGATAACCCACCAGTCTGCCGTTCTAAATGGTATCTAAGTGACAGTGTATGAAGGTGTCGAAATGTTCGTAGCGCGACATCACGTATTGCTCGCTGTGCAACTTTGGTAAAGATAGCATCCCTTAATTCCGCAAAAGCGATAGATAAAACACGCAAGACACCAAAGCCAACAATCATAGCAATCGGAACCAGAATTCGGTTATCACCGGTTGTAGACAAGGCATCTACGATCGCCCCGTAAACAATGGGAATGTATACGGTTGCCACCTTAGCCCCCGCTAAAAATAATAGCGCAACGAGCACTCTGGTCTTTGCCTCCGAACCACCCCGTGACCACAAATAAGGTGCTAGGGAGCGCAATGCGCCCCATTCAAAACCGGCGTCTAATTTACGGCCAGTTAGTGCTCGAGGTTCGTGTGCCATTTTATGTAGTACCTAATTCCTGGAAACTAATATTAGAATTTCTAGCTTGTTTCTGAATTCGGACCCAAGATAAATGCTATAAAAGACGAAAAATATTTACTCAAATGCAAACAATTTTATAGATGCATTCCCACTTCTTAAGTATTTCGTTTTTTGCGTCATTGAAGATAAGATTTAGTCGCGAGTCGGTTAAGCATGTGGCACTAAGTCATGACAACGTATAAGCCTAGTTACGAGGAATAATGTATATAAGGTCTGCCATATTTATACTCTATATCTGTATTGCTGTGTTACCAGAAAACAGCACGGCTGCTCCTAAAGGAACGTTCCAGGATTGGTTGAAGGGGATTAGAAGTGAGGCTTTAGAGCGTGGAATACCAGAAAAAATTGTACAAACTCTTCTTACCGACGTGGAGCCTAACCGGCGGGTAGTTAAGCGCGATCGAAACCAATCTGAGTTCAAGCTAACACTTCCAAAATACCGTGACAGAGTTATTACACATAAAAATATTCTAGCTGGTCGCGAAAAAGCACATAGGTATAAGAACCTTCTCAACAATGTTTCCTCTAAATACGGCGTACAATTGCGTTTTATAGTATCAATATGGGGGATAGAAACGCGATATGGTTCGGTAAAAGCAAACGTTCCGGTGATACCTGCAATCGCTACCTTAGCCTATGATGCACGGCGGGAGAGATTTTTTAAAAAACAATTATTTGCAACCCTCGAAATGGTCAGTCGAGGATACATCGGTTCGGAAAATCTTTTAGGCTCGTGGGCTGGAGCAATGGGACAACCCCAATTTATGCCTTCGAGTTATCTTGCTTTTGCGCAGGATTTTGACGGGGACGGCCGCCGAGATATTTGGAACAACCACGGCGACATATTTGCCTCGATAGCAAATTACCTTTCTAAACACCATTGGGTTCCAGAACAAACCTGGGGACGGCGCGTAATTGTGCCACGAGCATTAATTACGGCGCTTGGAAAATTTAAGCGCCGAGCAGCCCCCGGATGCCGAGCAAAAACATCTGATCTTAAATGGTTACATGAATGGCACAGACTCGGCGTTCGGCTCCCTAACGACACTTTTCTACCAAACCGAAACTTAAAGGCCGGTCTTGTGCTCCCAGATGGGGCTAGAGGAGATTCTTTTCTCGTTTACAACAACTATAGTGCGATAATGTCATACAATTGTGCGCATCATTATGCCATTACAGTGGGCCTACTAGCAGATAAAATTGGGATTCCAAAATGAAACGAGGCTGCTTAGAAAGTGTGCTCTTGCTTTCCATAATTCTTTTAACGAATGGGTGTGCCCAAACCCAATTCGTCGTTCATGGAGCTAAAAAGCTTATTCAGACTCAGGAAAAGACTGAAAGTGCTTCGAAAACGCGGGGGTTGTATAAAATTGGGCAACCTTATCGAATTGAAAACACCTGGTATTATCCTGCAGAAAACTTTAACTACGTTGAAACTGGCGTAGCCTCCTGGTACGGACCGAAATTTCACGGAAAAAAAACCGCAAACGGTGAAACTTACGACATGAATATGCTTACGGCAGCGCATAGAACGTTGCCGATGCCATCTGTAGTTCGTGTTTTGAACCTACAGAACGGTCGATCGTTACTGCTACGTGTTAATGATCGCGGACCATTCGCTCGCGGCCGCATTATTGATGTATCGCGCCGCGCAGCCCAATTACTAGGCTTTCACCGAGATGGAACTGCGAGAGTTAGGGTCGAAATTATTGCCGATGAGAGTCAGCGGCTGAAGCTTGCTGCACTCCGCGGCACGATACCTCTTCACGAGAGGATAGAGGCCAAGGATGTCGGTAACCGCCCCGTAGAAAGACAAGCTCTAGTCTCTAGTAATTCAAAGAAAAATAATAAATTTACCCCATCTTCGATACGTTCGTTGGGTGCGGGTAAAAAGATCAACACCCAAACGTTAGTTACAAATTTACCAATCCCAAAGAAATCCCAACTATTTGTGCAGGCAGGGGCTTTTATCGGCTTCGCTAATGCCTCTAAAGTTCGCACAAAGTTATCACAGTTTGGCGCTGCATGGCTAAATGAAGTAAAAATAGGTAAACAAAAATTCTACAGAGTTAGAATAGGGCCAATACAACAAATAAGCAGGGCTGACGCTATCCTTTCCGAGATTATTTCTGCCGGATTCCCTAAAGCCCGGATAATCGTAGATCAATGAACCATGCCATCTCTCAGCCATAATTCGGATTAAAATGGCTAATGGAGAAACTAAGAAGCAAAATGAATAAAACAGTCATCTACATCCTCTTCTCGGTCTTTATCTCAACGTTTGCGATAGGGATGCCATCAACGGCCCAAACTATAAAAACCACTGCCCGTGCCGCATACATTATAGATCTATCAACGGATACAGTTTTGCTAAGCAAAAATGTGGATATAGGGCTTCCACCGGCATCAATGAGTAAGCTTATGACAATTTATATTGTTTTTGAGCTTATTAAAAATCAGTCCCTCTCACTAGACGACAAATTTATCGTCAGTAAAAAAGCCTGGCGTAAAGGTGGTTCAAAAATGTTTGTTAAGATAGGTGATCGGGTAACTATATCAGATTTGTTGAGGGGAATTATCGTTCAGTCGGGGAATGACGCGTGTATTGTGCTGGCAGAAGGGATCTCTGGCAGTGAAACCGCTTTTGCCAGCGTGATGACACAGAAGGCCAGTGAGCTAGGGCTTGAAAATAGTAGGTTTAGCAATGCAACTGGTTGGCCCCATCCAAACCAGTTAATGTCGGCTAGAGATCTCGGAACACTATCAGCTCTTATGATAGAAAATTTCCCGAATTTGTATAAAATTTTTGCGGAAAAAACCTTTAGATACAATCGAATTAAACAGGGAAACCGGAATCCATTGCTTTATGAGAACATAGGTGCAGATGGGCTTAAGACTGGCCATACAAAAGCTGCTGGGTATGGTCTTACGGCTTCGGCAATCAGGAACGGTCGACGTATCATTGTAGTTCTAAATGGTATGACTAGCGCTCGCCAACGGTCAATCGAATCTCTTCGACTTATGGAATGGGCCTTTCGCAGCTTTAAACCAATTACTCTTTTTAAAAAAAATGAGGAAGTAACGCAGGCTGACGTATGGTTGGGAACTTCTAAAAAGTTACCGCTCGTCGCCTCACGAGACATCAAAATTACTCTTCCCGTGGTAGCGATAAGAAAGCTTGATCTAACGGTGGTAATGGATAATCCAATGCCTGCACCAATCCAAAAGGGAAAAGCTTTAGCAATGTTAAAAATTGCTGCCCCTGGAATACAAAATAAAGCAATTGAACTTCTCGCGGGTAAGGAGGTGGAGCAGCTTGGACTTATTGGCCGCCTAGGGGCTGCAATAAAACATGTTCTTTGGGGGCCTCCCTAAAAAATTAAAATGGGAAAATTTATTACATTTGAGGGTGGAGAGGGTGCCGGGAAATCCACCCAAATCGCCTTACTGGCTAACGCGTTAAAGACTTTGGACCTGCCTGTGACGACTACCCGTGAACCAGGCGGATCAGCCAGCGCTGAAATAATCCGTGATTTGCTACTTGATCCCAAATCTAGCTGGGATGGGGCTACTGAAGCGCTACTGCATTTTGCAGCCCGAGCTGATCATTACACAACCCTAATTAGACCCGCCCTTAAACGGGGTGATTGGGTGCTCTCCGATAGGTTCGCAGACTCAACCAAAGCATATCAAGGATACGGTTTAGGCGTTGATCTAGAAGCCATTCAAATTCTGCACCAAATTTCGCTCGGAGACGTAGAACCAGATTTAACCATTATCC
The DNA here is from genome assembly GCA_964579285.1 of uncultured Rhodospirillaceae bacterium. GTDB lineage: Bacteria > Pseudomonadota > Alphaproteobacteria > MPNO01 > UBA830 > JAYZQT01. The sequence goes on along the minus strand of CAZOHS010000052.1, from coordinate 3,477 downwards.
TTGATCTACCCCCAGAAATGGGTATGGCAAGAATAAATGCTGGTACGGATAATCCTGACCGTTACGAACAGATGGACATAGAATTTCATAGAAGGCTGCGCCTTGGCTTTCTAGAAATAGCAAAAAATAATCCAGAACGGTGTGTTGTAGTTGACGCGATTAGTGATATCCACACAGTGAACTTACAAATATGCCGCTGTGTATCGGAACGGCTTAGGATTAAAATCAACCAATGAACCAAATTCCCTCTCCGCAGGAAAACGACAAGTTTTATGGACACCAAACCGCTGAAGAACATTTTCTGGCGGCCTATAACGCTACTCGTATTCATCATGCATGGTTAATTAGTGGTCCGAAAGGCGTCGGTAAGGCGACAATGGCCTACCGAATTGCTCGTTTTCTCCTCGCTAATGATGCAACACTATCAGACGACGAGCCTCTGGCATTATTCGACGGAGAAACACTGAAAGAAATAGATCAGCCGTCTCTTAGCATGGGCCGAGAACACCCCGTATTTCGTCGTGTTGCCGCAAATGGGCATCCCGATCTCTCAATAGTTCGTCCGGGCCTTTCGAAAGATGGAAAGCGCATGCAAACGGTTATTACTGTGGATAAAATTAGAGATATCGGTCGTTCTTTATCACTTACTTCAGCTGAAGAGGGTTGGCGTGTAGTCATTATAGATGGAGCGGAAAACCTTAATACAAACGCTGCAAATGCGTTATTAAAAATGCTAGAAGAACCGCCGCAGAAGGTCATATTCATACTTGTCTGTCACATACCCAGTCGGTTAATTGCGACAATACGGTCTCGTTGCAGTCATATAAAACTATTTCCTCTTCCGACTGATATTTTGGACAATCTGCTTCAATCCTATGTCCCCACACTCACCGGTGACGAACGACAAATGCTGATTCGACTTTCGGATGGCAGTGTTGGGCGTGCTGTCGATTTGAGCACAAATGAAGGACTGTCAATTCAAGGTGAGCTAATTACCATCTTCAATACCCTTCCCGATTTAGATATAGAGTGCGCACAGAAATTTGCCGATCTTATCACACGCCAAGAAAATGAACATTACTGGCAAACAACAAAGGAACTAACAACACGTAACATTGCAGACCTAATTAAATCTGCCCTAACTAAATCGGATTTGGTTAGTCTCGGCTATGGAGAAGTCGAGCTTGCTTCCCTTTCACGGCTACAGAGCCTCGGTAATCCCTCGAAATGGACTAAAGTTTGGGAACACGCTTTTGAACTCTTTACTGCGGCAGATAACCTTAATTTAGATCGAAGAGAGGTTATACTAAGTGTATTTGGAGCCATGGCGGATGCCGCGCAGAACCGTGTATAACATTGTATTCGTTTCAACTTAAGGCAAAAGTTTTCAGGAAACCACAATGATTGGTCCAAAGACCTATTATCTCACAACACCCATATATTATGTAAATGACCTTCCACATATAGGGCATGCATATACAACACTTGCTTGCGATGTTTTGGCGCGATTTAAGCGTTTAGATGGATATAAGGTATTTTTTCTGACTGGTACGGATGAACACGGGCAGAAAGTAGAAAAATCTGCAGAAGCGGCAGAACTAGACCCACAAACCTTTACTGATCAAGTGTCCGAAAATTTTCGCAACCTATCGCAATTGATGAATTTTAGTAATGACTCATTTATCAGAACGACAGAAAAGCGGCATTCAATTGCAAGCAAGCAAATATGGTCAGCGTTAGAGGAAAACGGGCATATATATTTAGGTACATACAACGGATGGTATGCAGTCCGAGATGAAGCTTTTTATTCAGATGATGAACTTTCTGATGGTCCAGGCGAAAAAAAAATAGCGCCGTCTGGCGCGGAGTGCGAATGGGTGGAAGAGCCAAGCTATTTCTTTGATCTTTCGAAGTGGCAGGAACCACTATTAAATTTTTATAACGACAATCCCGACTTCATAGCACCTACATCTCGACGTAATGAAGTGATTAGCTTCGTCAAGGGTGGGATGCATGACCTATCCATATCGAGGACTAGTTTTAATTGGGGAGTGGATGTTCCTGGTGATAAAGATCACATCATGTACGTGTGGCTTGACGCCCTAACCAACTACATTACCGCAGTCGATTATCCGGATAAATCTTCAGAAATGTATACTCAATTTTGGCCAGCTGATCTCCACATGGTAGGAAAAGATATTCTTCGGTTTCATGCGGTGTACTGGCCGGCCTTCCTTATGGGCGCGGGGCTTCAGCCGCCAAAACGGTTGTTTGCTCATGGTTGGTGGACCAACGAAGGCCAAAAAATCTCAAAATCTCTTGGTAATGTGATTGACCCGCGTGAAATCGTCAAAACTTATGGGCTTGATCAGGTTAGATATTTTCTACTGAGAGAAGTGCCTTTCGGCAATGACGGGGATTTTTCACACCACTCTATGATCAATCGTATTAATAGTGAACTGTCGAATGACCTAGGTAACCTGGCGCAGCGCGTATTATCCATGGTGGGACGCTATTGCAATAGTCACCTGCCCGCACCTAATGATTTTACCCTAGTCGACACCGAAATATTGTCAAAGGCTTCAAAAACCATGGAAATACTGAGAACGCATATAGATAACCAGGCATTTAGTGAGGCATTAACATCTATTTGGACGATAGTGCGTGCCGCAAACGTCTACGTTGACCAGCAAGCGCCATGGAAGCTTCATAAGGAAGATCCGGCGAGGCGTGATACTGTTTTATACGTTCTTGCTGAAACCATCCGGCACCTCGGCCTTTATATCCAGCCTTTTATGCCGCATTCTGGATCAAGGTTACTTGACCTCTTATCCATTTCTCAAGAATTGCGAAATTTCAGCCAAATAGGAAGCAAATATGCACTAACTGCTGGAGCTAAACTCCCTGACCCGAATCCGCTTTTTCCACGTTTTTCTGAAGACGACAACCCGGTGGGTTAGTATGGCGCCTCTCGTCATTTTTGGTGATCATGAATTTGTATGAGGAAATCAAGCTCAGGCGAATGCTTAACTCGACAGTTTGCTTTCATAAGCTCGATTAAATGAGGGCCGACTAACGCCCGGGGGCACCTTTAGTGATAATATTCATATGAACGCTCAGTTAGGGTAGGGCCCATAATTATTGCAATCGCCATAACCTATTGGTTAGCGTCCTCAGTGATACTTCGGTCTATAGCATACGAACAAATTCTAAATAAAAAATTAAAGCTATAGTCAATAGGTGAAATCAACGTCGGGGTATGCTAAATACAGGGCGGCCTAGGGAAAGTAATTAATCGTGCTTGTTGATAGCCATTGTCACCTGGATTTTGACACATTTGATAATGACCGTGCGGAAACAATTCAACGCGCGAAAGACGCTGGTATCGGAACCGTTGTTACCATCTGTACACGTCTTTCTCGATTTCAAGACATTTTGGCACTTGCCCAAACCGACGAAGAAATTTGGTGTTCCGTC
>CAZOHS010000051.1:0-15619 GCA_964579285.1 uncultured Rhodospirillaceae bacterium | reverse complement strand
ACTTATTGGCATCACGACCTGCCCTATTATGAAATATCCTGGCACGACTTTGCGTCGTTTTGGATACCAATGGACCCGGTAACAAAGGAAACGGGAGCCATGAAATTCGCAAAGGGCTCTCACCTATGGGGAAAGACCTATAAACCTATTATGATCGGTAATGGAAAAGCGGCGGAGGGTGCAGCTGATTTTGATGGACCAGTCCCCGACATCGACGCCACACCCCAGCAGTATAATGTTCAACACTATGAAATGGACCGTGGCGACGCATTGTTCTTTCATTCTGCAACACTGCACGCCGCTGAGCCAAACCTCTCTGCCGGCGTCCGTCGCCGCGCCCTGTCTCTAAGGTACGGTGGAAGCCGCGCAACCTGGAAACCACGGGCCTACACACCATCGAGACCCGACGATCCAAAACTAAGCCCCGGAAGTCCCTTAGACGGGCCCGACTACCCGGTAATTTGGCGGGCAAAACCGTAAACAAACATCAAACGCTCATGAGAGTGTTCGTGCCAGCCATATAGACCTTGATCCGGGAAAATTGATTACCCCGCACCTCAAAGAAGTTGCAATTCGATTTATGGGTTAAGGCACCATCTAATTCTGTATTCACAACTTTAAACTGACTGGCAACCTGGTTGTGTGACGGATCGACGACGTGACTGAAATCTTTATGTTGAACCGACGTGTGCCCGGACCACAACCGTTCAAACATACCAGAAATCTCCGGCACTCCCTCTAATACGACGCCGTGCGTCTCAACTGAAAAGATACAGTCATCTGTTAAAGTCGATCTTAGCTCCGGAAAATCTTCGGCGTCTACGGCAGCAAAGTAACGTTCCACCAGTTTTATAATTTCTGCACGACCCATCGATCTCTCCATGTCCCTCATGTTCGTAACACACTTTACACCCAAGCTGTTCATGAGTTGAAATTAAGATGCACGAAGGAGAATTCAAATGAAAATAGGTGTCAATCTTGTGAATTTTGGACCGGCCATAGATGTAGGTGTCCTGGAACAATGGGTGGACGTTGTCCAGTCTCTGGGTTTTCATCAGATAATGACGTCGGATCACATAGCAATTACGCCCGATGTTGCGGTTCGGTTTCCCGCCCCGTTCTACGAACCCCTTACCACACTTGGCTGGCTTGCCCACGCGACAAAAGAAATCTCAATTGGGGCTTCAGTAATTATTCTACCCTATCGCAGTCCACTGGAAACCGCCCGGGCATTTGCGGGCCTAGATCAACTGAGCGGCGGTCGTTGCATCCTTGGAGTTGGCGTCGGCTGGGCACGAGAAGAATATGCAGCACTAGGGGTGCCCTTTACCGAGCGCGGCCGTATAGCAGACGAATACTTAAACGTTATCCGCAAACATTGGACAGAAGACATTTCCTCTTTCACAGGTCAATTTCTCTCATACGAGAATGTGAGTACCGGCCCAAAACCTTTACAACGACCGCACCCCCCAATATGGATTGGTGGAGCGAGCAATGCCGCAATGCAGCGCGCCGTCCGATATGGAGACGCATGGCATCCTTTCAAGATCACAACTGCGGGTTTAAAAACGAAAGGTCTTCCTTTGCTCCAAAGCCTTGCTAAACGAGAGAAAAAACCGACCCCCGATATCTGTCCCAGAATTTATCTACGCTTCACAGATACAGACTTACCGGAAAACGAACGCGTCGCGGGAGAAGGAACTATCGCACAAGTACACCATGATTTGGCCCAACTGCACGAAATGGGATGCAAAACTGTTATGCTCGACACGTACACAGAACACGGAGAGGCTGCCCGCAATCCCGCCATCGCGTGGAACCGTCTGCGAACGTTCTCGGAAAAAATCTATGACCTCAGTAGACAGAACATTCGTTAGTACCGGGCACTTACAAGCTCGCGGTGCTGATGTAAAATATTGTCGAAAAGCCTAGGGTCTCCGCGACTAAGGCCGCATTCCGCACCGACCCCGGCAACATCAACGTACTTACTCGCCATTTCCAATTTATGTGTGTTTCCTTCGTGGTCCCCATGATGAATACACCCGAGGTAGAGATCCGTTGCCGTTTGCAGCTCAAGTCCCTTCAGCGGCACAAAGTAAGCCTCATCATTTCGGTCGTGGGGTACCGGCATATGAATGTAGTTAATCTCACGGGCCGCTCCCAACGAAATTGCATTCGCCATCTCGACCATGTTTGCCGCGTCCTTTGGCTGTATCATGTGTTCGTCACCGGGGCTGCCGTAACAAAGATGATAGCCTAAATCGACAGCGTTCGGAATAAGACCACTGAGGCCGCACAGTGACGCCGGGATTTCGGTCTTATAATCAGGGTGTGGGCTCTGATCGAGGTAGCCCTCCCACATAAGCACTTCGATGCACACATCCCACTGGTATGCGATCCGGTTATTAGGGAGTTCTTCCATGATACGCTGAATCTCTTCGGCAAGGTGCTTTGTGTAAATTACAACAAACTCGTCTCGAGCAACGGGCGCGACAAACAAGTAGGTAATGGCTAAGGGCGTTCCCATACAGATTTGATATTTAACGTCGCGGGGAATGGCCCCATCCGATTGGAGCCGGTCGAATATTTTAAAATTGCGAATAGCATCGTCCGCGTATCCAGTATTGAACACCACGCGATTAGGCTCGACCCCGTCTCGGAGCCTTAGTTGATTAAACTCCCAAATAACGGCACCGTCATATTGCACAAACTGAAAAATAGGAACGTTGGGATCCGGCTCAAAACTGTCGTCGGCAACCAATGTATCTTTAACAAAACTAATCCACCTACGTCGCCGCCCTGTCTCACCGTCGGGAATATATCTGATATAACTCCCCATATCCTCCCCAAGCCGCCGGAAGGCAGTCTCCGCGTCATCAACGGGTATGCCGCCAATAAAGTGAGCGTTAAGCTTTGGTCTATTCACGCCCGCCTCCCCTCTGTTTTACAATCCCGTGACCGCTTCTATATCTGCGCCTTCCGCCAAATGTTGCGCGCGCGTCGCGTCAAATTTTTCTTTGACCGGCCGCGGCAGTTCAACTTCCCGGGCAATCTCTGGCATCACAGAAAGTCGCTTATACCAGCCACTAAGATTTGGGTGCAGTCGATCGACAGGGTACCCCGCGAGGGTCAAGCGATTGGCGTAAATAAACCAAGCAATATCAAGGACGCTGAAACCATCCGGCAGCAAGTATTCTTGGTTTTCGAGTGTGTCGTCCAATTTCTGGAAACTCTCCCGGAACTTTTGAGCTGCGCGCGTCGCCACGGCGTCCGTTATGCCTTCCGAAGCAATTTGTTGCCAAAAGCCTATCTCTACGCCAATTCGTTCGTCTGCGAGCCCACCCACCGTGCCGGATCCCGTGCTCGCGTAGAGTTTGAGGTCTTCGGGTGATTTCGGGTCGTGTGGAGGATTAAAGACAAACCGAAAACTTAATGCTCGCAAATCAAGGTGCATTTCATCCTCATGTTTCAGGAGTTCCGTCACCGCGTTTTCCGAGCCCGGGGGTATTAATTTCGGTTCGGGAAACACCTCCTCAAGATAGGACAAAATATCGTTACTTTCGATATGCACATCGCCATTGTGAACAATAGTCGGAAGCAGGCCACGGGGATTAATTCCCAGAAAATGCTCCGTTAAGTTCTCATTTCCCATTAGATCGACCAGATGTGATTCCCACTTAACACCCTTGAGATTTAAAAAGATCCGAAGCTTTTGGGAGCAGGATGAAAAGGGAAAGTGAAAAACGTGTAGCCCCTCCCAATCAAGTACGTCTCTCGTTTTAATATCTTCGTTAGCTAGTTTAACCATTCTCCATCTCCCGATTTACGCACCGCCTGAATATACATGAAGAATGTAACCCTAAAACGGAGAGCAAACCCAAATAACTGGCCCATCCATTCTGTAGGTCCACACGCTGCCGTACTTTCCGGTCTTAACGCTCGTTATGCGCCGCGTATTACGATCTTACCAAAGTGTTCGTTCTCACCCATCGCGTGGTACGCCGAACGAGCTTCCTCAAACTCGAATGTTTGGTCGATTATCGGCTTCATTTTGTTAGCGGCGATAGCGGCGTTCATATTGATGAACATTTCCCTACTGCCAACATATATTCCGCTGAGGTGAATCGATTTGCGCAACACAGGATTGGGGTTTATCTGCCCCTCTGTCAAAACGCCAATGAGCCCTATATGTGCGCCGAAGCCAGCCGCCGCAATCGATTTCTGAAGGGTTCCCGCGCCGCCAACTTCCACTACTTGGTTAACCCCGGCTCCGTCAGTTAGATCCTGAACAACGGCCTCCCAATCTGGGTTTTCATGGTAGTTTATCGTTTCGTCTGCTCCTAGCGACCGGGCACGTTCCAACTTTTCGTCGCTCTTGGACGTTATAATTACCCGCGCACCCATCATTTTTGAAAACTGCAACGCGAAGATTGAAACACCGCCCGTTCCCATCACTAAAATGGTATCACCAGCCGTCAGGTTACCCTGCTCAACGAGGGCATTCCACGCGGTGACACCGGCACAGGTAAGTGTGCTCGCTTCGTCCCAGTTAAGATGATCTGGAACATGGACCAGCGCGTCTTCGGGAAGATTGACTTCCTCTGCCAACATGCCTTCCTCTGCGCCACCCAGCGCGCTCTCCATGATTGGCCCGTGGATCCGTCCCGCGGTCCAACGCTTAAAAAAACAACTAGCGACCCGGTCACCAGGGGAAAATTCGGTTACACTGCTCCCAGTACTGACGACCTCGCCCGCCGCGTCAGAATTAGGGATCCGAGGCAGTGGCGTATGACGCGCGCTTGGAGACAAGACGGTATTAAAGTCCCTTCGGTTTATAGATGATGCTTTAACTCTGACGCGCACTTCGCGCGGCCCCGGATCACTGAGATTGACATCATTAAGACTGAGGGCGTCAATTCCATCATCGTTTATGATTTGCCACGCTTTCATTCAATTCTCCCGAACAATTACTTATTAAAACTTGTGGGTTTCCGAAGGAACATCACACATATTAAACCAATACAACTTTGATAGCTTACGTTCACATCGCATCATTGTTATACCAAAATCCTTACGATCATTAGAATTTGCATGATGTTCAACTTCGTCGCAGTATATTTACCATGAATTCTCAGAATATAAATCTTTCGGCTGAAGACATCGCTTCAAGGATACCGGATGGCGCACTGATTGGCATTCCTAAAGGGGACGGCGGCGTTGCCATGGAGGTTTCTCGAGCCCTTATTCGGCGTAGAGCCAAAAACCTAAGGCTCCTAACTGTCCCCGTAAGTAGCATCCAAGCCGATATATTAATCGGCGCAGGCTGCGTCGCGGAGATAGAAACGAGTGGCGTTTCGATGGGTGAATTCGGATACGCGCCAAATTTTAGAAATGCCGTCGAGGAAGGGAAAATCACAATCCGCGATGCAACGTGTCCGGCGTTATACGGGGAACTTCAAGCATCCGAAAAAGGCATCCCTTTTATGCCACTTCGCGGAATACTGGGTTCCGATATACTGACTAATCGGGATGACTGGAAAACCATTGATAATCCTATGTGTAAGGATTCAGCCGATCCAATCGTTCTTCTTCCCGCCGTGAGGCCGGACGTAGCGCTGTTTCATGCGCGGTATGGAGACCGGCACGGAAATATCTGGGTTGGTTCTAGACGGGAATGTGTTTTGCTGTCCCACGCGTCTTCAAAAACGTTCGTGAGCGTTGAGGAAATATGGGATGGAAACCTACTGGAAGATGAACGCATGGTGGCGGGAACTATTCCCCCTGTATATGTCGATGCTGTAGCCCACGTTCCAAAAGGTGCTTGGCCGCTCTCCCTTTCCGGCGCGTATGAAAACGACAACGATCACCTCAGAACTTATGCTCGCGCGGCAAAAACCAGAGAGGATTTCGCGGCATACCTTGAAACATACGTATTTAAAAAACAGGCTGCTGCCTGAAAAGCCTCATGACATTTAGTAGAGAGGAATTATTGATTTGTGCGATTGCACGAATGCTTGAAGGATGCCGCAATATTGCTGTGGGGGCCGTTTCACCAATACCGGGTAGCGCGGCACTTTTAGTGCAAGCACTTAGTAATGGCAGATCACGTGCAAGTATACTGGGAAGCAATGTACACAACCCATTCAATGACGGCGGCCCAGAGCTTTTCGACCGCGCGGGACAAGGTCGCGTCGATGCATTCTTTCTAGGTGGTGGACAAATCGATGGTGAAGGAAACATCAACCTTGTCAGTTCGGGTCCCTACCCGGAACCGGACACGCGCTTCCCGGGTAGCTTTGGTTCAGCTTATCTGTACTTTACCGTGCCCCGTGTAATACTCTTCCGTGAGGAACATTCACGCCGTGTTTTAGTAAACAGGGTAGATTTTATCAGTGCACCGGGGTGGAGCCCGCCGGGCGTCCACCGCCCCGGCGGCCCATACGCACTAATAACAAGTCTTTGCATTTTTATGTATGACCGTGGCCGGCATCGGTTCCGTCTAGATGGTTTGCTGCCTGGCTGCACACTTGAGGAAGTTTACGACAACACTGCTTTTGAATTCGACTGCCCAGATACTGTGGAGCTTATTCCCGACCCAGAAACCGATCGTGTGCAGATCATAAGGGATCGCATTGCCGGTGAAATCGCCGAGACCTACCCGCAGTTTGCACGAAAACGGTTGAACTGGGCGGGATGACAGTCCGGCCGTTGTAATGTGTGAGAACTAAAGAAGTCAGGGGAAATTCACAGTGGGCAACTATACGATGGCACTTGAGCGGTACGACCGGCATATGCCTTTCTTTACTGGCGCCATACAAATGCCATCTGGTATAGACATCAAACCGTTAGAAGTTGGAATTGATCACAGCCACCGTGATGGCCGAAACCGGCATGAACGAATGATCCGCGATGCTGAATTCGATATCTGCGAGCTTTCGCTCTCTTCCTACATTATGGCCACCGAACGGCGAGCCAGCTTTACGGCGATCCCTGTCTTTCCCAGGCGGCTTTTCAGCCAAAACCACATCTATGTTCGAACCGACTCTGGTATAAAGAAACCCTCAGATCTCAAAGGTTGCAGGGTCGCCCTGAGACAATTCCAGACCACCTTGTCAGTTTTATTTAAAGGTGACCTGACGTTTTACTATGGTGTTCCCTGGCAGGATATTCACTGGGTTATGGAAGCTTCAGAGGCCGTTGATTGGACGCCAACCATTGACGCTAAAGTCGAATGGATAAAAGGCAAACGCGGAAGCGATCTACTCCTTTCGGGCGACGTTGACGCGATTATTCATCCGCATCCACCTCGGGAACTGCTTGAAGCCGGTGTTTCCATTCGGCGTTTATTCGACAACCCGTTCATGGAATCAAAGCGGTACTATGATAAAGTTGGATACTTTCCGATAATGCACATTATGGCGTTTCAAACAGAAGTCGTGCGGCGTGAACCGGACCTACCACGGATTGTGATGAATATGTGGGATGATGCCAAGGAACAAGCTGCTAGATATTACGAAGATCCCGGATATTCTGAAATTGCTTTCGCCCGAAACGCTTTTGAAGAACAGGAGACAATATTTGGTAACGACATATGGCCTTCAGGGATTGCGGTGAACCGTAAGAACCTAGAACACTTTATAAAATACAGTGCGGACCAAGGTTTAATTTCTGAAACTTATGAGCCGGAACGGCTATTCCACGCCTCAGTTCTAGACACATGAAACAGGAATAACGAAGGAGACTTTTTGTTGGACAACGTTTTTGAATTGTATCGATCTGTCGTGTTTCCCTGGCACTGTGACCATATCGGGCACATGAATGTTCGTTGGTACGCGCATCATTTTGACGATGCTGGATTTCACATGTGGACAATGGCCGGGCTCAGCCAAAAACAAATGCACGACGACGGTGTTGGTTTGGTCGTCGCACAAATAAAAATTAACTATGTCCAAGAAATGAAGTCGGGCGAGTTACTCGTCATACGTGGCGGCTTCAGCCACGTGGGCGGAAAGTCGATACGACATCATCAGCGGATGTATAACGCCGATACCAATGTTCTCTGCGCCACCCAAGATACTATCGAAGTATTTTTCGACCCCGAAACTCGCACATCGGATGTTATGCCCGATTATTACCGCGAAAAGCTCACACCCCTGGTCGTAGATTTTGATAATTTTAAGGACTGAGAAAATGCATGCTTTAAGAGATAAAACGGCAGTAGTCACGGGGGCGGGCCGCGGACTGGGCCGTGCCATGGCAAAAGGCCTGAAGAACGCGGGACTCAACGTGGTATTGGTTGAACTCGACCCTGAAGTACTCAACGACGCCGTCACTGATATTGGCGAGGGCTGTATTGGTATTGCGGCTGACGTTTCTAAAGCAGACGACGCGCAACGTATCTTGGATGAAACACTTTTAAAATTTGGGGACCTCCACATATTAATTAATAACGCCGGTCTCGGACCGCAGCGGTTTCGTGATACGGACAGAACCAACGCGAAAATGATATGGGAAATCGATTTAGAGGATTGGAACCTTTACCTCGACGTCAACACCACCGCTCATTTCGTAATGGTAAAGGTAATTGTACCGCACCTCCTAAAAAGCGGCTGGGGTCGTGTCATTAACGTCACAACCAGCCTAGAGACGATGATCAATCATACAAATGGCGCATACGGCCCGTCGAAAGCCGGAGCTGAAGCACTTGCGACAATGATTGCAGGCGGTCTCGAGGGCACAGGCGTAACGTGCAACGTTCTGATCCCCGGTGGCCCAGCAGACACGCGAATGATTTCGCCAACTGGTATATATGAGGACCGCAGCAAACTTATTCAACCCGACGTGATGTTACCGCCTCTTTTGGCACTTCTCTCAGAGACCAATGACCAAACCAATAACCAACGCGTGCGCGCCGCCCTATGGGACCAAGACGCTGACATGGACACAAATATGAGGAAAGCCAGCGCCCCAATTGCATGGCCCCAACTTGGAGGGCAGGCAATTCATCCAGAGGGGGACCCGCGAGGTAATCCGGACGCAAGAAATGTCTGAGAAAAAACTTTCGGAAAAAGTTATTCTAATTACCGGCGCGGCGCGCGGATTAGGGCGCTCGATGGCCCTGGCCCTAGCAGCCGAGGGGGCGTCTCTTGCGCTCGTGGATATCGACGGCGAGGAGTTAAAAGATACCGCTATTGAAATCGAGAAGATAAACGGGCGAGACGCCGTTATCCCGTTAGGTGCCGACGTTGGCGATCCGGACAGCGCGGCGACGGCAATCCATTATGCAGCGGAAAATTTTGGTCAACTCGACGTACTATTTAATAACGCAGCACTTGGCCCGCAGGTCGTGGCGGAAGATCCTTACGGTAAACCGCCAAAATTTTGGGAACTCGACCCCTACACTTTCATCCGTATGATCAGTGTAAACTCTGGCGGACCCCAATTGATGTCCTCTGTTGCCATCCCCTATATGATACAAAACGGTTGGGGACGGATCATAAATATCACTACTGCACTTGACGCGATGTATGCCCCCGGAATGGGCGCGTACGGACCCTCGAAGGCGGCTCTGGAGGCCATGACGGCTGTCATGGCTAAAGACCTCGAAGGTACGGGGATAACAGCGAATGTGCTTATTCCCGGTGGTCCCGCAAATACTCGGATGATTAGTAATGCTACAGGGATCCCACGTGACGCCTTGATCCAACCCGAGACAATGCAGGCTCCCGCCGTTTGGCTAGCGTCAAATGAATCCGATGGTCACAATGGGCAAAGATTTATAGCTGGACATTGGGATAAAGGACTTAATATGGCGGCAGCGCCGTGCGCTTGGCCGCAACTCGGCAAACAAGCAATTTTACCGTCATCCATTAAACGCTGATAATAAGGCAGGAGAAAAATAATGACACAACGCCCCCTTGAAGGACGAACGGCCATCATTACGGGTGCCGGCCGAGGCCTCGGAAAGTCGATGGCAGAAGGACTGGCGGCACAAGGTGCCAAGATTTCGCTGTTGGACCTTGAAAAAGATATACTCGATCAAGCTGTGGTTGACGTCGAAGCTGCGGGCGGCCAGGGCTGTGCCCTGCCGATCCCCACTGACGTCACTGATGAGGATCTCGCTCAGAACGCTATCGACGAGACAATCCAAACGTTTGGCGGGTTTGATATTTTGATCAACGACGCCGCGATGGGACCGCAATTCTTTACCGACAATTTCATAGCACATGCTCCGAAGTTTTGGGAGGTAGCGCCGGATCTTTGGAACCGGGTCCTTGCGGTAAACGCTTACGGACCACAGTTAATGGCCACCGTCGCTACGCCGCACTTGGTTGAAAAAGGCTGGGGAAGAATTATTAATGTAACGACCAGTCTTGATACCATGTATCTTAAGGGTTGTGGCTCCTACGGACCCTCGAAGGCAGCGTTAGAGGCTAATACACGCATAATGGCCCAGGACCTCGAAGACACAGGGGTGACCGCGAACGTACTTATTCCGGGTGGCCCCGCAAACACGAGGATGATCCCGGAAGCTACAGGATTTGATCGTGAGGAACTCGTGCAACCAGAAGCAATGCGGTCACCCATTTGTTGGTTGTGTTCAACTGACGCAGATGCCGTCACGAGTATGCGTTTTATAGCGGCTCTCTGGGACGAAACACTTCCCATAAAAGAACGGATTGAAGTTGCAGGAGCTCCCACCGCCTGGGCTCAGATCGGATCTGTCTCAACTTATCCCGAATGATACATGAATTATCTACTCCCTGGCATGGTTTGATCCAAGCGCCGGTGATAGAGGAGCCCATCATATGACTCTCGTCTGTTGACTCCGGGGGAGTAACGGCGATGCGTTTTATAGCAGCACTCTGGGACGCCGGTTTGCCATGCGACGACCGAATGTAAAAAGCGGGTGCGCCTGGCGCTCAGACGCAAATTCCTTCAAGCATTCTTATCCAGATGATTAATTAGGGCGAACAACCTTTAGTGCGCGGAAAGCGATTAAGAAAGCAGCAAACAGAATAACTGCGCCTACCAGGTACGGCGCATCACGTCCAAACCCACTAAATGCCGCACCCGCAGCCACTGGCCCTATTATACGGCACAAAGATTGAACTGATTGGGATGCGCCCATAGCGGCACCTTGTTGTTCGTCCGGTGAATTTCTCGAAATAAGGGCACTCAGTGCTGGATTTGCCAGTCCGAAGCCAATAGCAATGAGAGCACCACCAACAAACGCAAGCGGCGACGTGTAAACAATCAAAACCATTGCAAAGCCCAAAGACATCATCAGGGAGCCCATCACGACCAGAACGCCTTCGCCGTACCGTCGTGACATCCGGCGAACCATCACACCTTGCACCAGAACCATAATCAATCCTACATACAAGAAAAAGACACTCACTTCACGGACCCCCCATTTGAGTTGCCTTTCCGTCCAAAGCGCAAACGTACTTTCGAGACCCGCCATGCATAATGCTAGTAACGTTAAGATAACGAGCGGATAAAGGACGCCAGCCGTCCGCCCGGCGACAGAAAAGGCCCTCGCTCGTCCAACGAAAGCCTTCGTTTCTTCACTTTTTTGCCGCGCAACTGGCTCTCTTAACAAGAATAACGCCCCAAAAAAACCCAGAGCGCCAACTGACGCTGCTATTAAAAACGCCGTCCTAAAATCGGCTTCACTGGTACCGGCACTCGTTAATAACCACCCTATACCCGGACCCAAAACAAACCCGGCCCCGATTGCGGCGCCCATCAAACCCAGTCGACCCGCGCGTGCGTCGGCCGGAGTTACGTCTGCGATATAGGCCTGAGCAACGGGTATCGTCCCACCCATAAGCCCGCCAAGTGCCCTTGCCGCGAATAACATCCAAAGGGCGTCAGCTTGGCTAACCCAAGCAAATGAGAGAGCTGTTCCCAAGGCGCTGAGGCATAGGATGGGCTTCCTACCCCATTTGTCGCTGACCACTCCCCACGGAAATGAAGACAAAAAAGCAAACAAAGAATAAGTCGAAAATAGAAGTGTAACCATAAACGGGTTTGCCCCGTAACGTTCCGCCCAAAAAGGCGTAAACGGAATGATTATTCCGAATGCAAGCATGTCCAAGAAAACGATAAGCAGTAGTATGCCGATCGCGCCCCGGTCGGAACGCATTGAAGTCATGTGGTCAATCTAATGGTTTTCTTGCGCACCCACCATCTCTCTCAACTCATACTTAAGCACCTTACCCATAACATTTCGGGGGAGCTCGTTAACGAACAATACATCTTTGGGATGCTTAAAACGGGCCAATTCGCCCTCGAATAAAGAAACCACAGCACTGTTGGAGAGTTCTTCTCCAGCTTTTAGAACCACTATGGCTACTGGTACTTCGCCCCACTTATCGTCCTGACGCCCTACCACCGCACTCTCTTCAATACTAGGACATCGATCAAGTACCATTTCTAACTCCGCGGGATAAATATTTTCAGAGCCCGATATAATTACGTCTTTGACGCGGTCATCGACATAGAAAAGCCCGTGTTTGTCTGTATGACCAATATCGCCCGTATAGAACCAGCCATCCCTCAATACTTCGGCCGATGCTGCGGGGTCACCCCAATAGCCAGACATAATGTTAGGGCCCCGAACGACGATTTCACCACGCTCTTCAGTGCCCATTGTATTTCCGTCGGTATCGACGATCTTAGCATCACAATGAAGAGCCGCACGCCCGGTGGAACCCTTTGTAGTGAATGCGTCGGGTATTCGTTGGTGTATCACGACAGGCGCAGTTTCTGTAGAGCCGTATACTTGAATGATTGGGACACCCCGTTCGTGATAGGCGTCTATAAGAGATATGGGTACGGTGGTTGAGCCAGTATTAATCGTCCTTAACGATGAAAAATCTATTCCCTCCCACTCGGAATGTTGCATCACAGAAGCCATCAGCGCGGGCACCAATATCATCAAACTTGGTTTTTCCTCATTGATCACACGCACCGTTGCGTCGGGATCAAACCTCCGGTGCATTATAACCGTCGCTCCAGCGTGTAACGCGGGCGTTGTCTGAATATTAAGACCGCCGACGTGAAACATTGGTAGATTTGTAAAGATCAAATCTTTACTTGTCATATCGTGCATAGCGATGGAATTAACGGCATTAAATGTTAGCGCATTCTGGCTAAGTATCGCCCCTTTTGGACGCCCGGTGGTTCCAGACGTATACACGATTAGAAGAGGATTGGTTGGTCCCGCATCTGGATCTACGGCGTCTCTTCCCGCGGTATTTAGTAAGTTATTCCACTGATCAGGTACGGTGAGCACTCGACAATCTTGCAGTTCACCTGCAAAGGATTTCGTACCTGCCGTGAACTCATCCTCCACGAACAGTATCTTCACACCGGAATCCGAAAGAATATAAAAGTGCTCGCTCGGCGCGAGCCGCCAATTTAACGGGACGAGAATTGCTCCAATTCGTGCGCACGCAAACAACAACGTCAACATATGAGGCGAATTAAAACCAAGAAAAGCGACACGGTCCCCATTTGACACGCCAAGATCTTGACGAAGCAGTGACGCAGCCCGGCAAATATCCTGGAAGAAAGACGCATAGTTAATGTCTGTACCCTCGAAACGGATCGCAACCTTGTTCGGCTGAAATTCAGCCCAGCGCTCTATCCAATTAGATACGTTCATTTCTACCCGTCATCTTTTTCGCCTGGCTCATAAAGCGTTTCGCGCCCAAGACGGTCGAGACATAATTCGGCCGTCCACGGCAGCATCAAAGAACCCAATCGGGAATCCCGATACAAACGTTCGAGCGGCAAAGATTTCAACATTGATTGGCCGCCACACGTACGTAGTGCTAAACGGCACATCTCGTTAGCATTTTCCATAACCGTGTATTGCGCTGCGTAGGCCCGAAGGCGGTCGTTCTTGGAAGGGTCGAGCCTCGCTTCTGAAGTGGCCTGCTTAAAAACTGCCCAAGTCTGTTGCAGCTTTATCCACATTTCCGCGACTGTAATCTGCTTTGTGGGGTACATGCGACGCTTTACAGGTATACCCTCAACCTCGCCGCGTAAATAAGAAACAGTAAAATCGTAGGCGGCTTGAGCGATACCCATATATGTCGGACAAAGTGTGAGAAACATATGGGGCCAGCGCCGTGCGGCTTGATGATACACGCCGGCGGGCATCAACATCTGTTCATCAGCGATGAATACATTCTCTAATAATAGCGTCCTCGAGACAGTCGCGCGCATTCCGACTGGATCCCACGGACCAACAATAGAAACGCCGTCAGCATCTGAAGGAACGGCCATAAACAGAGTATCTTTCACGGTAAAGTCTTTTTTATCTTCCGTACACAATACGCCGTAGTAATTAGCTGCTCCCGACAACGACGCAAAAATCTTCTTACCGTTCAACACCCAGCCGCCATCTACCTTAGCAGCCATTGTTCCGAACGGCGCCTTACCCGCGGCGGCCGCAGACCCCTCGGAAAATGGTTGGGCGAAAATTGCGCCTTCTTCTACAATCCGAGTAAAATGCAGTTCGCGATTTTTTTGGTGTTGCTTTCGCGCTGCCGCGGACATCTCTAGATCATCGGCGATGTGTCCAGTCCACAGTGGCGTACACGCGTGCATATTATATGTTAAGGCTGTCGCCCCGCACCAACGCCCCATTTCCGCCGCAAGCAATGCATAATCTGCGTACTCCACACCCAGCCCGCCTAGGGATTTTGGTACAGTCATGGCGAGAATCCCGGTTTCACGCATGTCATCATAATTTTCAAAAGGAAAGGACGCCTCATTGTCGTAACGCTGCGCACGTTGCGCAAACTTCTCCCTTCCGAGGTTTCCGATTACATCACGGATAGCATCGGTATCACCTGCGAGTTTTTGCCAAGAAAACTGCATGAACGGCTTGTTTTTCGCGCGCTTACGTCTTGGTTTCGCGTTTTTGGAGGGCGTCATTATGCGTTCCGTTAATAATCAGTTAGTCGACAAGGGGCGGATAAAATCACTAAGTGCCGCGTCAAAGGCGAGTGGGTCCTCTAGATTTGCAAGATGGCCGAGACCAGGCAAACAAACATACCGACTGTCGGGAATTTTTGTGCTCATCTTTTCCATCATCGGTGCGGGAGCATTGGTGTCTTTTTCTCCGGAAATTACGAGCGTGGGAACCTTTATATGTGGCAAATTTTTGCGCTGTTCGAAACTAACAATACATTTAATGGCGGCGCGATAGGTTTCCGTCGAAACTTCTGACATACAATCAAAGGCAAGTTGTCTTCCATGTGGGTCCGCGTCGGGGGACATCATAGTCTCCACGAGTTCTTCTGCTAGATCTGCCATTGTCGCGCCGTCGTTTAATGGGCCCAAGCGCGCATCTACAAACTTATTTTGAAAATCTCCGTCGGGGTTTCCAAAGGCGGGGCTCGTCGCCGACAGCGTCAGTGAAAGTAGTCGGTCCTGGTTGTTTACAGAAAATTCTTGGGCGACCATGCCACCCATAGAATGGCCAACCAAGTGAACCCTCTCCCAACGCCGCTCATCTAATAGTAATAACAGGGCATCCGCCAGAATCGGGAACGTCATGTCACCGTTCCAAGCGCTCTTACCATAACCCGGCATATTC
>CAZOHS010000050.1:0-15858 GCA_964579285.1 uncultured Rhodospirillaceae bacterium | reverse complement strand
CCAAAATCCGTGAAGATGGCGAGTGAGAAGGTAAGCGATCATCTTGATAAAAAAGTAGATCAGTTTCTCGGTGTTGCTGGGCTTCTCGGGCGCGGTCTGGCGTTACCACCCGGTGTTGATAAGGGGACGGTGAAAATCCTTCGCACCGCATACGATAAGATGAATGCCGATCTAGCTTTTGCGGCAGAATTGAAGAAGCGGAAGCTCAGGCTTATTCCTTCAACCGGCGAACAAATTCAAAAGGTTGTGAACGAGTCAGTATCTAGTGCTGATCCAGCAGTGGTGGCTCATGCTCGCAAGCTAATCTATGGAAAATAAAGTGAAAATTTCATAACCGTTAAGGCGCTGATCAACGTCTATCGAACTGGCCAGACTGTGCTCTGGCCAGTTTTTTCTTGCAAGTTTCTTATTAAGCCGCGTAGTCAGAGCGACGAATCTGCGAGCGAGGGGTATAAGACCTGTCATCAAATAATTCTGCAAGACGGTCCATCATGATACCGCCAAGTTGTTCAGCATCCATGATAGTCACTGCTCGGCTATAATAGCGCGTTACATCATGTCCAATGCCAATAGCTGTTAGTTCTATTTCGCTTTGGCTTTCCAGCATTGTAATAACTTCCCGCAAGTGCCGCTCCAAATAATTTCCAGGGTTAACCGAGAGGGTAGAATCGTCGACCGGCGCCCCATCCGAGATAACCATCAAAATTTTACGCTGTTCTTGCCGGTGAACCATTCTACTATGGGCCCAGAGCAATGCCTCACCATCTATATTTTCTTTCAAAAGACCCTCTCGTAGCATCAGGCCTAGAGATTTTCGGGCTCTTCGCCATGGGGCGTCGGCAGACTTATACAGAATATGGCGTAAATCATTTAGGCGGCCTGGGCCAGTTGGTTTTCCGTCGGCGAGCCATCTTTCCCTTGCCTGCCCGCCTTTCCAGGCTCTCGTCGTAAAACCAAGGATCTCTACTTTCACGCCACATCGTTCGAGCGTGCGAGCTAAAATATCCGCGCTCATTGCGGCGACCGTTATAGGTCGCCCGCGCATAGAACCGGAGTTGTCAATCAGCAAAGTGACGATAGTATCCCGGAACTCGGTTTCTTTTTCGACTTTGTATGATAGAGGATGTAGGGGGTTGGTAACTACTCTCGATAAACGGCCCGCGTCGAGAAGGCCCTCCTCCAGATCAAACTCCCAAGATCTCGATTGCTGTGCAAGGAGTTTACGTTGCAGTCTGTTCGCGAGTCTACCAATAATACCCTGGAGGCTGGCGAGTTGCTGGTCCAGATGATTGCGCAATCGATTAAGCTCGTCTGGATCGCAAAGGTCGTCTGCCTGAACTACCTCATCAAATTCGGCGGTATAAGGGCGATAAAGGGGTGCCCGTTGTCCTGGTCCTTGGCCGTCTTTACGCTGTTGCTGCTGTGATTGTTCTCCATCCTCGTCCCCGGTTCCAGGCATCATTTCTTCCTGGCCTTGTTCCGAAAGGGAATCGTCACCTTCCTCGACTTCCATGTCGTCCATCTCAGACGACTCCTCGCCCGACATTTCAGCTGAAACACCTTCCATATCCGCGTCATCCGCATCCGCGTCCTCGGCGTCCTGGTCTTCAGATTCTTCTCCCTGCTCTCCGTCTTGTTGGTCTGTGGCTTCTGCGTCTTCGTCTATTAGCTCTAATTCGACAAGTAGTTCGGTGAGGGCTTCTGCGTACGCCGCTTGGTCTTCAATCGAATTTGATAATGTATCGAAGTCAGTATCTATCTTGTCATCAATCCAATCACGCCATAGGCTAACGAGTTGTTCACCGCCTTCTGGTAGTTTTTCGCCTGTCAATTTTTCGCGCACCAATAGTCCTATGGCTTCGGATAAAGGAGCATCTTCGCGCACATTAACCCTCGTGTAGCCAAAGGCATCACACTTTTCTTCTAGCGACGCGCGTAAATTGTTAGCGACGCCCGTCATCATGCGGCTACCGAGTGCCTCGCAACGCACGCGTTCGAGAGCTTCGAATACGGCAACAGCATTTTCGCCACGTGGTGAACGTGATGCGTGTACTGTTTCATCATGAAAACGTATTTTTAGGGCCATAGCGTCAGCCTCGCCCCTCAGCGCCGCGACCTCCTTTTCAGTGAAATCGCGGGAGGGTATCGGGAGGCGGGCTTGGTTATCCACCAGGCGAGCTTCTGAACCGTAAACGAGCGTTATATCTTCTTGTTCCGCTATAGCTCGCATAGCCGCCGCTGTGACGCGACGGAACTCTTCAGCTGGTTGATTTTCGCTCATCTCTTAAGCAGCTGTCTGTGTTGCCTTGAGTTCGGGTAACTCCTCACCAAAACAGCGTTGGTAATACTCAGCGACGGTCGTTCTTTCCAACTCGTCACATTTATTGAGGAAGGTCATGCGAAATGCGGTTCCAATATTTCCTAGAATTTCGTTGTTTTCTGCCCACGTTATAACCGTCCGGGGTGACATCACAGTTGATATATCTCCCGCCATAAAGCCGGCCCTTGACAAATCAGCAACGCGAACCATTGAACTAATGATCTGCCTTCCTTCAGCGTCTTTGTTGTAATTGGGACATTTTGAAAGCACGATGGCCGATTCGTCATCATGTGGCAAATAATTGAGGGTCGTGACTAAATTCCAACGATCCAACTGTCCTTGATTAATTTGCTGCGTGCCGTGGTATAGGCCGGTAGTATCACCGAGACCTACGGTATTTGCTGTGGCTAGGAGCCGGAAAGCTGGGTGGGGTTTGATAACCCGGTTTTGATCCAACAACGTCATTTTACCATCGACTTCCAGAACCCGTTGGATTACGAACATTACGTCGGGACGGCCCGCGTCGTATTCGTCAAATACCAGTGCGATGGGGCTTTGCAACGCCCAGGGTAAAATCCCATCGCGGAATTCGGTAACTTGTTTTCCGTCTTTTAAGACAATGGCGTCCTTGCCGATTAGGTCAATTCGACTGATGTGACTATCTAGATTGACGCGAATGCAAGGCCAATTAAGACGGGCAGCAACTTGTTCAATGTGCGTGGATTTTCCTGTTCCGTGATAGCCCTGGATTAAAAGGCGGCGGTTATGTGCAAATGCGACGCTGATAGCGAGCGTGGTATCGTGATCAAAGCAATAGGTTTCATCAATATCCGGCACATGTTCCGTTTTTTTCGAAAATGCCGGGATTTCCATATCTATCTCTAAATCAAATGCTTTGCTTGCAGACACGACTTTGTCAGGTGTCTCGATATTACTTATCTGTGTTACTACGTCTTTTTTCTTAGCGACCATTTATTCTATTTCCCCAAGAGTAGGCCCAAAAAAAACGAGCTGCGCTACATTAGGCGCTCGCAGTCCCGTAACGTCTTATAGGCATTATTTACCGATTTTAAACGGTCCTCTGCCCTTTTGTCGCCCCCGTTCGCGTCGGGATGTAGCTCTTTAACAAGAATTTTGTACCGTTGTTTTACATCGGTAATGGTGACTGGTGCAACAAGGCCTAAAATATTTACCGCATCGCGCTCAGCGGGCGTGAACTCTTGTGTTTTAGCGGATACGTTTTCTTGTATGAATTCGGTATATTTTGTATCCCCAAGTATATTGAGTGGGTCCTTTATATTTTCGTTTGGTGCGGGGCCTTGATTACCTAATGCCCACGTTGGGCGCCTCCATACAGTGTCGCAGCGAATTTCCGCTTCTAGCGCCGCTTCATCCATACCAGCATGGTAGTTCCAGTTGGCATTGTACTGTCGGACATGCTCTAAACATAAAAAATGGTAAACCTGAATTTCATCACGGGATCGCGGTGCTGGATATTTACCCTGCTTGCCACACTTGGGATGCGCACATTCTCCCGACGTTGGTTCAGTGTTGGGGTCGCTACTTGGCGTGTTTTCTATGTCGAATGGTTGGTCGGTCATGGATATAGTATGATTGCAGCAAATTTGGCGCGCAAGTAAAGTCGTGCCGACTTGCGTGTTGCCGTTTTCGAACTCTAAGTATAGGGACTGTGACAAATACATGAGCATAGCTAGTGATATTGAAACAAAACTCAGGATCGCATTTAAACCCGATTTTCTATCGGTTGTTGATGAGTCTCATCTTCATGCTGGCCATATTGGGGCGCGACCTGAGGGGGAAACGCATTTCCGCGTTGAGATAACGTCAAATTTATTCAAAAAAAGAACGCGGGTGGACCAACAGCGCATGGTTTATGATGTTTTGCGATATGAACTTTCAGGCCCGGTACATGCATTGGCATTATCCACACGCCCACCATGATAACCCATATTTCTATTTCGATGAGGACATAGTGGGCACTAAATTTTTGATTGGGAGAACGTGACAGTCGCACTGTACATGAATTACTCGGGTTCGCCGGTGTTATAAAACGCGGGGTATTCCTTTCTTATCTTTTCACCGTCCGATGCCCAGACGTGACAAGTATTTATAGGTGGGAGGGAAATTTTTTCAGGCTTGTGGTCTGTATTAGCCGGCGAAGAATCTGACCAGCGAACGGTATGAAATGCCACAGTGGCAATAGGTCGAAGCATATCCACTAAATGTGCGCATCCCTTTGAGCCACCTAAATTCTTTTTTATTTGGTAATTCCATCCCGGGCCGATCTTCAATCCTTTTATCTTCTGAAATGCCGGTAAGATTGTTGGACACAATTCGTAGGGCCCGGCGTCCGTTGCCACTTCTACTTCGCAGACAATAAACTTGTGATCTACTGTTAGCCTTATCCACATGTCATGCAGTGGTTCGCCGGGTTTAATTGTTCCGCGATATTCATTAATGAAGGAATACGCCTTAACGTCTGTTAGGTGGCCTTCGATGTCCCATAATCCATCAGAGCGCCTAAAGCTCTGACATTCTATGACACGAGTATGTATTTTTTTCCGCGTAATACCTGTCTTAGATAATGGCATTTAGTTTCCTGTTTGATTTTATTCAACTATGGGCTCTTTCGGGAATTCTTTCATTTCTTTTAAGCGGATAGATGTAATTCGGTTTCCCTGGCGTCTAATTATCTCAAAGCGAAATCCATGAAAATTAAAAATCTGCCCGACCTGCGGGATAAGCTTTGCTTCATGAATGACTAGTCCAGCAATTGTCGCGACATCCTGGTCTGGCAAATCCCACTCGAATCGGCGATTTAGATCGCGGACAGTGACCCCGCCAGCAACCACGAAGGAACCGTCACGTTGTGGTCTCACACCTATCGGTACGACGTCGTGTTCGTCTGAAATGTCTCCTACGATCTCCTCAAGGATGTCCTCCAGGGTAATTACGCCCATTAGCGCACCGTATTCGTCTACCACCAGGGCAAAATGTTCCCGTCGTTCTCGGAATGCCTGTAATTGGCCCAAGAGCGTTGTTGATTCTGGGATAAACCAAGGTGGTGTGGCAATGCGGTCAATTTGGAGAGAATCAAGATCTCCCCGATGCGCGTGTACTTCGCGTAATAGCGCCTTTGCATGCATGACACCAATTATATTGTCGGAAGAATCGCGCCAAAGAGGTATTCGCGTATAGGGACTGTCTAATGCGGCTTCAACAATTACGCTCGTCGTTTGCGACCCGTCTATCATAAAAATATCTTGCCGATGTTGCATCACCATCTCTACGTCTACATTGGCGAGATCCAATATACTATGTAGCATCGCTCGTTCATGTTGCTCCATACCGCCACCCGCCCTGTGTAGTTCAATGGCGCCGCGGAGTTCCTCGACCGTTGTGCCCCAATCACCCGTGTAATCTAGTTTCACGCCTAACATTTTTTGTAGGCCGCGTGTGACGAATTGCAGTGATGACATGATGGGACCCAACAGCCGGACCAGAACCATAAAAGTAGGGGCTATAGCGAGAGCTAATCGATCAGCATTTCCGAAAGCGTAGGTTTTTGGCAGAATTTCTCCGAAAATAAGAACTAAAAGGGTCATGGCAATAGTCGCATAGACGACACCGGTTTCCCCAAAAAAACTTATTAAAAGGCTCGTTGCTAGCGCAGATCCCAGGATATTGACGAGGTTGTTTCCCAGAAGGATTGTACCTATCATTCTATCCTGATCATTTCGCAATCGATTAACTATCATTGCGCGCCGGTTGCCTTTCGCTGCCAACTGAAAAAGGCGTGGTCGTGAGGCTGCTGTCAGTGCTGTTTCTGAGCCAGAAAAAAAACCTGATAAAACCAGTAAAACAGCTATTCCAACTATCGTTGCAAGCGTACCTATATCCATAAGGACCTTCGAATTCCGTCTAGGTTGGTTAAATTAGCTATTTGGTTCCTGGAGCAAACGTTCCACCACCTCTAAATTTACGTCGTCGGAAACAAACGCTTCTCCAATGTTGCGCATTAATACGAAAGTGTTTCGTCCACTCTTGTTCTTTTTATCGTGAGCCATATGTCCAAGTATTTTGTGCGGTTTCCACTGCCGGTTTTCAATTTTTGGAAAATTGGTCATAAGTCCTATTTTATTGAAATGATTGAGGGTCCGGTTAAGGGTAGCCGACCTGGAAAATCCCAAAATGTTGGATAATTTGCATGCAAGGGTCATGCCTATAGCAACTGCTTCAACAAGGTTAAGTTCAGAACCAAATTCAGTTTCCGCTTCTAGCGCATGGCCGAATGTGTGACCGAAATTTAAAAGCGCGCGAGTTCCACGCTCATATTCATCGTCTGCAACAATTGCCGCCTTGATACCACAGCTTTTTTGAATGGCATAACTAAGCGCCTCAAACTCACCATTAACTAGAGCATTTCCGTTTTTTTCAAGCCATTCAAAAAATGTAGCATCCCGTATTAGGCCGTATTTAACTACCTCAGCATAGCCTGCGAGTATTTCGCGCTTAGGTAGCGAATTAAGAACGTCGGTGTCCGTAATTACAAGGTTCGGTTGGTAAAATGCACCTATAAGGTTTTTACCATGTCGTGTATTTATTCCAGTTTTTCCGCCGACTGAACTATCAACTTGTGCCAAAAAGGTAGTAGGTATTTGTATAAAATTTATTCCTCTGAGGATGACGCTGGCGGCAAAGCCCGTTAGGTCTCCCACCACCCCCCCGCCGAGAGCTATTAGTGTAGATCCGCGTTCGGGAATTTCATCCAGAACCTTATTTGTGAGCATCTTAACCGTTTCAAAGTTTTTTGTATCTTCGCCCGCGGGTAGGATGATCGTGTGCGATTGCATCGCCGCTTCGGCTAAAGATTTCTGGATTAAAGGTAAATATAGTGGTGCAAGATTTTCGTCGGTTATAATCCAACATTTTCCATTTCCGACGGTATTGTGAATTTTCATGCCCGCAGACTTCAGTAGGCCTTTGCCTATCAAAATATCATACGAGCGGGCGCCAAGTTTGACTGTAAGTTTATTTGATACGCTTGGCATCTGGATTTTTTATACCTTATTTGGTCTCTTTAAATGGCGCTCTAGAGCCTTAATAATACCCTCTACTGTTTCACTGGGCCCAGTGTCGCTGGTGCCAAGCACAAGATCGGCCTTTTCGTATATGGGATAGCGCTCTTCCATTAATCTTTCCAGTGTTTGTCGTTTATTGCCCGTCTTTAGTAGGGGGCGGTCATTGCGTCGCGATACACGTTTCAATGTGGTGTCAAGATCGGCTTTGAGCCAAATAGAAATAGCATGTTGAGCGATATTTTCACGCGTTTCCTTGTTTAAAAATGCACCTCCGCCTGTCGCGATTACTAATGCCGATTTATTCAATAAACGCGCTATTACTAGTCGTTCGCCATCTCTAAAAGCTTTCTCTCCGTAACGAGAAAATATTTCTTCTATTGTACAATCTGCGGCGGCTTCCATTTCGGTATCCGCGTCGACAAAGTCCAAGTCTAAATTCTGTGCAAGTTTTTGTCCTATATATGTTTTTCCTGCACCCATTAAACCAACGAGAACAATGGGTTGAGCTCTAACATTCTCTTTAAAGGATCTGCTTTTTGTTTTTTTTGTGGCCGCCATTTAATCAAATAAGGGTTCTTCAAGATAAAGAATGTACTTGTGTGTATTTTAGCACTTAGCGTTGAAAGCCTTCTATACAGACGATAGACTGCCTCTAAATCGCCATAAATCTTCTCTACTTTTTGAATATACGACGAAAATTCATCTGTGTCGCCAGTTTAGAAGGTCTGTGCAAAGGACTTTTTGCTAGCGGCCAACAATAAAACAGACAGGGTTGTCCCTATGAATAGTATAACCTCGTTTATTATTGGCGCACTGATTATTATAGCTGCGAGCGGGATCTTTTTGGCAACTTGGGAAATTCCGGTTCCTGCGACAACAATAGAGAGAAACATCTCCATTCCTGCTGAAGAAATAGAAAGAAAAATTACCGAATGATTGTCTATCGCGCCAGGGTGAACATTTTTAGCTGTGCATTTGCTGTTATTTTTGCATTCGCTTCGATTGAAGCTAGCGCCCAACTACAACTACACGACGCCCCACCTGCCGGTGGGGGTCCTCAGATGAAGACTAAAAATTCAGCATCTCCAGAAATCGCCCCACCTTCAGCACCTGAAGCCACGAACACGGGTAAAGCCGCGGGACAAAAAATTGTAACGCCAAGAGCTCTTGAAGAAGGTCAAATAGTTGTAAATAAGTTGAAGGCCGTTGATCCTGATACGGTTGGTTTAGTGTCTCGGGAACAGGGGGGCTTGCACCTCAATTTATGGCAAGGAACAGATTGGAGATTTGTCAAAGCACTTATGCGTCGCATCCCAGCGGCATCTCAATCTAAGGTTCTACGGAACCTTGTTAGACGCCTACTTATCACTTCTGCAGTAGTTCCCGTGTCAAAACCTGAAAATGTCAGTTTTGTAGCCCACCGGGTTGGTCGTTTATTGGCGATGGGTGAAACTAAAGACGCCTTGGCCTTACTTCAGACGGCAACCACTACTCCAAAAGATGAAGCCTTTTCGAGGACTCGCGTTGAGGCATTGTTTTACAACAATGACAACGCGACGGGGTGTAAAAGCGTACGTGACAATTCACAAAAATATACAGGAATGTATTGGGCACAAGCCACAGCGTATTGTCTCGCTCTTTCAGGGGAACACTCTCGGGCAGCTTTAATTACTGATCTTCTCCGGGAACGAGCAGAAGACGTTGAACCTATATTTTTTGTTGCGATTGATTCGCTGGCGGGCGCGGACGATATAGAAGTGCCGGAATTGAAATCGCCTGCGGCGCTCCATATTGCAATGATGCGTGCTGCGGGGCTTCTGATATCACCAGACTTTATAGAAGACGCTAATCCTGCTGCTCTTCGGGCAATTGTATCAGCCCCCAATGCGGGTCTTCGTACGCGCCTTCTTGCGGCAGAAAAAGCTTTATATGTTGGGGCGCTACCAAGTGAAAAGCTAATCCATTTGTATCATGGAATTCAATTTTCAGCGGAGGAACTCAAACGACCATTAGCAGCAGCCGAAACTAGTTGGGAGCCGCGAACGAGAGCGTTGATTCTTCGGTCTGCAGCGGGACAGAAAGTATCTCTAGCCAAGGCCGAAATATTAAAGAAGGCATGGCAGATTGGGCGAGAGCATAAAGCGTACACCCAAATAATGGAGGCCAGTATACCTATAGTTCTCAGTTTAAAACCCGAAAGCCAGTTAAACTGGTTTGCGATAGATGCGGCTCGTGCCTTATTTGCTGGGGGTTATCTAGAAGAGGGGTTTGCTTGGTACAAACTCGTGCTTAATGAGCGCGATTACAACAATGTTGCTCAGAATGCCGAAATCGCTCTATGGCACCTTGCAGTCCTTGCGGATACCGAGCAAAGTGATGCAATTTCGGAACAGAAGTTGCAGCGGTGGCTTGATCTAGAAATAGCAAATGATTCTGATAAAAATTTGGCCAAGGCTTTGACATTTTTTTCTTTGCTAGAGGCATTAGATATAAACGTTTCGACTAAATCATGGCTCAAAGTATTGGATGTTCCGCCCAAGTTTACAGAGCGTGGTCTCAATTTAGCCTGGCGAAGAAGTTTAAGACATGCAGCCAAATCTAAAAGAGTTGGAGAAGCAATACTTCTTGCGGCTATTGGCGGAGGAGAGGCTGGCGCAGAACAGATGGCGCTGGCAGATGTTACAGCGATTATTCGTGCGTTGCGAGTGTTGGGATTGGAAGGGGAAGCGCGCGCGATGGCAATAGAAACTGCTTTAGCTAATGGACTTTAAGGCCTGTGCCGGAAGGTATCCATATCGCAAAATTCCTGGAAATGATGACTGTAGAACGAGCTGCGTCTATTAATACTTACGAAGCTTATCGACGCGATGTGAAACAATATTTGGATTATCTGTCAGCACGGAATAGGGATGGAATTTCTGTGCGTACTTTAGATATTCATCAATTCGTGGAATATCTCGCTAGAAAGGATCTAACAGCGCGAACCCAGGCACGGAAGTTATCAGTAGTTCGCCAGTTTCATCGGTTTCTTCTCACGGAGGCCTTGCGGCCAGATGACCCTTCCGTAGCAGTTGATTCGCCCCGCCTCGAAAAATCGTTACCAAAAGTACTCACATTTAAGGAGGTAGAACTTCTGTTAGAGGCAGCTCGAGAAATTATTGGTTGGCGAGGTGTACGTTTCGTTGTACTGCTGGAGCTTCTTTATGCGACAGGTCTGCGCGTTTCAGAACTCGTGGCCCTGCGTTTAGAGTCGATTTCCCGGGACCAAAAGTTGGTTAGGGTACAAGGAAAAGGTGACAAAGAACGAATTATTCCCATTGGAGATCGTGCACGAGACGCAATTTTGCAGTGGAGGTACGAAAGAAAAAAAAGGCTTGGTAAAACAAATAAACAAATTGCGTGGTTATTCCCCTCGCACAGTGGTATTGGGCACCTTACAAGGAATAGTTTTGCCAAACAGCTAGGAGATGTTGCGGTAGCTGCCGGTATAGATCGGCGACGTGTTTCGCCGCATATATTGCGCCACGCTTTCGCCACGCATTTGTTAGCTAACGGGGCCGATTTACGGAGTGTTCAAAAAATGCTTGGGCACGCAGATATAGCGACAACCCAAATTTACACGCATGTTCTCGATGAACGTCTTAAATCTTTAGTACAGGATGTTCATCCACTTGCAGAATCTGAAGCAAGATAATGGCAGACGCAACAGTCCACGCGTTTCTCGATTTTGAACGCCCGATAGCAGAGCTTGAAGGCAAGATCGAGGAACTACGTCACCGAAGCAGTGATGGAGAAGTCACTATTGCTGACGAGATCGAACGTCTCCAAGCCCGTGTAGAGAGACAACTAAATCAAACATACGATAAGCTGACCGCATGGGAGAAAGTGCAGGTAGCTAGACATCCAGCTCGGCCGCATTGCCGCGAGTATATCGACAATCTAATAACTGATTTTACGCTCCTCTCGGGTGATCGTACCTACGCAGAAGACCATTCTATGATTGGCGGTATTGGCCGTTTAGACGGTAATTCTATTGTAGTTATTGGGCAGGAAAAAGGTTCGGACACGGATTCACGCGTAAAACATAATTTTGGAATGGCCAGACCTGAGGGTTATCGGAAGGCTCAACGGTTGATGACACTGGCAAATAGGTTTGGTTTGCCAGTAATCACTTTTATTGACACGGCGGGCGCGTATCCCGGGATTGGGGCAGAGGAACGTGGTCAGGCACAAGCAATCGCAACTACAATTGATTTATCCCTAGATCTTTGTGTACCGTTTGTAAGCCTGGTAATTGGAGAAGGCGGGTCCGGCGGCGCAATAGCAATTGCTGCAGCGAACAGGGTATTGATGCTAGAACATTCCGTTTATTCTGTAATTTCACCAGAAGGATGTGCGTCAATATTGTGGCGTGATGGTGGGCACGCTACGGATGCGGCCAATGCATTAAAATTAACAGCGCAAGACCTTTTGAAACTTGGCGTCATAGACGAAATTGTGCCTGAGCCATTAGGTGCGGCACACCGGAACCGCAGCGCGGCAATCGATACAGCCGGAAAAGCGATAATTAGGAGCGTAAAAGAACTACAATGTAATAGCGGTGATTTGCTGAGACAGCAGCGACGCGACAAATATTTGAAGATGGGCGTTACCAGTGGACTGTGAACAAAAGAAGTAGCGACTGCAATAATGTCTTAGCTTACTCCACCATGGCAGTGTTTATATTTTTTTCCGGTATTACATGGGCAAGCGGCATTGCGCGGCACTTTACCCCAGGTTTCGGGGTCCGTGGGATCGACCCAACGACCGAGAGCATGGTTTAATTCCCAGCCGTCCGGCGCTTCTGCAGGGTCTAAATCAGCATCTAAAACCATTGTGTTTGAATTTTGTAGTTGCATGTTAGCGGCTGGGTGCATTCCTTCCTGTTCGGTTGAGGAAAGCTCAGTATTACCAAATGCGGGATCCATCCGAGATTCTCGCATTTGTAGCTCTGTTTTTTCCTGTCCAGCAAGCTCTTCAGCATCAATAGATAGTTCGAGGTGACACATTACGGACGTAACGGTGTTACGCAAATTGTTTAACATGTCGTCGAACATATCGAAGGCTTCTCGTTTATATTCGTTTAAGGGATCTTTCTGTCCATATGCACGTAGCCCAATGCCTTGGCGTAAATGGTCGAGTGCGAGTAAATGCTCTTTCCATGTTTGGTCTAGTAACTGGAGCAGAAGACTCTTTTCAGCTAGCCGCATAAGTTCGGCACCATAATTGGCAGTTTTTGCCGCCATCTTTTGGGCTCCCTCTTTTTTTAGCCTATCGGTAATTTCCTCATCAGCAATACCCTCTTCGGCTGCCCATTCCGCCACTGGAAGGTCTAGGCCTAATAGCCTCTGTATCTCTTCGTGCAGGGCATCCATATCCCATTGTTCTGCGTAAGCTTTTTCCGGGATACATCGAGCAACAGCGTCCTCAATGACTTGTTCACGCATTTCAACAACAGTTTCGGAGACGTCTTCTGTTACCATCAATTCCTTACGCTGTTCATAAATAACTTTGCGCTGGTCATTCATTACATCGTCAAATTTCAGGAGGTTCTTTCGAATTTCGTAATTGCGTTCCTCGACCTTTTTCTGGGCCTTTTCGAGCGCTTTATTGATCCATGGATGTATTATTGCTTCCCCTTGCTCCAACCCGAGCTTTCTAAGCATTCCGTCTATGCGCTCCGAACCAAAGATACGCATTAAATCGTCTTCCAGGGACAGATAGAACTTTGAACGTCCTGGGTCCCCTTGGCGACCCGATCGTCCCCGTAATTGGTTATCAATACGGCGTGCTTCGTGCCGCTCGGTACCTATTACATAAAGGCCACCCGCTTCTAAAACAATCTTCCTTGCCGCAGCCACGTCCGACCTAATTATTTCTTCTAATGATAGACCATCTTTTTGACGTTTTGAGTCGGGCAGATTTAATAATTCCTGTGAAACTTTCATTTCCACGTTGCCACCGAGCTGTATATCGGTTCCACGACCTGCCATATTCGTGGCAATAGTCACCGCGCCTGGTTGTCCGGCCTGCGCGATGATAAGCGCCTCCTGCTCATGAAATCTAGCATTAAGAACATGGTGTTCTATGTTATTTTCGGCTAGTAAGGTCGCTAAATGTTCAGATTTTTCAATTGAAATAGTACCAACCAGAATTGGTTGGTTTTTTGCTTGGCATTCACGAATTTCGGTCAAGATAGCTTGGAATTTTTCCTCACTAGTACGATAAACTTCATCGTCTTCATCGA
Source organism: uncultured Rhodospirillaceae bacterium (assembly GCA_964579285.1). GTDB lineage: Bacteria > Pseudomonadota > Alphaproteobacteria > MPNO01 > UBA830 > JAYZQT01. The sequence goes on along the minus strand of CAZOHS010000050.1, from coordinate 2,150 downwards.
GACGTATTTGGGGCATGGTGGTCGGTATTTCTACAACTTCTAATCCATAAATTTCGGCAAATTCCCCCGCCTCTGTCATGGCAGTACCAGTCATTCCCGCTAGTTTGGGATAAAGTCGGAAGTAGTTTTGAAATGTGATTGAAGCAAGCGTTTGATTTTCGTTTTGAACGGTTACACTTTCTTTAGCCTCTAATGCTTGGTGTAGACCCTCGGAAAAGCGGCGACCCTCCATCATTCGGCCGGTAAATTCGTCGATAATTACAATGGCATCATCTTTTACAATATAATCGGTATCCCGTTGAAATAGGGTGTGTGCCCGAAGTGCCTGCTGGACATGGTGGACGAGAGACACATTTGTGATGTCATAAAGCGAGGTACCGCTAAGCATATCCATCTGCCCTAGCAATTGCTCCACTTTTTCTGTTCCAATTTCAGTTAGTGTTACGGTTTTTTGCTTTTCATCTTTTTCGTAATCGTCCTTTGTTAGTTTTGGAATAATTTTATCCACTGAAGCATACAAGTCTGCAGCGTCTTCTGCTGGACCGGAAATGATCAGCGGTGTCCGTGCCTCGTCAATGAATATGTTGTCCACCTCGTCCACAATCGCGAAGTTAAATTCCCTTTGGACCATTTCTTCGATACGAAACTTCATATTGTCTCGGAGATAATCGAACCCGAATTCATTGTTGGTGCCGTACGTTACGTCACATGAGTAGGCTTTTTGCCGGTCCTCGTCATCGAGGCCATGAGTAATGCACCCCACGGATAGGCCAAGAAAAGTATATATTTCTCCCATCCAATTGGCATCACGTGTGGCTAAGTAATCGTTGACCGTGACCACGTGAACACCATTACCCGTAATTGCGTTTAGGTACACCGGTAGAGTGGCGACCAGGGTTTTACCTTCCCCAGTCCGCATTTCGGAGATTTTTCCCTGATGCAAGACCATTCCGCCGAGTAATTGAACGTCGTAATGACGCTGTCCGAGGGTGCGCTTCGCTGCTTCTCGCACGGTTGCGAACGTATCGACAATAAGATTATCCAACGTTTCACCATCCGAATATAACTGACGAAAATGGTCGGTTCGAGACTTTAGCTGTTCGTCACTAAGTTTCTCTATGTCCGCTTCCATAGAGTTAATCTCGTTGACGATGCCCTGTAGGCGTTTTACCTCTCGGTCGTTGGCACTACCAAATAATCGCTGCGCGATCGACTGCAACATTCTAATACCTCGGCCTTGACAAACCGCTACAGTGCAAGCCGAATAACCAGCTAGCCTTAGCGGGAATTGCGGCAGACATATGCAGCATCGGGCCTCAAGTCAACGTAGATGGCGTTTATAATATGAACAGTCCACTACTAAGGAGCTGATTGTATCGTCAGTGTCACTCGATTTAAAAAAGAACAACTCCACTTCTAAAACAAGGTAAATATTATGAAATTCGTATGTTTTGCTTATGCATTCTTGGTCGTTAATTTGTTGGAGCAGCCGCTCTTAGCGCGCGAGGTGTCAAGACAGAATGATCCAATCATTGCTAGTGTAAACGGTAAAAGTATTTACCGCTCCGATCTAGAAATCGCGCGAACTCGATTGCCGGAACAGTATCGTAATTTGCCAGTGAAAGAACTGTTTCAGCCTCTACTAAACCAGTTAATACGTTCGACCCTCCTTGCAATGGTCGCGAAGACCCAGAATTTAGATAAGACTACAACGCATAAAAGAGCCGTAGCGTTTGCTCAGGTGCGGTTACTCGAGCAAGCCCTTCTGGAACGAGAAATAGCTAAGAACGTAACAAAAGAGGCAGTCCGAGCGCGGTACAAGAACACAATCGGAAAATCCTCTGCTAAAGAAGAAATTCGGGTCCGACACATTTTATTAAAAACTCAGAATGACGCCTTAAAAATCGTAAAAGAGCTTGTTGCTGGGGCAAATTTCGCTCGATTAGCTACGGAAAGGTCTACTGGTCCATCTAAAACCCGGGGTGGCGATCTAAATTATTTTGGCCGAGGGCAAATGGTTCCCCAATTTGAAGAGGCTGCATTTGGATTAAGTATAGGGGAATTTACGAAAAAACCGGTTCAGACGCAGTTTGGCTGGCATATAATAAAATTAGAGGATAAACGGATTTCCAAACCACCAAGTTTCGAGG
>CAZOHS010000049.1:0-15986 GCA_964579285.1 uncultured Rhodospirillaceae bacterium | reverse complement strand
TGATAATGCCTTTATTGTTAATTTGTGGGCGGCTTCAGGAGGCAAGCATCGCAAGGCGGGTAAAATAAAAGTGTAGGCACTCACAAACTCATTCCTCTTTCAAAGTAATTTGGCATAAGGATTTTTCACATAAGCTCACATTTCACTCTCGCCGGATTGATTGCAGTCGTAAACCCCACTATATCGTGCGGATGGTGGAAAGTTCTGACATAAACGAAACGACGCAAGACATTATTGAAGAATTTTCTTTTTTCGATGATTGGATGCAACGCTACGAGTACATCATTGAAATGGGTAAGGCTCTAAAGGGGCTTCCGGAAGATAAGAAAGACGAGGCGCACAAGGTACCGGGCTGCCAGTCACAGGTTTGGTTTTACGCCACTCAAAAAGGCGAGAAAATAAAATTTGATGCAGACTCTGATGCGATGATTGTGCGAGGCCTCATCGCGCTGCTATTACGGGTTTATTCGGATCGTACACCCGGAGAAATTATAAATACTCCGCCCGAATTTTTTGAAGTGCTTGATTTGGGGTCTCACCTTAGCGGAAGCCGCGCAAACGGCTTACACGCCATGGTCAAGCGAATTCACGCATACGCAAAAGCGTACGAACACGAGCAAACAAGCAGATCAATCTCACCCGGGAAATTGTCTTGATCAACCGCCGGTCTATCACTTGGAGTAATGGTGATTGGACAGAAGGCAATCAACCAATCCTGGGGCCAATGGACCACGCGTGGTGGATGGCATCATCGGTTTTTGACGGTGCCCGAGCATTCGGAGGTTTGGCACCCGATATAGACCGACACTGCGCTCGGCTAATAGTATCCGCAGAGACGTTTAATATGACATCGCCGCTCACTGCCGAGGAGATCACCGCACTTGCATGGGAAGGAATTAAACAATTCCCAAAGGAGGCCGAACTTTATATCCGCCCTTTGATGTATTTTAAAGATGGTTTTGTGACACCCGACACTAGTTCTACATGTTTCATACTGACGATATTCGAGGCCCCCTTACCCGAGTGGCGGGGGATCACAGCAACAATCTCTACTTTTCGTCGACCCGCTCCCGAGGCAGCGCCAACAAACGCAAAAGCTTCATGCCTTTATCCAAATGTTGGGCGGGCCTTAGCGGAGGCTCGAGCCGACGGATATGATACGGCTGTCGTACTAGATGCTTCAGGAAACATAGCGGAATTTGCTACCAATAATCTCTTTATTGTTCGTGATGGTTTAGTTCTAACCCCAGTTGAAAATGGTTCGTTTCTGGCCGGCCTGACGCGGAAACGCATAATGGAGCTGTTGTCGTCAGCCGGATACAGAGTTGAAGAACGTACTTTGACGATAAGTGACCTGTCACGCGCAGACGAAGTATTTTTAACAGGAAATTTTTCAAAAATTCAACCCGTCATCCAAGTAGCGAATAATAACTATGCTGTTGGACCCGTAGCAACTCATTGTCGCAAGCTTTATTTTGAGTTTGCAAAACGTGAGGGGCGTAGAACCTGTACATGAATGGTCTAAGCCAAACCAACCAACACCATTGGAATGGGCGCAGTTCAGCGTGGATCGAAACAGCGGTAGAGGGGTTGCCTAATGACAATACGTTTGATCAGTGCCTCGTCGATAATGCTCAAATAAAGCCTGGGGACGACATTCTTGATATCGCAGCGGGCACCGGTGACCCAGCGATAAGCGTGGGTGTAGCATTAAAGGGCCAGAGCACAATCATCGCCTGTGACCTTACGTCGGCTATGCTTGATGTGGCAGTGTCTCGCGCTCAGTATGTCGGAATAGAAAAGTTTAGCTGCGCATCGACAGATATGATGTCGTTAAGCTTTCGCGACGAAAGCTTTGACTGCGTGACTTGCAGGTTTGGCTTAATGTTTGCGCCAAACAAAGTGGAAGCAGCTAGAGAAGCCCTTCGGGTTTTAAAACCCGGCGGCCGTGCAGCTTACATGGTGTGGGGGGCGTATAGCGATAACCCTGCGTTTTTTATCATCCGTCAGACAATTGCTGATATTTTAAACCAAACTGAAGGGCCGCCCCCGCAACGGCACTGTCTAGGTGACAAAGGCCAGCTCGTGAACATTCTTAAAAAAGCCGGATATAGAGACACAAAGGAAGTTGAAATCCGTTACCGCCGGCCGGTTGAAAACCTAGACCAATATATTGGTCGTGCCCTTTCCCGCGGGTATTCAGATTCAGTAGAACGGCTTAACAAGTCAGAAGTCGAAAACTTAGTAAAAAACATAAAGAACAGATTCAAAGTGTATAAAGAAAATAATAAAATTTTTATACCAAACCGTGCGCTTATCGGCATAGGCTACAAAAGATAGCAGTGGCGCAGCGCTAACGCATAAAAGGGGGCACGGGCCTTTTAGTCCAGGTCGCAAAAGGTCGTTTTTTCACTTTATAAAATTTTCGGTACGCAGCAACACAATCAGGGCCCTTAAATTCGTCCGGCATCGCCTGGGGCGGTTCTCGCCAACCTTCATCAGGAAAGGCTGGCGCTTTTGGCAATGATCTAATGACGGATTCTGATGCATGTTCTTTGCAATAACGCCAGGTGTACTCCTTGCAGAGAGCGAGCCCAAAAAGCCGTAACCATTCGTAGTGACGAATACTGTCCCCCGTCCACAGTGTGGTCGGGTGTTTGACATGCGTCGCTTTATAAGGAGCAAACAATCCGTATCTGCGGAGAGCGGTACATAGAAGCTGAGCCGTCTCTAAACACATTTTAACGACGTGTTTATCGCAGTGATAACGAACCGATTGGTCGATGTCGCAATCTAAGTAAAACAAATTCATTACAGGAAGCTACGAGAACCTGGACTATACAGATCATCGCAGTGAAGGATTTTCCCCTTCTAACACTCGCTGAATTAATGCAACTGTCTCGTCCCTGCCATAAAGAGCAACAAATGACCCAAATCGGGGACCTTGGGTCTGTCCCAGCAGCACCTCGTATAACGTTTTAAACCACTCGCGAAGATTGTCGTAATTGTTACGCTTACCAACTTCGTAGACTACGGTTTGTATTGTTTCCGAATCCGAACGATCAGGTAACGCTTGAAGACTTGCACAGAGGTCTTCAAGCGCCGAGCATTCAGTATCAGAGGGCGCTCGATATTCTTTATTCGGTTTAACAAAATCCCGATAGTAAGTAATTGCATAGCCTACGAGGCTGTCCAGAATAGGAGCGGATGCCGGAGTAGCATCGCCAGCATAACGGCTGATGAAGCCCCAGAGCACGTTGCGGTCTTCAGTATTGCAAACACCTGCCAGGTTCAACAGGAGAGCGAACGACACTAGGTCCTCTGGTTTAGGTGGTCGTCCACTGTGTATATGCCAGATAGGATTTTCTAATCTCAAGGATGGATCTTGTGCCTCATACTTTTGTAGATGTGATAAATAATCGTCAACGTGTCGAGGTATAGTATCGAAATAAAGCCGTTTCGCCTTACGTGGTGAGTTATACATGTAAAGCGACAGGCTCTCGGGCGTCGCGTATTCGAGCCAATCCTCTATCGATATCCCATTGCCCCGTGATTTAGAGATTTTTTCACCATTCTCATCGAGAAAAAGTTCATAAGTGAAGCCGTCCGGTGGTGTGCCTCCAAGCACCTTACAAATACGGCTTGATAAACGAACTGAATCAATTAAATCCTTTCCAGACATTTCATAATCAACCGATAGGGCTGTCCACCGCATAGCCCAGTCGGCCTTCCACTGGAGTTTACAGTGCCCACCGGTGACTGGCGTTTCGACCAGACAACCTTCTTCATCTTCGTAGACGATTGTTCCCGCGTCAGGATCACGCTGCACTACTTTTGCCTGTAAAACACGTCCGGTTTTTTCACAAATCGGCAAAAATGGACTGTAGGTGGCTCGGCGCTCCGCTCCAAGCGTTGGCAGAATTATCTCCGTAACTGGTTCATAAAACTCCAAAATTTTAAGAAGTGTGTCATCGAAAGTCCCGGAATTGTAACACTCTGTTGCACTTTTGAATTGATAATCAAAACCGAACATATCCAGAAATGAAATCAAGCGGGCGTTATTGTGATGCCCAAAACTTTCGTGCGTTTCAAAGGGGTCGGGCACACTCGTTAGTGGTTTACCCAGATGTTTTGCGATCATTTCTTGGTTGGGCACATTTTCAGGAACTTTGCGCAGCCCATCCATATCGTCAGAGAAGGCAAAAAGCTTCGTGGGAAGATCTGAAATTACCTCAAAAGCACAGCGTACCATAGACGTGCGCGCGACCTCGCCAAAGGTACCTATGTGAGGAAGACCCGAAGGGCCGTAACCGGTCTCGAAAAGAACATACCCTTTCTCTGGGGTTTTGCCCTTAATCCTTTTTTGCACATTCCGTGCCTCAGCAAATGGCCATGCCTTCGCCTGTTCACCAAGCACTTTGAGATCAGTCAATGCCTCGTCCTTCATGGCTTTAGAAAGCGCTGAAACCTAAGACCAGAAACCACTAGCGTCAAACAGAACGATAATTTACGTGGACACGCAGACAAAATATTTATCGAAGCCGCGAAATCGAGCGCGCTGCTGACGCATACTGCGACCCTTTTGCTCGATACTGCCAAAACGTTGAATGAGTTTATTGATCGCAATCTGCACCTCCATGCGGGCAAGCGACATTCCAGCACACGCGTGGATCCCAGTCCCAAAAGCGAAGTGTCGATTGGGTGAACGTCCAATATCAAACTCATCCGGCTTCATGAATTTTTGCGGGTCACGATTTGCCGCGCCGATGGCAAGCCAAAGATAGTCGCCCTCATCCATCTGAATGCCGCCTACAACCGCGTCGGCCGTTAGCTTACGATTGTTAAGTTGCACAGCACTCTCAAACCGCAAAATTTCCTCAGTCGCGGATACAATCATATCCGGAGCTGACCGTAGTCGATCCAATTCATGGGGAAACCTCAATAATACATCAATACCGTTGGTTATGGTATTAGCGGTCGTTTCATGTCCCGCATTGAGTAGAAAAATGCAGTTGTGTAATAATTCGAGTTCACTTAGTTCTGCTCCGTCCTTGTCTGGCCCTATTAGCTGAGACAATACTTCGCCTGTGTCATTCGTTGCAGAATTCGTTTTTCTCTCAGCTATTAACCACCCTAGATACTCTTTGAATTCGTCTACTGCAGTTGCCCCTCTTTGAAGTTTTTCAGTATTCAAATCAGCCTCGAGACCACCCAGGATTTCGACCGCCCACGGCGACAACTTATGTCGATCATTGGACGGAACGCCAAGCATATCGCCGATCAACTCAATTGGCAGTTTCATCGCAAAATCGTGCAAAAGATCAAATTCGCCCATAGCCCCGACGACATCGATCGTTTGATCAACCACTGCTTCAACGCGTTTTGTGAGGGTTCTAAGTGCGCGTGGCGTAAACGCGGGTGCGAGCCTCTTGCGTACCCTGGAGTGGCGCGGTGGATCGTTGAACACGAGGCTCGCCGTATGGTGTTCATAAAGAGCAGTGGTTCCCATTGTTTTTCTGAAATCAACTGTCTTATCGGATGAAAATAGGGTGGGGTCTTTATAAATCTCCGTTAAGTCGTTATGTCGTGTCAGAAACCAGGTGCCGCTGGACATCTTGTGCACAGGCGCGTAACGGCGCAACGCATGATAAATAGGATAGGGGTTCTCATAAAACTCCGTGGGTAGAGACATAACGTCAAACCGTTCGGCCAGCGCGACGTTGGCAGTTTCTATATTTTGATACAAATCGTCTTCACAGTTTTTGTTGATCTTCAAACATCATAATCGCCGCTTTTTCGGCAATCATGATCGTGGGGGAGTTTGTATTTCCAGATGTTATAGTGGGCATTATCGAGGCGTCCGCGATACGTAATCCGCCAAGTCCCCTAAGTCGGAGCCTATGGTCTACTACGGCCATGCTATCCGATCCCATTTTACACGTTCCAACGGGATGGAAGATCGTGGTTGCGATATCGCCGGCGGCGTCAGCGAGATCCTCATCGCTAGAAATATGGGAACCCGGCAAATGCTCGAGGGGCTTATATCGAGACATCGCTGGCGCACTAATGATCCGACGTGTCAACTTAAGCGCGTTTGCCGCTATTTCTCGATCAGTGACTGTGCTTAGATAATTAGGGCGAATTATAGGCTTTCCTCGTGGGTCGGGACCGTTCACTTGGACATGGCCACGACTTTCCGGGCGCAAATTACAAACGGACGCTGTAATCGCGGGGAATGAATGAAGAGGCTCGCCAAACTTATCTAGAGATAGGGGTTGAACGTGGTACTGAAGATTTGGCGTTTCAATATGCGGCGCAGATTTCGTAAATACGCCCAGTTGACTAGGCGCCATAGTCAATGGACCTCGTTTTAAGAAAAAATACTCCAGACCCATGCCTGCTTTGCCGAATAAGCTGTGTGAGCGTTCATTTAGAGTTTTGACATTATTCACTTTATATACGGCGCGGATCTGGAGGTGATCCTGGAGGTTTTCGCCAACCCCTTTTAACTCGTGTATGACGTCAATACCGTGTTGTTGAAGGAACTTCCCGGAGCCAATTCCCGAGAGTTGCAGAATATGTGGCGAACCAACTGCGCCAGAAGCAAGTACCACTTCTCGCGTTGCGGCTGCATGGGCGTCGACACCGTCCAGCCAAAACTCAACCCCCGTCACCCTACCCGCGTCAACGATAAGTTTTTTGACCTGGGCTTTTGTCAGGACCGTAAGATTATGGCGCCCACTGACTGGATGTAAAAATGCATGAGCGGCGCTCCATCGGACACCTCTTTTTTGATTGACGTGAAAATACCCGGAACCTTCATTCGTACCCTGATTAAAATCGTCTGTTTTTGCTATACCAACTTCCGCACATGCTTCACGAAAGGCATCCAAAATATCCCAAGAGAGCCTTTGCTCCTCTACCCGCCATTCGCCATTGGTGCCGTGAAATTCGCTTTCGCCGCCAGCATAGTCCTCAGAAGCCCGAAACAACGGCAGGACGTCATCCCAAGCCCATCCAATATTTCCCATTTGTCGCCACTGGTCATAGTCTCGTGCTTGGCCGCGCATATAGATCATGCCGTTAATAGCTGAACAGCCACCGAGCGTTTTGCCACGCGGGTAAGCGAGGCTGCGCCCATTGAGCCCGGGTTCGTTTTCGGTTTCGAAACACCAGTCCGTCTTCGGATTACCCATGGTATAAAGATAACCTATAGGGATTTTGATCCACGGGTGGCTGTCCTTTGCACCGGCCTCTAGGACTAAAACCCTAATTTGTGGATCTGCGCTCAATCGGTTAGCCAAGACACAACCTGCGGTTCCGGCGCCGACGATAACGTAATCAAATTTGTCAAATACTTTGGCGTAACTTCCCGCCATAGTGTAGTTCTCCAACACACCCAGATTACTTTTGTTTATCTTTATAGGAACCTAGGAGCCGTGCAAGTCGTCATCGATGTTGCCATCCCGGTATTCGGAATTATCCTTTGCGGATACCTGTCTGGTCGAGTGAGGCTTATAGATAGTAATGGTTCAGAAGCGATAAATTCTTTTGTCTACTGGTTTGCGCTTCCACCACTGATTTTTATCAGTGTCGTGGAGACCAGGGTGTCAGAAATACTTCATCTCGATTTCATAATCTCCGTATCGTTGGGAGTTGTCATCACCGGCATCATAGCCGCGTTAGTTGGTAGATATTTATTTCAAAATCGGGGCTCTACAAATGCCTTACACGCCATGACGGCCCTTTTTTCAAACACGGGTTATATGGGAATCCCGCTTTTCATCTCTGCATTTGGAGAAGAGCGTGTTCTGCCGGCAATAATTGCGACGGTATTAAATATGCTGTTCTACGGAGTAATGTCAGCCTGGGTAACCGCCACAAACGTGAAGGCAACTGGAGACAGTGCTCCGAATATACCAAAAAAAGTATTCCACTCTTTGATTAAAAACCCACTCGTCATCGCACCCATACTTGGGATCGCGATTAGTAGTGCTGATATGGTAGTTCCGTCCCCGATTACAAATGTGTGCCGAATACTTGGTGCCGCAGCAGCTCCAGGCGCACTGTTCGCGCTCGGGCTCTTTCTTGTTGGACAAAGCATTAGTTCTGGTTTGAAGGAAGTGGGTTGGATGGTATTTTTAAAACTATTTTTCCAACCCTTAGTCACCGCATTTCTAGTGTTTTACGTATTCGACATGGACGGCTTCTGGGCAATGAGCGCCATACTCCTGGCAGCTTTACCAACGGGAGCCCTAGTCTTTGTGACCGCACAACAAAACAAGGTGTTTATACAGCGCGCTTCAGCAGCAATTGTCGTTACAACGTTAACATCCGTCATAACCTTAATGGCACTGTTGGCTTGGTTCGCAAATGCGTAGCGCGTTTCACTTTTTCAAACCCAACTAGTCTGCTCTTCCGCACTACCCGCTGCCCAAAAAGTGATCAACGACCAAAAACCCCAACTGTTACGCGAGACTATTTTAAACCTGAAATAAGTGCGTCGAGAGTTTGATCGGGCTTTTCGATCATTATCATGTGACCACAGTCACTAATCATAACTTCAGTGACACTTTTTAATTTTTTTGCAATTGGAATGGCCGATTTAGGGGGCGTCATCTGATCACGACTACCAATCACGATGAGTGTCGGACATTCAACCTTCCCTGCCGCTTGTAAAGCACCCTTATAACTGTCACATGCCACCATATCTTTGCCTAACACACCTTCTGGGCTGCGAGCCAACAAGGACCGTCCCCCACCCTGCATCCAGAGGCCTGGCGCAGTATTAAGTCCAAAATGCGCTGAGGTACCAAAGCCCCATGATACTATTAGATCCCACGCTGTGGGATCATTAGATTCTGTTGCAGTAAGCAAATCAGGGTGAACGGGCATCTCAACGCCGATACCGAGGAGCGCGAGGCCACTGAGACTAGCTCCCATCTCAGCCGCGGCAGCCAGACACACATATGACCCCATAGAGTGGCCGACCAAGGAGACGGAGTTCGCCTTAGACTCCTTTATCACTTTAACGAGCCAAGCACCCATTTCTTCGATTGTATTGAGCGATGGACCTTCTGATTTGCCGTGGCCCGGAAGATCTATCGCCATCACAGAATGATCATGCCAGGCAAACCAACGAGTTTGGAGCGCCCAGACGGTGTGATCCATACCTGCACCATGTACAAAAATCACAAGGGGCAATGCCGGGTCGAAAGTTTTGCCCCCGCTCGCGGCGAAGACTGATTTTCCATCAACACTAAATTTCATTATTCGGCTGCCTTCACTCGTACGTTCCGAAGTGTCGTCCGTAGTGCTTGATCGAGATCTGAAATCAAATCGTCGGGATCCTCTAACCCAACAGAAAGACGAATAAGTTCTTCTCCAATGCCTGCAGCTTTAAGAGCCGCAGTATCCATCTGCTGGTGCGTCGTTGACGCTGGGTGTATTACCAAGGACTTCGCGTCGCCCACATTAGCAAGGTGAGAAAAAAGCTTTAGTCTCTCTATAAATATCCGACCAGCCTCTCGGCCACCTTTTATGCCAAAGGGAAATATTGCCCCGGGGCCCTTTGGTAGCTGGAGTTCTGCAATCTTCTTATCCGGATGATCGTCACGCTCGGGCCAGCTTATCCATTCTACGGCTTCGTGTTTGCCCAGAAATTCGACAATCTTCCGCGCGTTAGAAACGTGACGCTCCATGCGGACATGTAATGTTTCGACACCTTGTAGCAGATGAAACGCGTTGGTTGGGCTAAGGGTCGCACCAAAGTCTCGCAGTCCCTCCGCCCTCGCACGCATTATAAAAGCTGCCGGGCCAAACTCCTCTGAGAAGTTAAGCCCATGATAACCATCGTAAGGTTGAGTTAGGGTGGAAAACTTTTCGGTGTCTTCCCAGTTAAAATTTCCAGAATCCACCAACACACCGCCGATTGACGTACCATGGCCGCCCAGAAATTTAGTTACCGAATGCATTATGATATCTACGCCGTATTTGAAAGGTTGGCATAAATAGGGCGTTGCAAACGTGTTATCGATCATAAAAGGGATCCCGTGGTCATGAGAAATTTTTGCAATTTCTGAAAAATTCATGACCTCAAGGCCGGGATTGCCAAGTGTTTCGCCAAAAACAAGACGGGTTTCCGAATTAATAGCGGCTGAAAAAGCACTATGGTCACGGGGATCTACAAAACTAACTGTTATCCCGAAGCGGGGCAGAGTGTGATAAAATAGATTGTGGCTACCACCATATATCGAGCTAGATGAAACGATATGCCCTCCCTGCCCCATCAATGTAACAATAGCGAGATGCAACGCAGCCTGCCCTGAAGCGGTAGCCACGGCGCCAAGGCCACCTTCGAGGGCAGCAATGCGCTCCTCCAATACTGCGACGGTGGGATTGGAGATACGGGAATATATATGACCGGCTCGTTCAAGATTAAATAAGGCCGCGGCATGATCCGTATCTTGAAAGACATAAGATGTCGTTTGATAAATCGGCTGTGCACGAGCCCCAGTAGTTGGGTCAGGCTGTTGGCCCGCATGCAAACTAAGTGTATCGAACTTAAAGAGTTTTGGATCAATCATTGTTTTCCCTCTTCGGCGGACACGGACCAAAATATCGTAGTTTCGCAAATCATAGATACCCTAATCTAAGGGTCTTTACTGCGTGCGGCAAAGCATGTCATGTCTCTTTGAGTACACTGAGAGGGAAACTAAATGGCCAAACTCGACGGAAAGATTGCGATTGTTACCGGTGCCGCTCAAGGAATTGGCGCGACCTATGCGCAGGCTTTGGCCGAAGAGGGCGCAAAGGTAGCAATAGTCGATATTCTTGATGGACAGCAAACCGCTACGCAGATAACGGAAAAACTGAAGGACACGACAGTCGCAGCTTTCACATGCGATATAAGCGATGAACAGGCAACGCTAAAACTGGTGGACGACATAGTCCAACGGTTTGGAGGGCTTCATATACTCATTAATAATGCCGCTGTCTTTGGAACACTTAAACCTCAACCATTTGACGAGATCGATATGGACCTGTGGGATCGTGTCCAAGCCGTGAATGTTAGGGGCATGCTCCTGATGTGTCGGGCCGCGCTCAGGACCTTTCGAAGTCAGAAGTATGGAAAAATAGTAAACATAGGTTCCGATACGATACTGAAAGGAGTTCCCTACATGTCACATTATGTAACCTCCAAGGGGGGCGTATTTGCGTTAACACGCGTCCTCGCTAGGGAGTTGGGAGAGGACAACATATGCGTAAATACACTCGCACCGGGTTTAACCATGAGTGAGGCAGTTTTAGCTTGGGGACCCGAAGGCGACCATGATAAAAGTTTGGTAATAGGGTCGCGCTCGATAAAGCGGGAACAAGTGCCAGAAGACCTGGCCGGTGCAATGGTATTTTTAGCCTCGTCGGAAAGTGATTTTATGACGGGTCAGTATGTCGCGGTGAATGGTGGAGATTGTTTCAGTTAAATAAATAACGTGACACTGGGAAGCAAACTGGGGCTCATAAGACAAAGAAGTGATTCGCTATAGAAAGCTCAACATAAAAAAATTAATAGGTTTAGGAGTAAATACATGAAGTTATATTATTCTAAGGGTAGCTGCTCATTTGGACCGCATTTAGCAATGCGGGAACTTAACATCGAACCCGAATTAGTGCCCGTCAACTTAAGGGAAAAAACCCTCCCGGATGGCAGCGATTTTAGAGCCAAAAACCCAAAGGGCTACGTACCATATATAGAAACTGAAGAGGGCATCGGGATAAGCGAATGCGGGGTCATCCTTCAATATCTGGCAGACCAAAATCCTGATAAGGGCTTAATACCCGACGCAGGCACCAACGAGCGTTATCAGTTGCAAGATTGGCTAAGTTTTATCGGTTCCGAGTTGCACAAAAACTTACCACCCTTGTTCTTGCCAAATATTCCCGATGAATACCGGCCTGTCGCGAGGCAACGGCTGGATGTCCGCCTCCAATTTGTCGATGACGCGCTGGATGGGAAAGAATACCTACTGGGCGAGGAGTATACGGTGGCCGATTGCTATGCGACCGCTATTCTAAATTGGACTAAACCGGCAAAATATGATTTGTCACCTTTAACCAAGGTTTCTTCTTACTACGATAGATGTTGTGCCCGTGACAGTTACAGAACCGCACAAACCGCAGAAGAAGCTAATTGGCCTGGCTAGAGAATAGAATGTATGGCCGAGGGTTTTCGCTAAATGGAAAACATAAATACAATTCACACAACACTAGGCTCAAGCTCTAATACCCACAACTAGGAATTCGCTATGCATATTCATCCGACAGGCGTATTCGCGAATCATGTAAAGGACTATGCCCACTTTTCTGCGACCCCTTTGGGGGCCGCTATGGGCGCAGAAATTACAGGAATTGACATCCGAAAATTGACTGATGCGAGCTTTGCCGAACTTGCAGACGCGCTCTATACGCACAAGATGATATTCCTGCGGGATCAAAAAGTTTCTCATACTGATCAGGAAGAATTTACATTACGTTTTGGAGAATTCGGTAAAGATGCGTATACGCCTGGTGTAGAAGGACATCCAGAAGTTCAACCCGTCCTAAAAGAAGCAGATTCTAAGGCACACATGATCTTTGGAGGAGCTTGGCATACCGACTCCCCTTTCCTAAAACGCCCACCTGCAATTACAATCCTCTTCGGTAAAGACATCCCGCCCTATGGCGGTGACACAATGTGGGCTAATAGCGCTCTCGCCTACGCGTACTTAAGTGAAAAAATGAAAGAAACGATAAACGACCTTCGGGTACACATGTCCGCTCGAACGGTTTTAAACGAAGTAAAAAAAGGCACTCAAAAATACGGCGAGAAAAGTCTTGGTGGGACCCCTCTGAAGTTTGATCCAGAACCAATGATTAGAGGTGAATTTCACCCACTGGTCCGAACGCATCCGATAACGGGCGAAAAAGCTCTCTACGTTGACGATTCATACGCTGTGTCAATCGAAGGTATGACTGATAATGAGGCCGATATGATTTTGCAATTTTTGCGGCGGCATATGACCCAGCCCGCGTTTACCTGTCGTCTTCGGTGGGAACCGAACACGTTAACGCTTTGGGATAATCGTTTATGCCTCCATCACGCATTTAATGACCACGAAGGCTATCGACGCGAAATGTATAGAACCACGGTCCTCGGGGAGGTTCCGGCGTAGAAAGGTTTAAGCACAGAAAAAAACTCTGACGCGGTCAGATCGTTTGCGGAAAACGTGGCCCGCGACATAGATGGCGAACGGTCCGATTTGGGCTGCCGAATGCGCAATCTCAATTAAGATGCGCAGCAACCGAGGCTAAAACATTTTTATAAAATTTAATTAAAGTTGAAAAAGTATAACTAAAACGAAAAATTTTATCGGTTAGTACTGCGCTGCCTGATTATAAGGGTTTGTGGATCAGAGATATCAAAGACGCTCATTGTGGTACGGGCGGGGAGACTCGAACTCCCAAGGTGTTGCCACCGGTGGATTTTGAATCCACTGCGTCTACCAATTCCGCCACGCCCGCATACACGATGGCGTACATTCATAGAACCACACTCGTCAAGTCATCAAACGAAACAATTTTAGCCACCGAACGAGTATACTGATTAAATCTTCGCGTAGAATAAATTCGCCTGGCCTTGTCTCAATGGCTTTGAGATCAATGACGCCGTTAATTTGACCAATTTCTGTATAAAAAAAGTTATCCAATTAATTTTCCTTGGAGGATGTGATCGAATTAAAGTGTACCGAGCTTTAGTTCGGTACCGTAACGTTTTAATGGCAGAAATTAGCGAAATAGACCTAGTACTTTACCAAAAATATTTAGGTCAGAGAATATCGGTCCCGGGTTCGAGGCCGAGTAACACCCTCCCATAAATTTGGGAATTAGTCTGAAGTTGGAGCAAGGCATGTTGATTAATTGCGTGCAGATCCCGCCAGGCACGTTGTATCGGATTAGACTCTGCAAGCCCCGACCCCCCGCAAGCCAGGAATATTCCCTCTCCAGCTTCAAGACATAAACGGACTGCAAAAGCGCAGTCCATCCGAATTCGAGCGCGAGCCGAGCGCGTCATTCGGCCTTCACGTTCGGCAGATGCGTGTATATCTTCCGCCGCTCGATGTAATAATTGTCTGGCCGCATCAACCTTAACCTTTGCCTCCGCTACGGTGGCATGTGTCAAAGGAGAATTTATTTGCTCCGCCCCACGTAAATGAGGATTAGTTCTACCCGGCACATAGTCGATAAAATCTTTTATTGCCCCCTCCGCAATACCAACCGCGGGGCCACACAATGCCAGAGCAAGCGGTGGCCCCAAGGGCGACTTAAAGAGCGTACCAGCGTGTAGACCCCCACCCGGAGTCTTACCCTTTCTGGCTTCCACAAAAGAAATGAACCGGTGTTCGGGGATCTCCACACCTTTCGCAACAAGACTGCAACTACCGGTTCCTCGAAGCCCCGCAACTCGCCAATCGTCTTTAAATTCAGCATCGTCTGAGGGTATAAGAAAACAACCCTCGTCCTGTACGCTGCCGTCAGTGTTTATCACCTTCGCGCCCAAGACAAGCCAATCAGAATGCTCACTACCTGAGCCGAAAGGCCAAAAACCCTCCAAAATATAACCGCTAGCATGGCGTCGCGCTGTCCCTCGTGCCACAAGAACGGCTGCAATCAAGGCATCTGGGTTGTTACTATAGATATCGTCTTGGGCCCGCTCATCCATAAGTCCCGCTACCCAGGAATGAATTTGTAGAACGCCCAAGCACCAGCCAGTCGATCCACAACCGGTCGATATTTCTTCAACAACATTTAGATGCGTATGAAAATCCATCTGCCAGCCGCCACAACGTTCTGGTTGGATAACCTTAAAAAGGCCATTCTTTTTTAGGGCTGTAACATTCTCTCGTGG
Organism: uncultured Rhodospirillaceae bacterium; assembly: GCA_964579285.1. GTDB lineage: Bacteria > Pseudomonadota > Alphaproteobacteria > MPNO01 > UBA830 > JAYZQT01. The sequence continues at coordinate 1,042 of CAZOHS010000049.1, read as the reverse complement.
CAACTTACGAATATTATCGGCCTCCATGGCGCGCTCGCGAAGCGTCGGCGCCAGGGCACGTGCCCTGTCGACCAAAGTTACCGGCTCAGGGATTCCCAAAGTTGCAAGCTTAGTATTCATAAACCAAGTTTATTAGAAATTAATATTAGAAGTCACGGTCTATCTAACATAATAAAGTTCACCTTGCGACTACGGACACTCCCTGTTAGACCCCTACAACCGCTCACGAGATTACTTGATGCTGCGCCGTCTTTATATCTGGACACTGGACCTTGCTGCCCATAAGAACGCGCTCTGGGCTTTAGCTGCCGTGGCGTTTGTTGAGAGCTCTGTTTTTCCAGTCCCACCGGACGCTCTATTAATACCCATGATCCTTGCTGCTCGTGAACGTGCGTGGCGCTTCGCAAGCATTTGCACCATCGCGTCTGTCTTAGGGGGTATGGTTGGCTATAGCATCGGCGCCTTATTGTACGAGCAGGCCGGACAGCCAATACTTGAATTTTACGACTATAACAGCAAGTTTTTAAGTTACACAGAGCGCTACAATGAATATGGAAGTTGGATAGTATTTATGGCGGGTGTTACACCTTTCCCATACAAAGTGATTACGATCGCGAGTGGGGTCGCGAACCTAGACCTGTTTACCTTCACCACGGCTTCGATACTGTCCAGAGGTTTGCGCTTTTTCCTAGTCGCTTTCCTACTGTATAGGTTCGGACAACCAATCAAGTTATTTATTGAAAAACGCCTTGGCCTGCTGTTCACAAGTTTCTGTATACTTTTGATTTGCGGGTTTTTATCAATCAAGTACCTATTTTAAGCCTGAAAAGTGAAGATTTTAAAAATAACAATTAAAGACGAGACTGTGCCGGTATGGGCAGGCGTCGCGTCATCGGTGGCAATTTTAGCCGCTTTGGGATCCCAATATTTGGGGGGGCTACATCCGTGCGAATTATGCTTGTGGCAGCGTATTCCACACGGTGTCATCATCGTGTTAGCCCTGGGTGCGCTTCTTTGGTTTCGAGGTAAGCGCGAACGGACA
>CAZOHS010000048.1:0-16638 GCA_964579285.1 uncultured Rhodospirillaceae bacterium | reverse complement strand
TGGCATATAATAAAATTAGAGGATAAACGGATTTCCAAACCACCAAGTTTCGAGGAAATTCGTGCAAAAATACAACGCGACATGGCGGGGGAGGTAGTATCAAAATTTGTAACGGGTATTATCAAAAAAGCTAATATACAACGTTTCGAAATGGATGGCTCTAAACCCAGGTTGCGTAGAATACAAAATGCACCAACCCGTTAAATTGATATAATTTTCCATTGCACAGTTGAATTGCGTACCTCGGGCGGTTTTATGTACTGTGTCATTTTCTCTCGGGAAGTCTAGAAACTGCAGTGCTAATTTGAGCTATAACGACTGATGCGAACAATATAAAAGGACAAAAAATTTGATGGAATACGGGTCCAAAATCTTTGACTATGTAATCCTTGGGGGAGGGTCAGCCGGGTGCGTCATGGCAAACCGGTTGTCGGCGAGCGGGCGTTATGAAGTATTGTTGGTCGAAGCAGGAAAAGATTTTCCCCCTGGTGCAGAGCCCGCAGATATTCTCGATTCGTATCCCATGGGCGCTTCCTTTAATCCGGCCTACCATTGGAAAAATCTAAGTGTACGTCTTGGCGCAACAGCGTCCAACTCCGGCCCTCCTAGGTCGCCAGTTTTTTTAGAGCAGGCGCGAGTGATCGGCGGTGGGTCGTCCATCAATGCACAAATGGCTAATCGGGGCGCGCCACAGGACTATGATGAATGGGAAACTCTTGGCGCCCATGGGTGGAATTGGGAAAAGGTTTTACCCTATTTTCGAAAACTAGAAAATGATCAAGATATTCGCGACGACTTTCACGGTCAGCATGGTCCGGTCGCGATCCGGCGCGTCCCCCAGGAAAATTGGCCCGGGTTTGCGCGAAGAGTTTCTGAAGTGCTGACCGATCAAGGTCTTAAACCTCTGTCAGACCAGAACGGTTATTTTGAGGATGGTTGGTTTGCGTGTACGATCTCAAACCAAAACGAGACGCGTGTTTCTGCATCAATGGGGTATCTAGATGCTGGGGTTCGAGCACGGAAAAACCTATACATACTTTCGGAAACAGTCGCAGAAAAACTTGTGTTTGAGGGGCGTCAAGTATCGAGCGCATCGGTTAGGGGAAAAGAAGGTCCCCTAACCCTGTCAGGAAAACATTTTATTATTTCTACTGGCGCTCTGCACACACCCGCCCTTTTGTTACGTTCGGGCATAGGCCGGGCTGGCCACCTCAAAGAAATGGGAATAAAGGTCGTTTCGGATCGCCCCGGTGTGGGGGAGAATTTAAATGAACACCCAACAATTTCGGTTTCTGCATATCTTCGTCCACGTGCCCGGTTAACGGACAATCTTGGCACTCGGCGCCATGCCCAAATAGCGTTTAGGTATTCGTCTGGGATAGACGAATGCCCGCAAGGTGACATGTACGTATCGGTGACAGCAAAATCTGGATGGCACGCCGTTGGTTTGCGGTTAGGGTCATTCCTAATGTGGTGCAACAAACCTTATTCGCGTGGTCGCGTAACACTCGCAAGCGTCGATCCTAACGCAGAGCCCGATGTCGATTTTCGCCTGCTGGAAGACCGCCGTGACTATGATCGACTGGCTCAAGGAATTGCGCGCATGTCAGAGTATTTTAACCATCCGCTTATGGCGGAAATTGCGCGTGACGCGTTTCCAAGTTGTTATTCAGAGCGTGTAAGAAAGATTGGAGCTGTAAATACTAAGAACCGTATTCTTACAACCGTACTGGCAACTATAATGGATGGACCAGCTATCTTGCGGCGCGCCGCTATTAAAAAATTTATAACTGAGGGCCGCAGTCTTGCCCATCTTCTTGGCGATGAGGATGCAATGGAAGAATTTATTCGACAAGGTGTAACAGGCTGTTGGCACCCGTCCGGGACGGCGCGAATGGGCATACAGGACGACGTGACAGCTGTAACGAACAATAAGGGTGCAGTCTTTGGCGTCGAAGGTTTGACGATTTGTGACGCCTCACTGTTTCCATGTGTGCCTCGCGCCAATACCAATATTCCGACGATAATGTGCGCAGAAAAAATAGCTGATGAATTGGTTGCTGTGGCATGACACAATCTATCTGAAACGTTCAGTGGCTAGCCAAAATATTAGCGAGGAACTTTGTTCTATTTTCCGAAGGAGGATAAAATAAGTGAGCATGGGGAAAAAATCGCCACTAGCTCCTATCGATTTTCCGGAAATTCCTGAAATACCCGGAGTTAAGATTGCGACCGAGGCCTGCGGGATAAAGGACAAAGGTCGTAAAGATGTCATGTTGGCGGAGTTTGAGAAAGGTACGCGGGCTGTTGGTGTTTTTACCAAATCCAAAACGGCGGCGGCCCCCGTGAATTGGTGCCGACGACGGTCGGAGGTTGGCCGTGCACGAGCATTGATTGTCAATTCAGGAAATGCCAATGCATTCACAGGAATTGCCGGAGAACGGTCTCTCCACCGGACCTTGGAAAAGGTCGCGTCTACGCTGGGTGTCCCTAAAAGCCAGGTCTTTATGGCATCCACTGGCGTTATTGGTGAAGTACTCCCGGAACACAGAATTATCAAAAGTCTTGGCCGCCTCAAAAAAAAGCTAGCACCCAAAAATTGGAAAGCAGCCGCAGCTGCGATAAGGACGACCGATACGTTTTCTAAAGGTGCTTGCCGGCGAACTTTAATAGGCAATACCCCAGTTACTATCGGAGGAATAGCTAAAGGTTCGGGAATGATCGCACCAGACATGGCGACAATGCTCTCTTTTGTTTTTACCGACGCAAAAATTCCTCCTACTGTTTTGCGGACGATAATGCGTCGAGCAACAGAACAATCGTTTAACGCTATAACGGTCGACGGTGATACGTCCACCAGTGACATGGTTTTATTGTTTTCGACGGGTACCGCAAATCATCCACGTATTGACAGTCCGGGGACTTCGACACTTAGAAACTTCCGTAACGCGTTGGAAGAGGTAATGATTGATCTTGCTCATCAGGTGGTCCGTGACGGAGAGGGGGCGAGTAAGTTTGTAACTATTGAGGTTGTTGGTGCCGAGTCGGCAAAAGCTGCAAAACGTGTGGGGTTTGCAATAGCAAATTCTCCACTGGTCAAGACGGCTGTTGCCGGGGAAGACCCAAACTGGGGGCGCATTGTGATGGCTATTGGTAAATCTGGAGAGAATGTAAATCGAGATCGACTGCAAATAAGAATAGGGGATACTCCCGTTGCCAAGAACGGTGCTGCGATCCCCGGTTATGACGAAGGTCCGGTAGCCAAATACATGAAGAGTCAGGAAATTGAAATACATGTTGACCTGTGTATCGGCAGAGGCACGGCCATCGTGTGGACGTGCGATCTGACACATGACTATATTTCTATTAATGCCGATTATCGGTCCTGATTATACGTTAACGTTTTTTTAATTTTGATGACGGACCCATTACCTATACTTTTAGTATCCGCTGTCGCACTAATCGACAATGATGGCCGTGTCTTGATTTCGAAAAGGCCCATAGGAAAGTCGATGGCCGGGATGTGGGAATTTCCGGGCGGAAAGGTAGAAAAAGATGAGACACCCGAGGCGGCTCTAATTCGAGAACTTCACGAAGAATTATCCGTTGATACAGTCGAAAGTTGTTTGGCTCCCTTTACTTTTGCATCGTACTCTTATGAGAATTTTCACCTCCTTATGCCCTTATATGTTTGCAGAAAATGGGGAGGGGATATTAAGCCGACAGAGGGACAAACAATTCGATGGGTTTTCCCAAAGCGTCTCAAAGAATACGAAATGCTTCCTGCCGATAAACCATTGGTAGCAATGATGCGTGATTATCTTTGACGTGCTTTCAGTTGTAACGGCTTGTATTTGTTTTGTTTCTATTCTTTGGGGAAGTTTTTTTGGCAGTTCTTTCCGGGATGATGGGGGAAGGGATGCACAACGATAGTTTGGGGCAGGGGAATTGGCGTGAAATCAGATAACTATGATTAACGCAGATAGAAAGAATGCCCAATACGGTTGGGTGGTTGTCGCAATTTGCTTTATTGCACTTGCATTTACTTTTGGCGCCCGTTCTTCGGTCAGCATGGTGTTGCCATTCTGGCAGGAAGAACTTGGTTGGAGCGGCTCCCACGTTGCCCGTGGTGCGTCGGTGGTATTTTGCATGATGGCGATTGGTTCTCCAATAGCAGGAAACTTAATGGACCAATATGGCGCAAGGCTTGTGGTCTCTTGTGGCTTGTTAGCGTTAGCCCTTGGTGTGGGCGGAACGTCTTATATTGTTGATCCACTGCACTATTTTTTATTATTTGGCATCGTAGGAGGCGTTGGTTGGGCGTCGGTTTCGATACCCATCGTAACCGCGGCTGTTTCCCGATATTTCAAGACATATCGGGGGTTAGCGATTGGTATAGCAATTGCCGGCGCTTCCGGCGGCCAGCTACCTGTTCTCTCAGGCCTTGGGGTCATGATTTCGGAAATAGGTTGGCGAAGTTCTTATCAGGTCCTCAGCATAGTTTTGGCAGGACTAGTAATTCTCGTTTTGCTTCGGTTCAAAGCCCCGCAACATGGGTCGGGACTGGAACCGACAGCGGCACTGGACAAAACACAAGATACTGTGTTCGCGCGCGTGAAATTTCTTTTTGCTAACCGGACTTTTCTACTCCTTCTCGCCGCTTTTACGCTCTGTGGTTTTACAACCGCTGGGGTGATTGACATATATTTTATCCCCTACGCTATATCGTGTGGTTTTACTCTCGTAGAAGGATCAGCTGCATATGGTATTCACGGCCTCGGAAATCTAGGTGGCGTAGTATTATTTTCGTGGATGGCTGATCACGTGCATCGGCCACGACTACTGGCAAGCATGTTTTTTTTGAGGGCGGCTACCTTTGTGTTGCTGCTTTTTATCTCCGTCGATATAAGTGTAATGTTTATCTTTGCCGCCCTTTTTGGGGTTTTAAATTTTGCGACCTTCCCGGTCATAGCTAATATTGTTGCGACCCACATTGGTGTTCGAATCATGGGTTTAACACTTGGTCTGCTTTTTGGCGGGCATTCATTGGGCGCGGCCGTTGGTGTCTTGGCCGGTGGTTGGATGTTTGATCTTTCTGCAAAATACGACTGGGTTTGGTGGATTTCCGTATTGCTGGCAGTACTAGCTGGAGTTTTTGCAATTTTGGTGAAGGAGGATCGCAGCAAACCTCTTCAACCGTTGCCTGCTGCGGCAGGATCCTAACATAATCGGATCGGTGTTTAACCCGTCGGGGACTTGTTGGTGCCCAATGTTTTTGCCAGGCTTTTTGTGGCACTGCCTCGAGGAATTGCTTTTTGCTGGCTTTCATGAGGGGCCCACCCTGTCAGCCATATGATCTGGAAAGTGGCAGGTATTTTGCCGTTTTTGGTCCCGTATAGGGTCCTGTAGCATTTTTCTGCCGTGAATACAGTTTCCCGGCGTAGAAAGTAACGATTTCTTGTAACAACAGAATTTGTTTCCCCCATACTGCGAAGGTCATGCATAAGCCCAAAAATGTTGTCGTATGTCACCGTTAAGGTATCTGTGTCCACGACTGGGATCGTAAATCCAGCGCGCTGGAGAAGTGCGGCAGCGTCTCTGGTTTCCACCATGGGCGAGGTATGGGGACTCGTGCTACCCATTATTTCGATTTCGGCCTCGATAAATGCGTGACGTAACTCGATTAATGTATCACCGCCAAGAATTGCCGCGAGAAATAGTCCGTCGGGGAAAAGGGCCTTCCGTATCTGGGCTAAAGCGCCGGGTAGGTCATTAGCCCAGTGTAGGCTAAGACATGAGGTTATAAGGTTAAAACTATGGGTAGAAAACGGAAGAAATTCTTCGTCCATAGTAACGGGACAAGTACCGCCTTTCACCCGTAGGCGGGTTGTGGATGTGTCGGCCGTCACTATGCGAGTGGCCGCGACTTTGCCTTTCGCTCCTCTAAGGGCTCCCCCAATGTCAAGTGCGACATCAAATGTTCTTCTTACGTCCTGTAGCCGGTCAATCAGCCTATTAGAAATTTCGGTACTAAGAAAATCGTTAACGCCGTTAGAAAGAGCGGCACGTCTACGGTGCTGCCGTACGGCTTTCCGGTCGAAGAGAATTATGTCGTCGGCCATATAGAGGATTTCTATTCTGATTGGCGTACACAAAGAAGCAAAAATATTGCTTAGTAGTAATTTGATAAAAATATTCTGTCTATAACTAGAGTTTTAATTCGCGGATGAGTTTATCCAGGAATTCTGGTTCCTTTGGTTCGACGGGCTGGGATACACAGTCTCCGAGACTTAAGATGACAAAAGGTGCCGTCACCTGCATATTACTGCACAATCCATGTTTTTAATAAGGGACCACGTTCTTGGCTAAAGTAGAAATATATTCCAGCATGTTCTGTCCCTTTTGCGTGAGGGCGAAAAACCTTTTAGCCCTCAAAGATGTTGAGTATATCGAAATTGATGTGGATACCGATCCTACTCGTCGTGAGGAAATGATTGCGCGAGCGCATGGTCAATATACTGTCCCACAAATTTTTATTGATGATAAACATGTTGGTGGGTCAGATGATTTAGCCCTACTCGATCGTGACGGCAGGCTCGATGCTATGTTAGGCCTGCCTTGATGGATTTTAAATTTCGGCTTGCATGTGTTCAGGTAAACGCCGGCTCCGAAATAGACTCAAATCTTGAAGCAACATCTATTCTTGTAAAAAGCGCCATAAGAGAAGGGGCCCAGCTTGTTTCACTTCCAGAGTGTGTTTCTTTAATTGAACCTGACCGAGATGTTCTTCAGCAAAAATGTGAGGTGGAGAATAGTAATAGAGCGCTAGCGTTTTTCGGCACCTTGCGACGGATTATGGCACCTGGCTTCACGTTGGCTCTATAGCGGTGTGAAATGACACCGGTCAAATATCAAATCGAACATTTCTTATCGGTCCTGACGGAAAAATAGAAGCCAGGTATGATAAAATTCACATGTTTGACGTTGATCTTGGGGGTTCTGAGGTCTATCGGGAATCTGATACATACAAACCTGGGACCGCTGCAACAATTGCGGATCTTCCGTGGGGGCAGTTAGGGCTGACAATCTGTTACGATCTTCGTTTTCCTTCTCTCTATAATCTTCTTGCACAATCGGGCGCACATATGATTGCCGTTCCATCAGCCTTTACACAGAAAACTGGCAGAGCACATTGGCATGTTTTGCTGCGCGCTCGTGCTATTGAAACTGGGTGTTGGATATTTGCCGCTGCTCAATGTGGAAGTCATGGGAAAGGTCGAAAAACTTATGGCCATTCGCTTATAGTGAACCCTTGGGGTGAAATTGTTTCTGAGGCTGGAGATGAACCAGAGTTTATTATGGCAGATATTGATTTGTCAGAAGTTGACAACGCGAGGCAGTCGATTCCGGTGCTACATAATTCCCGAAATATAACTACTAATCCGGTAAAAGCGGAGGGACGCCCGCACTAGCCGCACATTTTAGACGTGCAACTACAATCCGCTCAACAACAGCCGGTTTTGGGGTCTTCACCGTCCCATATTCGTAGGCAACAACTTCTAAGAACTTTCCAAACGCTTCTAATAGTTCGCCTGGTTGGAGTAGAAAATCTTGTTTTTGTGGGCGGCCGAATTGTTCATTTCCAGCAGCGAATGTTTCGTAAATGAGCACACTATCATCTGACAGACTATCTATTATTCTTGGGAATAAGGGTCTGAATAAATAGTTACACACCACGATTCCATCAAATTGACGACCTTTAAGTGGCCAAGGGTTACCATCTTCCAAGTCTGCCTGGATCCCTGTTATATTTCGGACGCTCGGTAGTTCTGAAATATCGCGGTCAAGAGCTAACACGCGATGGCCTAGGGAGGCTAGATATATAGCATTGCGACCAAAACCACACGCTAAGTCGAGGACCCGGCCGCCCCGAGGAATTAGTGGTTCAAAACGCTGAACCCACAGTGATGCATGAGTTTTTGGGTTTGTTTGGGACATATTGCTTTTACTTTACCTAAAATAATTAAAAATAAGACTTGGAAAATAAAAAATCTTCCTTACTTTCTGTCACATGATTGTCATAGATGTAAAATGCTGTAGAGAACACGTTTTCGAAGGCTGGTTTAAAGATAACGATTCTTTTGATGAGCAAGTCGAAGCGGGCGCCATTTCGTGCCCGGAATGTGGAGATACAAAAGTTGAGCGTGCGCTTATGGCGCCGCGTTTGGGTGGTATGAGGAAGGGAAAAGATATTGCCGCACCTAATGCTGCCATGTCCCCCAAAGACGCTAAACTAAGCCAATATATCGAAGCGCTGCACGAGCTTAAAAAGCACGTTGAAGATAATAGTGATTACGTCGGAGACAAATTTCCTGAAGAAGCCCGAAAAATCCATTATGGTGAAACGGAGGCCCGCTCGATCCATGGCGAGGCTACCACTGAAGAAGCAGAAGAACTCAATGAGGAAGGCGTTGAATTTCAGAGAATACCATGGCCGGGCAAACCCGATGCCTAATAGGCATGGTAGAACCTTATTTTATTCCTAAAATAACATAATTCACCGACGCATTTTTTCTTATACTCCACGTATCTGTGAGAATGTTATAGTTAAACCCGCTTATATCTTTGGCAGTTATGTTATTTCGTCGTAGTGCGTGAAAGATCTCCGAGGGTCGTACAAACTTACTCCAATCATGAGTGCCGCGAGGAAGCCATCGCAGTAAGTATTCCGCCCCCACGATAGCCAGTAGAAATGATTTTGTTGTTCTATTCAGGGTTGCTAAAATTGTTACTCCACCTTTCGATGTTAGAGCGGCACAAGAATCAATAAAAAGGTCTATATCTTTCACATGTTCTACGACTTCTAGAGCGATTACGACGTCAAACGTTTTTTTAGAGGCGATTAATTCTTCAGGGGTGGTTGATATATAATCAATTTTTAGATTACCCATTCTGGCGTGGTGAGCAGCAATTTCTATATTTTGAGATGACGCATCTATCCCTGTGACCAAAGCGCCCATTCGGCAAAGGGGTTCTGAAATCAGGCCACCACCGCAGCCCACATCCAAGATATTGAGTCCATTCAGGGCTTTTAGGGATCTGTCGTCGCGCCCGAAATGTCTGCATAATTGGTCACGAATATAAGTTAAGCGGATGGGATTAAATTTATGTAGAGGCTTAAATTTGCCTTTTGGTTCCCACCAGTCGTTGGCTAAGTTTGAAAATTGTTGAACTTGGTCTGGGTCGATAGTTGTCTTTTTATTAGTATTCATACAGGTGACGTTACGCTTGCTTGAAAAGATACATCCGAGTATGTATTCGCGCGCGCTGCTTGGGTAAGTCAAGTCTTTTTGTATTTATCCTGTGTTATATGAAACTCGGGCATGTTCCGTCGTATCCTGTAGGACGTTTGCTTTGCAGATTAAAGGATCCCAATGGCACGTATTGTGCAAAAGTTTGGTGGTACATCTTTAGCTGACCTTACTCAAATCCAAAATGCAGCTGCGCGCGTAAAACGTTCGGTAAATTCTGGAAATGAGGTTGCTGTTGTTGTTTCTGCTATGGCTGGCACTACTAATAAATTAGCTAATTGGGCACGGGAAGTGGCCGCTATACATGATGCCCGCGAATACGACGTTGTCGTATCGGCTGGGGAACAAATTACAGTCGGACTCATGGCCTTAGCCCTCCAAAATATTGGTGTTGATGCGCGGTCCTGGCTAGGATGGCAAATCCCGCTGTCCACGGATGATGTACACGCGAGAGCCCGAATTATGGATGTTCAAACAGAAGAACTTGTTCGCCGGTTTAAATTGGGTCAGGTGCCCGTGGTGGCCGGCTTTCAGGGAGTGGGAACCGATAACAGGATAACAACTCTGGGTCGCGGCGGATCGGATACATCTGCGGTAGCGCTTGCTGCCGCGCTTCAAGCTGACAGATGTGATATATTTACTGATGTCGAGGGAATTTTTACGAGTGACCCACGTATTGTTAATCGAGCTCGAAAACTAGATAAGGTTACATATGAGGAAATGTTAGAAATGGCGTCGTTAGGCGCGAAAGTATTACAAACCCGATCCGTTGAACTAGCTATGAATCACCAGGTCCGATTGCAGGTAGTATCGTCTTTTACAGATACACCAGGGACTCTTGTTGTTGATGAGGAAGAAATTGTGGAAAAGGAAATTGTAAGTGGCATAACGTACAGCCGAAATGAAGCTAAGATCACTCTTGTTAGGGTGCCCGACAATCCAGGAATCGCCGCCGCAATTTTTGGACCTTTAGCCGAATCGAGTATTAATGTGGACATGATCGTACAGAATGTTTCAGAGGACGGTCGGGCAACAGACTTAACTTTCACGGTCCCTACTGACGATTTTCAACGGACTTTAGGTGTTTTGGAAGATGGTAAGAAGAAGCTTGGTTTTGAGCGTGTAATAGGCGATCAAGAAGTTGCAAAGATATCTGTAGTGGGCGTGGGCATGCGTAGCCATGCCGGCGTAGCAATGCGGATGTTTCAAGCCCTTGCGGATAAGGGGATTAACATACAGGTTATCTCTACATCAGAAATTAAAATTAGTGTGTTAGTCGCAGAAACATACACAGAGCTTGCGTTGCGCTCCTTGCATACCGCGTACGGTTTAGACGCGGAATAAATAGTATTGGATGACAGGGATGGCCCTTCATGAACTCTGGGAACGGGGTCGCCAATTTTTGGGTACAGAATACGCTATCCTTGGGGGTGCCATGACGTGGGTGTCGGAGCGAAATCTTGTATCTGCATTGTCCAATGCTGGCGCTTTCGGTGTTATAGCTTGTGGGTCAATGGATCCGAAATTATTGGATGCAGAAATTGCCGCTACTGCGCGAATGACTGATAAGCCCTTTGGTGTCAACTTAATAACGATGCACCCGGAATTGGAGCAGCTTATAGATGTTTGTATTGCTCACAGGGTGCAGCACATCATTTTGGCCGGCGGACTCCCAGGCTCTTCAGCAATCAAACAGTCGAAAAGCGAGGGTGCAAAGGTGCTCTGTTTTGCGCCGACACTTGGCTTAGCTAAACGTCTAATTAAGCAGGGCGTGGACGCTATCGTGATAGAGGGCGCAGAAGCAGGTGGGCACGTCGGTCCAGTCTCAACCAGTGTTCTTGCCCAAGAGATCTTACCGCATATAGACGAAGTGCCAGTTTTTATTGCTGGGGGCATTGGTAGGGGCGAAGCCATTGTCAGTTACCTCGAGATGGGTGCTTCTGGGTGCCAGCTTGGTACACTCTTTGTATGTGCCAAGGAATCTGTGGCGCATGAAAAGTTTAAGGAAGCGTTTATCCGTGCGTCCGCACGCAATGCGCTTCCTTCGGTACAGTTAGACCCTCAATTTCCGGTTATACCAGTTCGAGCTATACAAAATAACGCCACTAAGGAATTTTTGTCTATCCAACGTGATGTTATAGCGTCTGTTCGTTGCGGAGATATGGACCATGATGCGGCGCAGCTAAAAATTGAGCATTATTGGGCGGGTGCGTTACGAAGGGCTGTAATCGATGGTGATGTGGAGAGCGGTTCATTAATGGCGGGCCAGAGTGTTGGTATGGTTAAAGAAATAAAACCGGTGGGTGATATAATAGAGCACTTGATTGGTGAAGCGGTCAAAATTCACTCAGAACGGAACCACAACCGAATATCTGTATAATATCACCCGCAGGTCTAATTTCGTCATAAATGACGAATTCGCATATAATTTGGTAGATGAGTTCGAACAGCGAATATATTCATTTGTAGTTAATGTTTTTTTAGTGAGAAATTTATATTTCTCGTCGTGATTCCCGATTTAAACCTAAAAATGTTATTTGTTCTAAGGCAGTTTATTATTTATATCTGATTGTTTTATTTTGGTAATTTTTCTATACACAAAATCAGGGAGACAACCAAGCGAGTTAGCCGGTATTATGACAACTTGTCTTGGGTATTGCGAATAAGTCAATTATTTTCTGTTACATAAAACTTTGCGATCTGTAGGCGCATTCGTTGTGTAACACGGTACGCAGGAATTGCGGCGTTTTGGGAAAACTGGGACATGAACTCAAATCTGCCTATTGACGATAACCATTCTAGCTCTGTAGAGCTAGGCGCTATATTGCGTGCAAAGCGGGAGAGGCTCGGATTAACCCTCGAGGCAGTCGCCGCCGATCTTAAAATCCGAAATTTTTACCTAAAAGCTATAGAAGGAGGACAGCTCTCACACTTACCGGGCAGCGCGTATGTGGCTGGATTTATAAGGGTGTATTCTGATTATCTGGGCCTTGATAGCGAGGAAATGGTCAGACGGTTTAAACTCGCTGGCGCCGCCATAAGTAATAAAACGGATTTGGAATTACCCTCACCCGTCGAAGACGGTCGTTTGCCTTCAGTATTCGTCTTTTTGGTCGGTGCACTAATTCTGGTGGGCGCATACGGAGGCTGGTATCTGATTTCCGTTGACCGAAATAAAGTTGTACAGTCTGTTGTGGAACCACCTCAACGAATGCTAACCGGCAATAAATCCCCTGAAATAAAACAAGGGCGCAGTGTCAAACCCGTAAGAGCAACTAAACCCGGGCCAGTACTATATGAGGAAAATAGGGTTTTACCAAACAAAACGGAAAACGCGGCGTCCGAAAATTTAGATAAAAATCAGGTGGTCCCTAGTCCACTTTTGTCTGTGGGGGCTTCAACAAGGTTACAGAAGCATGAAAGTTTAGCCACACGGAAAAAAACTGTTTTGGCGCCGTTAGCTAAAGTTAATCCGGTATCTGTCAGTAATTTATCTAAAGAAATCCGAGTTTTACCAAACAAAATACACAGGACGAAACCCCAGAATCCGCTTGAAAAACAGGAAATCCCCAATCAAATTTTGTCTGCGCCTGCTTCCAGAGCGTCGCGGACTGACATGAGACGCGGCGACCAGAATTTGGCGGCCGGGAAAGAAACCGGAAAATTGAATCCATACACAGGCGATCATACTTCAACTGCTTCTGCTAGTATTGTGGTTCAGGCTACCGCCGACAGCTTTATTGCTGTCCGTACAGCCGAAAACAAGCTCTTGTTTTCCCAGTTGATGCGCCCTGGAGATCGTTATGAGGTGCCATCGGGCGCTAATTTAATTTTGGATACTGGGAATGCAGGTGGACTAGCCATTAGTATCGGAAATAAAAGCGCTCCAGCACTCGGTTCCCGGGGACAAATACGGCGTAATATTCATTTAAATGCGAAGAAGTTATTGCGAAGTGCTAATTAGAAAAAAGATGGTTCTTTTAGTGATCGACCAAAATAGGATATAACCCCGCCCAATTACTGTCATTTCTATATTGGCATTCAGAAACCTATTATAAAGAAATCTATCTATGGCGTCTCTTCAACCTGTTCGTGGCACTCATGATTTGCTCTCTGGGGAAGCAAGAAATGTCCGTTACATTTTTGAAATCGGTCGAAAGACCGCTGAGGATTACGGGTACGATGAAGTAGCAACACCGATCTTTGAATTCACCGAGGTGTTTTCTCGCACACTAGGGGAGACGTCTGACATTGTTACTAAGGAAATGTATACCTTTATCGATAAAGGTGGAGACAGTATTACATTGCGGCCGGAGTGTACTGCTTGGGTTGCCGGCTCGCTTATTTCTTCTGGTCTTAGTCAGAAACTACCCCTTAAATACTTCTACTCTGGGCCCATGTTTCGATATGAAAGACCTCAAAAAGGGAGACTAAGACAATTTCATCAGGTGGGGGTGGAGTTACTCGGTGTGGCGGAACCTTTGGGGGATGTTGAGGTTATATCACTTGCGGCCGCTTTTCTCGATAGGCTTGGTCTTCAAAAAAGCACACAGCTTGAAATAAACACCCTCGGAAATATTTCTAGTAGGCTGGCGTATCGCGCAATTTTGTTGGAATACTTTCGAGATCACCAAACTTTTTTGTCCTCGGAAAGCAAAGATCGTCTCGATAAAAATCCCCTAAGAATACTAGATTCAAAAAGCAAGGAAGATCAAGAAATTGTCGCAGAGGCGCCGAGTTTTGACGCGTCGTTAGATGCTGAATCGCAAGATTTTTTTTCCAACGTTTGCAACGGTTTGGACACGTTAAACATAGAGTGGAACCGAAATATTCGGCTTGTGCGCGGATTGGATTATTATTGTCATACGGCTTTTGAATTCACAACCACTTTGTTAGGCGCGCAGAGCGCCGTTCTTGCAGGCGGACGATATGACGGGCTGGTCGAGCAAATGGGAGGCCCTGCGACCCCCGGAGTAGGGTGGGCTTCTGGTGTCGAGAGACTGTCCATGCTCGTAGAAGGCGTTCCCAAAAAACGCCGCCCAATTGCCGTCGTTCCGTTGGGTGAGAGGGCCGCAGAAAAATCTCTTGTACTTACGGAAAAGCTTCGCACGGAAGGCTTTAGCGTTGACATCGGCTATCGTGGTAAGGTTAAGCAGCGCATGAAGCGGGCCAATAATATTAATGCGTGTGCTGCTGTCATTATTGGTGAAGAGGAACTAAATCAGGGAAACGCAACTGTGCGAGACCTAGATTCTGGAGAACAAAAATTGGTTTCATTTGAAAACCTTCAACAATACATAGAAGAATTCTACTTTAGTTAAATTCGAGGATAAGTAGGCCTACCAAACTTGTTGAGGAATAGACCGATTGACCCTAGATGAAAAATTAACTCAGATTGTTTCGCGTCATCAAGAACTCTCGGACTTAATGGCTACTAGCGGAAACGTGGAGCCTACGGAACGTGTTCGGATGTCTAAAGAGTTTGCAGAACTTGGGCCGGTTGTGGCCTCTATAGAAGAGCTGAGAAGGATGCAAACCGAGGCCCAAGACCTTGCCGATCTTATCGCAGAGCCAGGGGGCGATAAGGAAGTAAAGTCTCTCGCTCAGGAGGAATTTGAAAATATAACAAAAACAATTCCAGCACTTGAAAGAAATGTACAGATATTACTTTTGCCTACTGATGTGGCAGATAACAAAAATGCCATTCTGGAAATTCGCGCTGGAACTGGTGGGGAAGAAGCCGCACTTTTTGCGTCGGATCTCCTGCGGATGTATCAGCGATATGCGGATAAGCATGGTTGGAAGTTTCAAATTATAAATGTCTCTGATACAGGCATCGGGGGTATTAAAGAAGCGGCAGTTGAAATTACGGGCAAGGGTGTGTTTTCCAAACTAAAATACGAATCGGGTGTGCATCGTGTTCAACGTGTTCCAGAGACTGAATCGGGTGGCAGAATACACACATCCGCCGCTACCGTTGCGGTGTTACCGGAGGCTGAGGAAGTTGATGTCAACATTCTAGATAAGGACCTGCGTGTTGACACATATCGGGCGCAAGGAGCTGGAGGACAGCATGTTAACACAACCGACAGTGCTGTTCGGATAACCCATTTGCCGACTGGTATCGTTGTTCAACAGCAGGATGAAAAATCTCAGCACAAGAACCGCGCCAAGGCGCTGAAGATATTACGGGCGCGCATTTATGATGCAGAGCGGGAAGCCCAGGCCTCTGCGCGTGCTGAGGACCGTCGCAGCCAAGTGGGCTCCGGCGATAGGTCGGAGAGGATTAGAACATATAACTTTCCTCAGGGCCGTGTCTCCGACCACCGAATAAACCTCACTGTTCATAAACTTGATCGCGTTTTAGAAGGCGATGCTTTGGATGAATTAGTAGATGCGTTGACCGCAGAAGACGAGGCACAAAAACTTGGAGAGGTTTCGTAAAAAGTAGATAATGCGTATTTCTGATGTAGTTCGGGATGCAGTAATTAGGTTGGAAGCCGCCGGGGTGCCAAATGCATACTTCGACGCGCGGCTGATAGCTTCTTGGGCTTTGGGCATTAATAAAGAAGATTTATTGCGTGAACCTGAATGGTTTCTCAGTCCCGATGTGCTTAAGGTGTTTAATGAAAATATTAGACGCCGGGTTGATCGAGAGCCGATATCCCGTATTTTCGGCCAACGTGAATTCAGAAGCCTTGAATTTTTAGTTGATCCACACGTTCTTGACCCAAGACCAGACAGCGAGATTGTTGTTGAAACCGCTATTGATCTTGCTCAGAGAACTGCCGGCTCCGTCAAGGTTTTAGATATAGGGACTGGTTCAGGCTGTCTTCTTCTGGCAATACTTGATGCCTTGCCTGATGCGTATGGTGTTGGGATAGATATTGATGGCGCTGCAATACAAAACGGAACAACCAACGCGCGACGTTTGGGTTTTTTGGAGCGCTCTAAATTTATCCAATCGGTTTGGACTGAGGGGGTAGATGAGAAATTTGATATTATAATTTCAAACCCTCCTTATGTTAGAACTCAAGATATAGAAAAACTTGCTCCTGAAGTCGCTGTTTATGACCCACGTTGTGCGCTTGACGGGGGTCCTGATGGATTGAACGCCTACCGCGAGATTGCGTGTAGACTTTCGCTAAATATGTTAAACGGAAGTTTCGTTGTTGTTGAAATTGGCATGGGTCAGAAAAAAAACGTCACTCGTATTTTTAACAATGCTTCTTTTCAACTGCGTGAGGTAAGACAGGACCTGAGCGGACTTGATAGGTGTTTAGTGTTTTCGGAACGCTGAAGCGCTCCGAAAACCAATAGGAAAAAA
>CAZOHS010000047.1:15512-16712 GCA_964579285.1 uncultured Rhodospirillaceae bacterium | reverse complement strand
AGTGAAGCGCATTTGAATCGACTGAAGAGGGATTGATAAGCGTTTCATACGGCATTAGCCAAGCTCCATCATCATTTAGCTGAAACGTGCCGTAGGGGCTTTTTGAACTGGTATCAGTGGCGTCTGCCTCAGCCCGAGACTTTTCTTCGGCCGCTTGTTTGGCTGCGGTTTCAACCAGTTCCATCATTGGTGGTGGTTCTTCATCAACAATATGGACATTCATTTTTTCGAGTATTGGCGCATTTGAGTACGTCAGACGAACATGTAGGTCTTTAGAATCATTTGCGTGCCAATACGTGCCCATCGACGGAAAGTTGTAAACATCGAACTCATTGAATTCGATTTTTTTCCCGTTGACGATTGAATGGCCTGTGCCCTCAATACAAAAGTTAACTTGCGTTGAATTATGCCGTATCGGTGCAGTTTGTTCGCCCGGTTTGAGCACCTCTAATGTGACCCTCACCCCTGGGTTTAACCCTGGCCCAACGCCGAGCTCTGACCAGCGTGGATGAACTATTAAAGACTGACGGCGTCCATTTTCGGGCCTTGGAAGCTCTGCGAGGCGGGCTATTTCTTCATCCATTTCGTTTTTGGTGATGAGTATGGGTTCCCACAAATCCAGCTTCTCAGGATACTTATAGCCCGTTCGGTCAATAAATTTTGCACTGTCAGTCATGGCGTTCTCCTCTATTAGTCTCGCTGCAGAAGACGCAAGACTAATTCCTAAGGTAACTTAGTATTTGCAAACTTTCGAAGTCAAGCAAATGGCGTGCCCTGTGTCCTGTAACAATTCAGCATGGCTCGAGAGGTTCCCAAAATTTCTGTGTATGATCTAAGAAATTAAGTTTATGGGTTTTCCGCGCGATGCTTCCCGCGTTGACGTTTTAGAGCTCCTCTCTTCGTCTTTTCATCGACACGCCGCTTTTTTTGGGTTTTGCTTGGTTTTGTATTAATTCTTGCCCTTGGTCTCCGTGCGGCAGTGTTAATGAGATCAATAAGTCTTTCTAGTGCGTCTCGCCGGTTGGCTTCCTGAGTGCGATAGCGGCTTGCGGAAATCACGATAACACCATCTTTGGTAATGCGCGAACCGGCTAGGTCTTCCAATCGCACGCGCATGTGTGCTGGCAAAGAGGGAGAGTGTCGGGCGTTGAATCGAAGTTGAACACTGGTAGATACTTTATTGACATTTTGACCTCCAGA
>CAZOHS010000047.1:13519-15412 GCA_964579285.1 uncultured Rhodospirillaceae bacterium | reverse complement strand
TTCTCAACCAACCACCGCACAGGAAACTGCGGCGAGAAACAAAGCTTTGGGAGGTTATATACTTCTTTTAGTTGCGTTATGGGTTTGGGCTGGCAATTCTATAGTTGGTCGATTAACAGCGACGGCCGACATTCCGCCCCTCGCGTTCACCTTTTGGCGTTGGGCAACAGCATTTGTCATTTTTGCTTTGTTGTTTGGTATGCGCGCGTGGCGACAACGGGCCGATATCATAGCAGCCTGGAAGTTCATTGTGCCCTTTTCAGTCATATCGATCGCGGGCTTTAATGCGGCGTTCTACATTGCGCTCCAGAAATCTCCGGCCTTACAGGTAAGCTTAATCCAATCGATTCTGCCTGTTCTGGTTTTGCTGCTGGGCCTTACGATTTTGCGAGAACGGATTACCCGCCGGCAATGGTGGGGGGTTCTATTCTCCATAACAGGTGCGGTGGTAATTGTAACTCGTGGTGATCTGCAGGTATTGCGTACATTGGCGTTGGGAGAGGGAGATGTGTGGGCGCTTGTGGCTGTCTTTCTGTGGGCGCTGCAGGCGTTCCTGATGCGCTGGAAACCAGTGCGAATCGATATTATGGCGTTCATGACGGTTATTAGCTTTATTGGTGTCGTAGCACTTGCGCCTTTTTATGTCTGGGAGACCTTGGTTGTGGCGCCGATGCCCCTGACGCAAACCAGCATTATTTTCGTACTGTATGTGGCAATCATGGCAAGCTTCATAGGTACCACTTGCTGGAATGAAGGCACGTTCCGAGCAGGCGGCGCACAGGCCGGTTATTTCGGCAATTTGTTTCCAATCTTTGCGGGCGTACTCGCGATTCTGATTCTTGGCGAGGAACTCCGTTGGTATCACGTAGCCGGGGCGGTATCTGTGTTGATCGGTATTTGGTTGGCCACCTGGCGGCGGACCGCGGCGTCAACCAGGTGAGCATGAAGTTAAATCCGTTGACCCCTGATGGTAGGCCGGAAGGACGTATTTTAGCATATTTCTTATTGGCATTAGCTGCGCTTTTCTTTGCGTTGAACACTAATATTGCCCGAGCCAGCGCAGATGAGGTTCCTCCGTTAGCCCTAACGTTTTGGCGGTTGTTTCTTTCAATTTTAATCTTGGCACCTTTCACTGTTAGGAATTGTTGGAGCAATTGGTCTTTGATACGAGAAAATTTCTGGTTGCTTAACCTTTTGGCCGCACTTCAGATGACGGTTTTCAATGCGTTGGTATATAGCGGCTTGAATTATACCCAGGCTATAAATGGTAATTTGCTGCAGGGTGCTTTCCCAATATGTGTCTTGGTCGCATCCGTCATTTTTGTCAGACAACGTATAACTTTCTGGCAGTGGATCGGTGTTTTGTTAGGGCTTGCGGGCCTAGTGTGGATTGTTATTCGTGGCGAACCTGACCGTTTGCTCGGCCTAGAAGTCAATTTGGGTGATCCCCTGGTGTTTTTAGGTGTTTTTTCCTCGGCGACTTATGCAGCGATATTATTTAAGCGTCCAAAAGAGATTGCACTGACACCATTCATTTTCTTGTTATTGGTATTGGGAGCAGTGCAGATTTTTCCATTTTATCTATGGGAGCATTTCACTCAGCGCAGTTTGCCGATGACACACACCGCGATTGGGGCAGTTCTTTCTATCGCGGTATTTGCCTCCGTTCTTGCGCAGATATTCTTCGCGGAAGGCATTCGACGTGTAGGCGCGCCTACCGGTGGAAATATAATCTACCTAACCCCGGTATTTGGAGTGATCATTGCTATCACGCTACTCGGAGAGACCTTCCAATTCTTTCACGCTATTGGCATTTTGTTGATTGCGCTCGGTATTTTGTTTGCAATGTTTATTGGTAAAAAGCCAAATACAACATGAAGAACAGTAATACTG
>CAZOHS010000047.1:0-13419 GCA_964579285.1 uncultured Rhodospirillaceae bacterium | reverse complement strand
TTTTTTTGGGCCGCGTCCTCTGTCGTCGGCCGTTATGTCGCCGGCGAAGTTCCCCCAATGGCGCTTAACTTTTGCAGATGGTTTCTGGCATTGGCTGTGGTGCTGACGTGGACGTGGAAAGAGATCTATGAAAACCGCGCGCTTATTCGACAAAAATGGAAATATTTTTCATTTCTCGCGATTTCATCTGCAATTGGTTTTGGGGCTCTTCACTTTATCGCCCTTCAATATACCGGTGCAATTAATGGGGCGTTATTGCAAGGTTTGATGCCCATATGCATTCTTTTGACGGCCTTAGTAGTCTTGGGAGACCCCTTCGGTGTCCGTGAAATGATAGGCATCGTACTCGGGTTTTTAGGCATTACCTGCATCGTTACACAGGGACGCCTCAGTGTCCTATTAGGAATGTCCTTCAACATTGGAGATATTATGCTGTTGGTGGGAACTGTCTCATGGTCGATTTACGCGGTTTATTTGCGGCGAGCGCCATCAGTATTAAGTGCAAGTACATTAATGGCGCTAATGTTCGCATTTGCGGCTTTATACACCTTTCCGCTTTGGATGATTGAAACCTTTGTCTTTGATTATGTCCTACCGTTAAATTCCAAAGCTCTGTGGGCAATTGCTTTTATGACGATCGGACCATCGGTACTCGCCCAAATTTTTTGGGCCTATTCGGTGTCTCGCGTTGGGCCAGGAAAAGCGGGATATTTTATCTATCTAGCTCCGGTCTTTGGAGTTTTACTCGCGACACAGCTCTTAGGCGAAATCTTCTATCGATTTCACGCTGTAGGGATTGCGTTGATTTTTACCGGAATCTGGCTCGCTACGCGGCAACAAAGACAAAGAACAGGGGTTAACACATGAGAGTCAGAGACCGCATTTGTACATTTAGGTCACCGGAACTGTTACTCCAACCATCGAGTCGCGGCTCACTATTTCCGACAATTGTTCCACAGACCATCCTTCTGTCCCTTCCGGTCGTTGTGGTAACACCAGGTACCGCATGTCGGCATTAGAATCATGGACACGAACGGTTTTGTCGGCGGGTATCTCGGTGCCGAACTCCGTTAACACGGCCCTGGGTTCAATTACGGCTCTCGACCTATAGCTCTTAGATTTATACCAATCGGGCGGCAATCCCAACAGGGTTCGCGGATAACAAGAGCACAGTGTACATACTATCATATTATGCACGCTGTCGGTGTTTTCTACGACCACAAGTTCTGCGTCACCCATCGTGAGGCCCATTTCTTCTACGGCAGCGGTTCCATCTTCCAGGAGACGTTTTTTGAAGTCAGGATCCTCCCACGCTCGCGCGATGACCCGACCGCCCTCCAGGGGGTCGCGACTGTCGAGAAACTCCAAGTTCCGACGAACGTCTTCCGCGCTCACGACACCTTTCTCAATTAAAAGTTCCTTTATGGCTTCTGCCATTAGCTCGTAGTATCCGGTTTCATTGACGTCTGGTGTGGTTCCAGGGTGGTCATGTGAATGAGTTGTGCGTTCGTCAGAGCTCATATTCCTAGTCCTCGACTTTTTCCAGCCAGTGATCGTAAATTTCTAAATCCAGCGTATCATCGCTAGATCCCTGATATTCGTCCCAAAGCTCTATCTGTGACAGGCGAACACGATACAGCTCCCGTTTAGGTGTCCCGTCAAAGCCATACGCTAATTCTTCGGGGTTTTTAAATTCACCGCAATAGCGTTCTATAATTCCTTCTTTGCCCCGGACATAGAAGGGCGTCCGCCTGTGACCTGGAGGGTGTGAGTTTTTAATTCGGACACGGTCGCCTGTACTGAATATGGTCACGGTTATCCCTCCAGTTTGGCTTTTAACGCGTTCATTTTGTTTGTTACCTCGTCTCGCGTCAGAAGCTCTTTTTCTTCAAGCAAGTTGATCATTGCTTCTGACCACCGCTCAAAATAATCCTGTGCATAGACGTCTCGCGGCAAATCTTCTAGCGCTCTTCGTAATTCGTCTATTCGCATAAGGTCATGTTCACGAAGCGCGGCGGCAAGTGAGGTAATCATTCTGGCCCAGGGTTCCGCATCGTGGGCCGATGCTTCGAAGGGCTCCGAAGACATCCCTCCCATATCATGTTGGCGTTGATTCATTCCTACCCCTTGTTTGGATAATCTTGCGATGCTTCGCTCCGCAATTCAACTGTTATCACGCGCTGCTTTCAAAGCAACAATCCGATCCTGAATTTCCCGTTCATTAAGAACGCCTTTTTGAACAAGTATGTCATAGATTGCTTGTAATCCTAATTCGAAATATCCCAGTGTATGGTATAAGTCCATCCCCATGTCCTCGCGAGCGCGCCGCCCCTCGTGGAGGCTAACCAAGCGCGCGCCTTTTTCACCCAGTGCGCCACGGAGGGCGGTAGAAAGTTTAGCCCATTCAGGAGTGCTGCTTTCTTGTAAAGATATTGACCCCCAGTTCTCGCCGCCGATATCGTTCACACTTTTCTTCATGCGCTACTCCCGCTATTGGTATTTAAATAATACTGAAAGGAATGTTCATGCGCGACCAATCATTACGGGGCCATGTTGCCAACCTCGAGCAACAGGGTGAATTGATCCGCATCACGAAAGAAGCGCACCCCCACGAAAATGTTTCAGCCATAGGTTGGAAGGCCTATGACCGGTCGGGTAAAGCAACCTTATTTACTAACCTCGCAGGGTATCCTGGTTGGGAGTTGGTTAATCAAGTCATTACGGATCGCCGTAAGTGGTCAATCGCGCTTGGAATAGAGGAAGAAGAACTAGTCCCCAGGCTCGTTGACAGGATCAAAAACCCAATAACCCCTGTCGACGTGGATAAAAGCAAGGCGCCCGTAAAGGAAGTCATAAAGGTTGGTAACGAAGTCGACCTAACAAAGGTACCGGCGCTCTGGCACGCTGAGCGCGACCCAGGTCCCTACATCGCATCGGGGATGGCCATTATTAAGGATCCAGAAACCGGCATTCGCAATATGTCGATCCATCGTCAGCAGATAATGGGACCCGATACCACAGGCTTTCTGATTTGTCCGCGCCACGCGCTCCGCATATACGAAATGTATAAAAAGCGGAAGGAACCGATGCCTGTTGCAATGGTGATTGGAGCCCATCCGGCGCTTTATTACGCGTCGGGCTTTACCTCGTCCTACGGCCTGGACGAGTTGGAAATAGCGGGAGCTCTTCTAAATGATCCCATCCGCCTTGTTAAGTGTGAGACGATTGATATTGAGGTGCCAGCGGAAGCCGAGCTGGTTATCGAAGGCGAAGTACTGCACGAGGGGATGGTTGAAGAAGGCCCCTTTGGAGAGGCAACGGGAACTTATGCGATGGAAGGTTCTACGGAGATTTTCCGTGTTAAAGCGATCACCCACCGCAAAAATCCCTTGTTTTATGCGATGCAGTGCGGTGCGCCCATGACCGACACCCAATCAATTACCGGTACCTGTATTGAAACGGTCGTCACCGATCATTTAAAGAATGTAGAGGGGGGTCTCGACTTGATGGACGTTCGGTGCCTCGGAATTTCTGGATTAATGGCAATTATCCTAAAACTGAGGCCGCGCGTTGAAGGTCAGGCCAAAACGGCTCTAATGGCGGCTTTATCAAGTCCATACCTGCATCCCAAACTTGCTATTGCCGTTGACGATGATATTGATGCGTCGGATCTTCGGCAGATCTTTTGGTCAATCACAACTCGAGTAAACGCCGACCTTGACGTTGTTAAGATACCTAATACGCGGATTTGGTCGCTGGATAATGTTTCGGACATCGTGCCCGGTATGAGTGCTATGTATCGTATCGGAACAAAGCTCGTCATTGATGCAACAAAGCCGGCGTTAACCCAGGAAAAAGAGCGTGAGCGTTTTGCGCCCGCGATGCCACAAAATTATGAAAACGTTAATTTAGACGATTTTTTGCCCTGACCGTGTTTCAACTATATTAACAGCTGGAGAGATCTATTCGGCGGCGGCCGATTGAGCTATTTTTGGTGAGACACCTAAATGTCGAACTTTTGGAATTACTTCTTCTGCAAAAATACGGAGGTTTTTTTCGGTTAGCTCCGCGGGAAGTGTCCCGAACTGGAGCATCGGTGCGATGTTTCCAAACCCCATTTCCGATTGGTATTCTTCTAACTTTTCGATCACTGTCGCTGCGCTACCGCATAGAAACATGCCGTTCTCGATAAGTGCTTCGCAGCTTAAGTAGTTTTCCCGCACCTTGTATTTTCCCTCCATGACAGCTTTGTAGCTTTCGAGGGAGGAATAGCCCGGCGGTAATTTATATTGGGCGGGCGACATGATAAATTTGTTGAACAGGCTTTCGACGTGTTCGCCCGCTTCCTTTCGAGCGATTTCGTCTGTTTCGGCGACGTAAGCGGGCATGGCCCAACCCAGCTGGTCGGGAGGGCAGTCATAACCAAAGACTTCACATTGATCACGATATGCTTTTAGGTTTTTACGTACTGAAGCGACAGGGCTAAATGTTATTATGTAGGTATATTTGCGGTCAGGATGTGCCGCAAATTCCACTGTTTCTGTCGAGCCCTGAGAGGGGATCCAGATTGGGGGGTGGGGACTCTGGTAGGGGCGAGGCCAAAGGTTTACGTATTGAAAGTGATAGTGTTTACCATAGAATTCGAACGGTCCCGGTTCTGCCCATGCGCGCACTATTAAGTCATGCGCCTCACGGAAACGCTCGTGGCTAAAGCCGGGGTTCGTCATTGACGCGTGGTATTCACATCCAATTCCACGAACAAACCCGGCAATAAATCTTCCCTCCATGAGGTTGTCGATCATCGCAAATTCCTCCGCGATACTCAGCGGGTTCGCGACAATTGGGAGCGCTCGACCAATGACCCCGACACTTGCTTTTTTCAGTCTCCTCGATAATGCCCCAGCGAGAACATTAGGGGCAGGCATCATCCCATATGCGGTCTGATGATGTTCGTTGACACATACGCCGTCGAATCCCAGTGTATCCGCAAGTTCTAGCTCATCTAGATACCGGTGATAAAGCTTCGCGCCCTTTACCGGGTCGTAATAGGTGTTCGGTAGGTTAATCCAGGATGACTTATTATGTTTAAGGAAATCGGGATCAATGTCCTGGTAAGGCATCAGGTGAAAGAAATAGAATTTCATGATGCGGCTCCCATTGTGTGTGCGGTAACACCCGCTATAAATTCATCAAGTTTTTCCTGTTGGGGCAAGTGCCCGCATTCCATTAGCACTTTAAGCTCCGACCCAGGAATTAGTTTCTGCATGGCTTGCCCATAAGCCGGAGGAAAAATCTTATCGGAATCACCCCACATAATAAGTGTTGGAACAGTTATTCGGTGTAGCCACTTCTGAAGCTCCGGATTATAAAAGCGCGGATGCCATGCCATTTTCGCTGTCGAGAAGTGGTTTTTAAGAGCGATATCAGCATCCTCTTGGCTCGGTTCTCGTGCAAGCCGAGCTTCAGCGAGCTTTTTATCGAAAAATGTATTGTAGACCCTTTCCTCTTCGTCCCAAAGAAAGATATCTCCTTTGGGTACGCCTTCCACATGTATTCCTGCCGCTGACACGAGCGTTAGTGTCTTAATTTGCTCAGTAGAGCGCACAGCAATTTCTAAGGCGAGCCAACCACCAAGAGAATTTCCAACAAGGTGGACATTTTTTTCCCCGATGGTCCGCAGAAATTCAAGGTAGAAATAGGCCAGGTCTCCCATGCCATCAAGCCATTCCGGAGTGTCGGAGCGACCCCAACCAGGATGGCTTGGTACGTATACCGAATAGTGTTCCGCCAGGCGTTCCATGTAGGGCATCCAATTGTGCGCCCCCCCTGCGCCATGAAGGAAGAGGAGCGCGGGACCCACACCGGCCTTTAAGATCTCAATCTCGCATCCGGAAACGATCACTCGTTCGGAGGTATACTCCGTCATTAAAACACAATCTCCAATACTTTGGGTTTACCTACTCGCCACGAATAACATTAAGCCGATTGCGCGCCGTAATAAAGCATTGCGGTGTGTTTCGCTTCAGCAAAAAATAGCCAGCGTTCAATCATAACGCCACACGACACAAATATTGCTGCCAGTAATGTTCCCGTTATGGCGATCGGAGAGGGTTCGTTACTGGTTAAACCGGTCAATATCAGGGGAATTAGAAAATATGCGAAGAAACAAATTCTTCTTAATTTTTGTGAGTGTTTCCGTGCAATAGAATAGCCCATTTCGCGTTGAACAAAGTTTTCCGTCATGGTCGGGGGGTCGAACACCCTAACCTCGCCCATATCTTGAAGCCCTGTGGCGCTCGCCGGGGTTGCCGGCCCAGCGACCGTGTCGATGACGCGCCAGTATTTGCGTTTGATATAGAATGTGAGAAATAGTGATACGACTACAACTAAGGCGACAGCAGGTGTTTGGTATCCAAACATTTGGGTTAATGCATGGAACCAAAGAGAGCCGGTCAGCAACGCAAAACTCAGATAGCCGGGCACCGTCAACCTGTTATGCCAGGCACTAATGGTTCGCAGCGTCGCATAAATCATGCCTGTTGAGTGAACTGTTAAAACACTGAATAAAATTAAAATGAAAGCAAATAACCCAAAACCGCCCGATAGCGAGCCTTCAATGATCCATCCCCAGGCGGTGAGGGCCAACGGCAAATATGTTGTTGTTGCTAACACCCCTTCGCGCGACAACCAGGACGAGCGCCATTGGGAGTAGGCCCGCCAAGCGCGTTCCGGGTGCCCCAAATGGGTTGCAGAAACCAGAAGGCCGCTCGTTATAAGTATTACGGCTATACCAAATCCTACTGCCCCGAACCAAGGGTCCAGCGGAACGTCGCTCGCAAGCCCGAACGATGCCATCATAGCTAATAACCCGTAGCCGGCGCCCGAAGCGGTCGTGAAAAAAATAACGGAGTAGGCAGGATGCATGCGACTGGTCTACTACCGAGACAATACTCGATCAAGCCAATGGAAAAATTTGTTATCGCCGTTCCGAGAACCACCCCCCATATGGGATAGCGAGACACCTACGCCAGATTGGCCCTGGTCTTTCTTTGCCGGCCTGGGCGGTAAGTAGCGGTTGACGGGTCGATAGCCTAACTCAGGCATTAACTCGTGACCCCCGCGCTCCGCAACCAACTGTGACACTTGGGAATTTGGGTTTCCTAAATCCCCAAAATGTCGCGCACTAGCCGGACAAGTCGACACGCAGGCGGGAATTCTCTCGTCTTCCGGTATGTTTTCATTATAGATACGGTCGACACAAAGAGTACATTTCTTCATGACCCCAGAATCGTCATCGTATTCTCTCGCACCATAGGGGCAGGCCCATGAACAGAGTTTGCAACCAATACATGCGTCCTCGTTTACGAGGACTATACCGTCCTCCTCCCTTTTGTAGGAGGCCCCTGTGGGGCAAACTGTAACGCAGGCAGCATCGTCACAGTGCAGACATGATCGTGGAAAATGTACCGTCCGGCTGGAGGTGCCTTCACCTGCCTCAAACGTGTGGACGCGGTTAAACCAAACACCGTTTGGGTCATCTCCATATGGATCAGTGTCAGGCAAAGGTGCGGAGTGCCCCCCGGTATTCCACTCCTTACAGCTAACAGCACATGCGTGACACCCGACGCAGGTGTCGAGATCTATTACAAGGCCAAGTTTTGCTTCAGTCTTTGCCGGGAGGGTAGTCATTTTTTGCTCCCGAAACGAGATCGGTTAGCCTTAAAAATCGCCCCGTAACGCAAAATTTTATCGTGTAAAAAAAACCTGCCGCGGGGCGGTTGTGTTTCAAACTGCGGCAGTGAAATTTGTTCTCCCGGTTCCGCTTTCTCTATTTTTACCCTTAGGTCATACCACGCAGCTTGACCTGTAATCGGATCGGAGTTGGCATAGCGAAACCCGTTTTCTTTAGGAGGCAACAATTCGGAGATCAGGTGGTTTAACAAAAACCCCTTGCGAGCTTCCGGAGCATTCGGTGCTAAATTCCATGCACCGGACTTTCTTCCGAGCGCATTCCAAGTCCATACTGTGTCAGACTGGACTCCCTCCATCAGGCTAATTTGAACCTTTATTCGGCTATGATGGCTTGTGACCCAAACCCAGTCATCGTCATTAAGGCCCTCTCGTTCAGCACGGGTTCGGTTCATATACAGGCGATAGCTTTTTTGGATTTGACGTAACCAGGGATTTTGCGATCCCCAAGATTGATACATTGCCATCGGGCGCTGTGTGATTGCATGGAAGGGGTAGCTGTCTTCACCTCCGTCCTGTGATTCGAACGGGCGGTACCATGTTGGCAGGGGATCAAAGTACCCTTCCACCCGCGCCCGATATTTTTCGGGCGGTATAATTGGTCCATGCCCCTTTGCCGCTAGTCGGAACTTTTGAATCGGTTCGCTATAAAGCTGCAAAATTATTTGGTCTGATGAGGCTATCCAGCCCGCACTTGCCGCATACTCCAAATAATCTCGGTTCGCGTGTTTATAGTACTTCAAGTTTTTGGGAAATGTTTCATTCCAAAAGCACCCGTTCTCAATATAGCGATCTAGTTGTTCCTGATTTATCGCACCCGTACCGTGCCTGGCCCCCTTTTCGCCACGCCAACCCGCGAGAGAACCAATTCCCGGTGATCGTTCATGATTTACAAGATAATCCGCGTATCCGCCTGGGTATTTTGGTGTGCCGTCGCCATTCAGGAAACCCGGCAGGCCAAGCCTAGAGCCAAGGTCTATCAAAACATCCTGGAAAGGGCGTACATCTCGATCAGGTTTTAGGATGGGTTGTCGGATCGCATCGCCGGGGCCATCAGCACTCGAGATTGGTCGATCAAGAATCGACATGCAATCCCAGCGCTCTAAATAGGTCGTGTCCGGCAATATAAGGTCGCAATAAGGTACCGTTTCAGACCAGTAAGCATCCGAATAAACGAGGAATGGTATTTTGTAGTCACCCGTCGTCGCGTCCCGATCGGTAAGTTTGTTCATAACCTCTGTGGTGTTCATCGACGAGTTCCACGCCATGTTCGCCATAAATATGAATAGGGTATCGATGGGGTAGGGATCGCCCTTCCAAGCATTGGTTATAACCGCGTGCATAACACCGTGCGTGCTAATAGGGGCGTCCCAAGAAAAGGCCTTGTCGATGCGCTGAGGCTTGCCATCCTCATCAACAAGAAGGTCTTCTGGCCCGCTTGGAAAGCCGAGTGGTAGACCTGGCAGCGGTGTATTAGGGCGGACTTGGTCTCCTTTACCTGCGGGTTTCTGTGGTGGAGGACAGGGCCGGGGAAATGGGGGTTTGTAGCGAAAACCACCAGGAACATCGATCGTTCCAAGCAGCATTTGTAGTAAGTGAATGGCGCGGCAGGTATGAAAACCATTAGAACGAGCTGAAATTCCCCGCATAGCATGCATTGAAACCGGGCGGCCGATCATTTTGTCATGTTTGCGTCCGGCCCAGTCGGTCCATTGTACCGGTACAACAATCTCCTTTTCGAATGCGGCCTCCGCTAGCTCTGCTGCTATTCTGCGGATGTGATGAGCAGAAAGGCCGGTGCGGAGTGCGGCGACCTCGGGTCCGTATGTATCCTCCATGTATCGATTGGCCATTATCTGAAAGGCTGGAATCGCCACCTGACCACTATCGAGGGCAACTTCCCCTATAACGCTCGGTGCCACGCCGGCAAGCCTGGCGTCGGCTATCTGCCCCGTATTTTGATCCCAACAAAGTGGTTCTCCATTGGGACCACGGGCAAACAGTCCGTCGTTTTCAGATCCAGGGTCACGAACTACCAACCACGGTGCATTGGTATAACGAACCAAATAATCAAGGTCGATTTTGTCGGCATGGAGCAATTCATGGATCAAGGCCATTACAAACGCACCATCACTGCCAGGTCTGAGCCCGATCCACTCATCCGCTATTGCAGAATAGCCTGTTTTGACTGGGTTTACCGATACAAACTTAGCACCACGTTTTTTGAGCGATGAAAGACCTATTTTAACGGGGTTTGAATCGTGATCTTCCGCGACCCCAAACAACATAAAGTATTTGGTATGTTCCCAATCAGGTTCCCCAAACTCCCAGAAAGAACCACCAATAGTATAAAGCCCAGCTGCTGCCATATTTACCGAGCAAAAACCACCGTGCGTGGCATGATTTGGAGTACCAAATTGGGTTGCCCACCATTCGGTCAACGCTTGGCTTTGGTCACGGCCGGTGAAAAACGCTAATTTCCGTGGGTCCTCGGAGCGGATCTTTTTCAAACGGTCTGCAACAAGCGTAAGTGCTTCCTCCCATTCGATTTCTTCAAAATCCCCTGACCCACGTTCTCCGGTACGGCGCAGTGGTTTGGTTAGACGCGCTGGAGAGTATTGCTGCATAATGCCCGCGGACCCTTTTGCGCACAACGCACCTTTGTTTACGGGATGGTCCGAGTTACCTTCAATATAGCGGATATGACCGCCACTTAAATGCACCTTAATACCGCACTTGCCTGCACACATGTAGCACGTGGTGGTTTTTGTCTCATCGCTGACCTGTGGCGATAAGTTGATGTTTTCGTTGGGCGTAAAAAAATCGCCTGGCATATGGGGTTAGGGTCCGCTGATATTTGGGTAAGCGTTAAATATAGCCTAGAATTAGGTTAGAAAGTGAGATCGGTCAAACTAAGTTCAAAGATTGTCTGTGATTGAGAAGCGTACACAGAAAAAATTAATTGCTGATAATATCTCGTTAATAGGTCTAACAGAAAAAGAAGCTATGAACCCTAACGTTGTTTGTTTTTACGATAATACTTCCTCCACGGCATCGTATGTCATTTCTGACAGAAGTACCCGACGGGCTGCCATCATTGATCCGGTCCTTGACCTCGACCCCGTCTCATGGAGGGTATCTTCCGGAAACGCTCAAAAAATTGCCGACTATGTTACCAAAGAAAGTCTTACTGTGGATTGGATACTAGAAACTCATATCCATGCTGATCATGTGACCGCCGCCGCTTGGCTAAAAAAGTTAGTGGGCGGAAAAACTGGTATGGGGGTGGGTATAAAAGACGTTAAACGGCTAGTTGGGGAATTATTTAATGTGCTTGACCAAACCACAAGCGAAGAAACCGAATACGATGTGTTGTTTTCAGACGGTGCTGAATTCGCGGTCGGTGAAATTTTAGGCTATGTAATTGCCACCCCCGGGCATACCCCCACTTGCGTGACTTACGTAATTGGGGACACTTGTTTTGTTGGTGATACCTTGTTTATGCCGGATTCGGGAACCGCCCGATGTGA
Source organism: uncultured Rhodospirillaceae bacterium (assembly GCA_964579285.1). Classification (GTDB taxonomy): domain Bacteria; phylum Pseudomonadota; class Alphaproteobacteria; order MPNO01; family UBA830; genus JAYZQT01. Next base: position 2,140 of record CAZOHS010000047.1, on the reverse strand, counting down.
CTTCCCCGGGGGTGATGCGACGGAAATGTATAGCTCCCTTCAGCGGATACTAAAACTCCCTGAAAACACTCGTTTATTCGTGTGTCACGATTATGGCGCTGGCGGGAAGCGTGATTTTGCCTGGGAAAGCTCGGTGGCAGACCAGCGGGATAACAATATTCACGTGGGTGGTGGCACACTTGAACACGATTACGTTCAAATGCGAAAGGCCCGAGATGCGACGTTAACCCTCCCTAAACTTTTTTTGCCGGCGATCCAGATAAATGCGCGAGCAGGATCATTGCCGGACCCGGAACCTAATGGCACATCATATATTAAGATTCCCCTAAATACCTTTTAGGAAACCACTGAGAAAAGGTAGTCATTATGACGACAGCGCTATACACCCACTCGAGCTCATTCGATCACGATACCAGCCCTGGGCACCCTGAGAGCATTGCGAGGATTGAGGCGGTGGTTGACGCGTTGAGCGGAAGTTCATGGAACGCCTTGTGCCGTCTTGAAGCGCCCAGAGCAACAGAAACACAATTGCAGCAAGTCCACGACGAAAGTTATATCAACTTGGTCCAGAATAACATTCCCGAGGAGGGCTACGCTCGGCTTGATGCAGATACTATTTTATCTCCAGGGAGTGAAGAGGCGGCATTTCGGGCGGCGGGCGCTATTATCGCTGCCGTAGACCAGATCGTATCTGGAAAAATCGATAATGCGTTTTGCGCCGTTAGACCACCTGGTCATCATGCAGAGCCGCGCCGCGGTATGGGTTTTTGTTTGTTCAATAATGTGGCGATTGGGGCAATGCACGCTCGAGTAGTTCACGGTTTAACAAAAATCGCTATCGTAGATTTTGACGTTCATCACGGTAATGGTACCCAAACGATGTTTTGTAATGACCCGAACACATTATTTGCCTCTACCCATCAGTTTCCACATTATCCCGGAACGGGTGCGTCCAATGAAACCGGCCTTGGTAATATCTTCAACGCGCCAATGGCGCCTAACGAAGGCGGTACTGAATTCCGTGCAGCAATGGAGAACATTATTTTCCCAGCACTAAGAGACTTTAAACCCGACATGGTCTTTATTTCAGCCGGATTTGATGCTCACGCGCGAGATCCGTTGGCATCCATTCGTTTGGAGGAAGCCGATTTTGAGTGGGCAACCCAAAAAATTATACAGATTAGTGATGAGTTTTCTGACGGCCGTCTAGTTTCCACACTTGAGGGAGGTTATGACCTTGTCGCATTAGGTAATAGCGTCCAAGCACACGTGGGAGCATTATCGGCATAATTGAGGTCGATGTGGTAATCTCGGCAATGATATGGGCATTTGAGATTTAATCTTAAATTGAATAAGGGGAATAGTGCATGTCGGAAAAGGTTAAAAACCAAGAAATATCAAAGTTATCGTTCGAAGATGCGCTAGCCGAACTTGAGGAGATAGTGGGAATTCTCGAAGACGGCAAAGGAAAGCTCGAAGACGCTATTTCAGCTTACGAGAGAGGGTCTTTACTTAAAGCACATTGTGAGAAGAAATTAAAAGAGGCACAAACCAAGGTCGAAAAGATTTCGATCTCGGCAAACGGTGAAGTAACTGCGGAGCAAGCGAACATTGAATAACGTGATTGTTGGGTCCTCCATAGAGGAGGGCCTTACTGAATATGCAGATACAATTACTGGGCTTCTTAAAACCATAATTCCATCGAAAAAAGGTGCTGAAGGCAGACTTTATGATGCGATGCGTTATGCTGTTCTAGGTCGTGGAAAATATCTAAGACCCTATATTCTCATGGCCTCTTCTCGTATTTTTAACGTTGACGAAAGCCTTTATTTGCGAGCAGGTGCTGCAGTTGAGATGGTACACGCATATTCCCTGATTCACGACGATCTACCCGCAATGGACGATGATGATATTCGGCGGGGTCGTCCATCCTGTCATATTGCATTTGATGAGGCCACAGCTATTCTTGCAGGAGATGCTCTTCTAACCTTGGCCTTTGAAGTGATTGCAAATGCCAAAACTCACCCCAGTCCAGATGTTCGGAACAGACTGGTTTTGGATCTGGCAACCCGGGCGGGTGCAAATGGCATGGTTGGTGGACAAATGATTGATCTTGAAAGTGAGCATACAGAAGTAAGTG
>CAZOHS010000046.1:0-16904 GCA_964579285.1 uncultured Rhodospirillaceae bacterium | reverse complement strand
AGAAACCGTTTAGTCGGAAAAATCGCTATCGTGGCTGGAGCCGGGGCGATTGGGGACGGGTGGGGCAATGGAAAGGCCGCCGCCTATGTTTATGGTAAAGAAGGGGCGAAGGTTTTATGCGTCGACAATCGTCTCAAAGCGGCCGAAGAGACCGCGGAACTTATCCAAAATTTGGGCGGCATCGCTTTGGCCTGGGAAGCCGACATGACCGATGAAAATGCGGTCGTAGACATGGTAGACGGTTGCACGAAGGAGTGGGGTGCGATCGATATTCTCCACAATAATATTGGAGGTCAAGGAATCGGCCGCCGGCTGGATACGATCACTCTCGAGGACTGGAACGAAACATTCTCAAGAAATGTGACCACAGCGATGCTAACCACTCGTGCTATTGTCCCCATAATGGAAAAGAACAATTCCGGTGGTGCCATAGTAAATATTTCTTCGATTGCCGGTATCCGTCATCTCAACGTCCCCACCGCGGTCTACTCTATGACTAAAGGTGCAATGATACAGTTTACCCAAAATATCGCATTGCAATATGCGAGCGCAGGGATCCGCGCAAATTGTGTACTGCCTGGATACATTGACACTCCCTTCATCCAACGTATCGTGCGTGGCCGACCAAACTACGAATACAAAGGATATAAAACGGCTGATGAATACCGTGAAGCACGAAATAACATTATCCCCTCCGGTCGAATGGGTACCGGTTTTGATGTTGCATACGCTTCGCTGTTTCTTGTATCAGATGAAGCAAGTCACATTACCGGCACCCATATTGTCGTAGACGGAGGTGTCACCGCAACGGCACCGGGTGTCTAATAACGATCAACCCGTTGACCGGAGCCCCGCTAATTTTTTAACATTGCAAAAAGTTGACCACACTAGAGACAAAAATGACTGACGAAAGACCAATAGACCCGCCATTCAGAGCAGAGCACATTGGAAGTATGTTGCGGCCAACCGAACTCATTGATGCTCGCATCCAATACGAGGCCGATGAGATCGATCTAGAGGAATTACGCGAAGTGGAGGACCTGGCCATCCGTGACGTCGTGCGCCTTCAAGAGGATACCGGCCTGCAAGTAATTACAGATGGTGAGTACCGCCGGAATACGTATTTCTCTCATTTTTTTGAACACATTAGTGGACTTGAGTTTGATCGAAATGCCGAAAAAGGCTGGGATTACACAAACGCAGATGGAGACAAGGTCGGCGCCGCGCGGGTGCGTATTGGCTCAAGAATACTTTGGACCCAACCGATCAATGACCAGGATTTTACTTTCGTTGACGCGTTAACCAGCGAGGTAGTTAAATGCACATTACCGGGTCCATGCGTGCTGCATTTCTTTGGCGGTGCGGGAAACATTAGCAAGGTAGTATACGACGATATCGACCTGTTCTGGGATGATATTGTAGATGCTTTTCATAATGAGTTTTCCGCCCTTGCCGAAGCGGGTTGCGAATACATCCAACTCGATGAGACGTCACTTGCAAAGTTCTCAGACCCCAAAATACAGAATGCCCTTAGCCAACGCGGAGACGACTGGAAAGAATTACTTAAGTTATATACTAAGATTATCAATCGGGTTCTGGACGGTCGACCTGACGGTATGCGGATTGGCATTCATCTGTGCAGAGGCAACAAACAAAGTTATTGGCAGGCTGAGGGTGGGTATGATTTAGTCGCCGACACACTTTTTAATGAGGTGAATGCAGACTGTTACTTTTTAGAGTACGACACACCAAGAGCGGGTGATTTCTCACCTCTCAGTTACCTACCAAAAACTAAAACCGCCGTGTTGGGCCTAGTTTCGACAAAAACCCCACAAATCGAAACGAAGGAAGAGCTGAAAAGACGAATAGAAGACGCAGCGAAATACACAGACATAAATAACCTTGCCATAAGCCCGCAATGCGGCTTCGCGAGTGACCATTTTGGCAATCAAATTACGGTCGAGGATGAGATTAAAAAATTGCGTTTGATCGTTGAAACTGCGGATGAAGTGTGGCGGTAAACCTGTAACTCTATTGTAAACGACGAAACGACAACTACGCACTAGTGTCTACGTTTTTATAAATTAAGAAAAACATCTTTTTGTTATTTTCTGGCCCTTGATCCCAAATTAGGGCTTGGCATTCAATGGCAAATTTGCAATTGGCTCCACAAAACGTAGCTCTGTATCCCACGGAAAAAATATCCAGGTGTCCTGACTTACCTCGGTCACGAAGCTATCGACAACGGGCCGCCCTTCCGGTTTTGCATATACAGTAGCAAAATGAGCTTTCGGCATCATCTCTCTCACAATGCGAGCGGTTCTACCTGTGTCTACTAAATCATCAACAATCAACATACCCTCGCCGCCTTTGATATCAGAAACGGGCTTTAGTACCTCTAACTTACCTTGATCTTGATGGTCGTAAGACGCGACGCACACCGTGTCTATCAAGCGAACTTCGAGCTCACGAGCGACTATAGCCGCTGGCACGAGTCCCCCGCGAGTAACCGCGATAACTGCCCTCCAAGGGCCTTCTTCCGTCAACCGCCACGCAAGTGCTTTAGAATCCCGATGCATCTGATCCCACGATACAGGAAAAGCTTTTTCGAACTGATCGGTCATTGCCTCCTCAGAAACTGTTTTTAATTACCTTACAAATAAAACGTGTTACCTAATTGTGCAATTAAGGGATAGACATATTTTAAATATACCGCCCGTAAACCCTGACACTCAATTAAGAACCCCGGCATGACAATCAAACTTGAATTCCCAGACGACGTCCGCCCAGATTTTCAAGGTTTTTCACCATTAGCACTCGAGTTTTTGGATAACCTAAAAATAAATAATGAACGATCGTGGTTTAAAACAAAAAAAACTCTCTATGACCTGGACGTAAAATTTCCAATGGAATGTCTTCTAGCCGAATTTAATAACGAACGCCGCCCTGCAGGCTTTCCGGTTTGCGGCGACCCCACAAAAGGTATTTTCCGAATATATAGGGACGTTCGGTTTTCTAAAAATAAAGCTCCATACAAAACACACGTGGGCGCAGTTATGACAAGGTCCGGAGGTAAGGATGACCCTGGGTTAATTTATGTTCACATTGAACCCGGACAAAGTTTTTTATCGGCAGGTTTTTATTCACCGGACAGAAATTTTTTAACCGCGCTTCGTTTGCGCATTGCCAAGGAACCGAACACCTTTATCGATATGTTGCGTCCTTTTTCTAAACCACGCGGAAAATATTTTGTACGAAATCGAGGCGCATTGAAAACAATGCCCCGCGGGTTTCAAGATTATACGGACAGTCCCGTAGCAGAATACCTTAAATCAAAACACTTTCTCGTAGGCTGTAAAATTACCGACAAACAGGCTCAAAACCCCAGTTTGATAAAAATCATAAGCGAATTTGGTTATGCGTGCAGTGAAATGCTGGCATTTGGATGGGATGTATACGAAACCGCCTACGATGACGACCCTCGCAAACACATGAGACTTAAAAGCGATTAATATAGCATAGGAAAAACACTAAACTCGCTTTAGAGTATGATCCAATCTGGCTCGTAGTAGGTTGAGCCTAAGCGGGGGTAATCTAATGTCTAGCAAAGCTGGGATCATCGGTGGGGTTTGCATGGCGCATGCGCCTCAGTTTTTTACCCTACCGGAAACAGAGGATGTCCACACCGTAGAAAGAGTTCGGAAACTCGCTGCGGAAAATGGCCAAAAATTAAGGGACTTGGACCCGGACGTCGTCATTGTCGTCGCAAACGACCACGCAAATCAGTTCCTTTTGCATTGCGTGCCGTCCTTTGCAATCCATCGCGGTAAAGAGGCTAAAGGACATTTTGCTGGTCGAGACTTTGAATTTGTGGTGGATAACGCGACATCCACGGAATTAATCCGATACCTTCAAGATGAAAAGTTTGACCCAGCATTCACGAGCAATGCCGAACTTGACTACGCCTTTGGAATACCCCTCACATTTTTAGAAATGACGGGTCCCATTATTCCATTATATGTTAACGCTTATGTTCCACCGCAGCCACGAATGGAGAGATGTTATCATCTCGGACAAGCCATAGATCGGGCGTTAAGGCTGATGGAGGTGCGCGCTGTGGTCGTCGCCAGTGGGGGGCTTTCACATTTTCCGGGAACGGATCGCTATGCCAGCCCCGCAACGGAATTTGATTTAAAATTAATGCGCGAGATGGGTAATGGCAATCTCAGGTGGCTCCTATCATTGGATGAGCAAACTCTTGACGCTACAGGGAATATAGAATTGCGGTGTTGGGCTGTAGTTGCTGGCATGCTCGGCGAGAGGGTTCCGGATACGGTCTCCTTTGATCCCAGCTGGCATCACAACTATGCCACCTTTGCGTGGTGGTCCGATGAACAACCGGCTCGCCCAAACTATCATTACCCACCGGTTAATCCAAACCTGGTCAATCTCACCGACGCGTTGCATCAAATCGCAAATGATGCGACCGAAAGAGCTCGCTTTACCTCTAACCGTAAAAGTTTTGCTGACGGCCTGAACCTCTCACAAGAAGAAAAGAAAGCGTTAATCGAAATGAACGTGGAGGCATTTACCACCCTTGGAATACATCCGTTTGTTCCGTTTATGGCCCAATTACAGATAGATCGGGAGTAACGCCTTTCCCGAGCTTGACCGTTTGGGCTGCACAGCTAAAGTGCACGCCGGTATAGGGTGCAAATAATGGCGTTAAAATCTGGGGAACGAATTATCGTTGTCGGCTGTGGCCCCGTTGGCATGGTGCTTACTTTAGCCCTGTATCGGCGCGGAGTACCGGTTACCCTACTCGAGCGGGCAGCCGAACCAATAGACGACCAGAGGGCAGCGGCAATACAGCCCTCGTCTCTGGAGATGCTATCAGCACTCGGTATCACCGACGAAATCCACCAAAAAGGTTTGATATCTCCGACATTCCATTACCGAGATCGCGTATCCGGTGAACTTGTGGCGGAATTTGACTTTTCTCAACTGGCAGACATGACCGAATTTCCATACGTCATCCAATATGAACAGTTTAAATTGGTTAAAACAATTATCTCTGAACTCGGAGACACGCCAGACGTTGACCTCCGATTTTCCTCTGAGGTGACTGATGTCGAACAGACTGAAGACACGGTAAACGTTTCATTTTTAAATCAAGAAGGAAAAAAGGAGAGCCTATCAGCGCCTTGGGTAATCGGCTGCGACGGGTTTAATTCAGTCGTTCGCACCGCCGCTGAAATTAACTTTGTTGGTTTCACCTATCCTGAAAGGTTCGTTAAAATAGGTTCCGACTTTGATTTTCAAAAGGCAGGGCAAGCTCTTTGTATTCGCAACTTTTTTTCTGATCCCGATGAATGGTGCAATTTGTTCAAAGTTAATGGTTATGGGCCTCCGGGGATCTGGCGAACTGTCTTCCCCACGCGGGTGGGTGAAAGTAACGAAGAATGCCTCTCACATGCTGGTATGCAATCACGTCTACAAAAGTTTTTTCCTAATGACGGCGACTACAACATAATCTACGCCGGGATCTACGACGTTCACCAGCGCGTGGTGGAAACATTTCGGAAGGGACGTATTCTTGTTGCCGGTGATGCCGCCCACGTTAATAACCCGATCGGTGGTTTGGGTATGAACGGAGGAATTCATGACGCGTTCGCTTTGGGAGAAAAACTATCCGAAGTCATTCACGGCGGACCGTCCGAACTCTTAGATCTTTATAGTCGACAACGACACAAAGCCCAGATGGATGGGGTTCAGGCCACCTCCATAGCGAATAAAAAACTTATGGAAGCAAAAGACCCAGAATTACGTCGAAAGCAACTCGAGAATGTCCGGAAAACATCTGAAAATCCGGTCCAGTCTCGAAAATACTGCCTAAACGCAGGCCTTTTTACGAGCCTAGAGAAAGCGAATGCTGTAACGTGAACAAACCACCTCTTCCTCGTAAAACCGGAATAGGGGCAAGCCCTCTTCGCAAGGAAGATAAGCGGCACCTTGCTGGAAAGGGTCAGTTCGTCGCAGACATCCCTGTTGACAACGCTTTGGCGGCATTCATCCTTCGAAGTCCAACAGCGCATGGTGAACTTCATCGGGTTGAGGCGGTTGATCTCCCAAAAAACTGTGAGGTACTGACCGCTGCCGATTTTCCAAATCTCGGGCCAATCCGTGCCGTCCCACGCATACCCGGCTTTAAAGCATCAGATTTTCCCGTATTCGCAACCGACAAAGTACGTTACGTGGGACAACCCATTGCGATTTGCCTTGCACCAACGCTGGCAGAAGCTGAGGATCTTTCACAATTCATCTCGTTGGAGATAAGTGACCTCCCGCCCGTTATCGACACGCAACGGGCGGCCGTGGACAGAAATTCGCTTCTGCACGAAACTTGGGGTGATAACGTCTTTATTTCCCGTGACATTGAGGGTGGTGATATAGAACATGCTCGCGCTGCTGCAACCGTAACTGTCGTAAATGAATTTAAATTAAACCGCCACGCCGCTATTCCCCTTGAAGCACGCGCAGCATTAGCAACGTGGGATGCACGCCGAGACGAGCTTAACCTTTATCTCTCAACGCAAAGTCCGCATGTGATGCGCGTAGGTATTGCGGAATGCCTCAAAATTAAGGAACGGCAACTTCGCGTTATTTCGCCTGATGTTGGAGGTGGTTTTGGTTCAAAAAACAGGATGATGCCAGAAGAGATCATGGTGTGTGCGGCTGCACTTAAGACAGGCCGAGCAATCCGTTGGCTCGAGGATCGCCGAGAGAATATTACCGCCAATAATCAAGCCCGGGAACATTGGTATAGGGTCACCGCATATTCGGATAAGAAAGGTAAAATACTGGGCATAGAGGCAGAATTGATTGTCGATGCAGGGGCCTATTCCATTTGGCCAGCGGGTCCCTTTATGGAGACGGGAATGGCAGCCCGAAATCTGCCTGGACCCTACTCTATCCCGTCCCTTTCCGTAAAAACATGGACAGTAGCGACCAATAAACCGCCGCTCGGGCCATATCGAGGCGTTGCTCGCCCGGGTGCCTGTTTTGCCATTGAGCGGACGCTGGACGAAGTGGCCCGCGCGGTCAATCGTGATCCATACGACGTAAGGCGGGAAAATATGGTAACCCCAGACCAAATGCCTTTTACCAGTGCAGGTGGGATGAAATTTGATAACGGAGACTACCCAAAGAGTATAGAGAAAGCTGCTGAGGCGGTGGGACTGGCCGATGTTCGTTCCGCACAGAGTAAGAGAAAAACTGACAGACTTCCCACGGGCGTGGGTTTTGCAAGTTATTCGGAGCAGACCGCGCACGGTACACAAGAATGGAAAATACGGGGAACACCGGTCATTCCAGCCTTCGAAACTGCCACAGCACGCATGCACGCCGATGGATCACTTGAACTCCTAGTCGCTATCCATAGCCATGGCCAAGGAATGGAAACAACGCTTGCTCAAGTGGCCTGTGAAGAACTTGGTCTTAACTTAGATGATATTATAGTCCGATATGGTGATACAGCTGTATCACCGTACGGAAATGGGACGTTTGCATCCCGCTCAATGGTAATGGCGGGCGGAGCTGCCGCAAACGCCTGCCGCCTGCTCGCCAATCGTCTAAAAATAATCGGGGCCCATTTACTGCAGTGTGACCCCAAAACAGTGGAACTTCGGGATCGTAGCGTATTCGCCGCCGACGCCGCTGTAAGCATAACAGAGATAGCTCGTACAGCTCACGTTCGACAGGATCTTTTACCCGACAACAGCACGCCAACCCTTGAAGAAACAACGATTTACGAACCCGAAATAAAATCTGGGGTTTTTTCCTATTCCACACATGCGGCAGTGGTTGCTATCGATATCGAGACAGGAGAAATCGAACTCAAAAATTACGCGATCGCCGAAGACTGCGGGACCATCGTAAATCCGATGATTGTAGACGGACAGATTTGTGGGGGTGTCGCTCAGGGTATTGGCACAGCTTTGTTCGAAGAAATACCCTATGATGATAACGGGCAACCACTCGCGAGTTCTTTTGCGGACTACCATTGGCCGGGGCCCACATCTTTGCCTCAATTCCGCATATCACACATGGTTACGCCAGCAAACGGTACCGAATATGGAATGAAGGGCATGGGTGAAGGGGGCGCCATCGCTCCGCCTGCAGCGATAGGAAATGCGGTTCGGGATGCCCTTTTATCGGTTGGTATAGATGCCCCCATCCACGAGACGCCAATAACACCAAAACGGCTTTTCGAAGCGATACAAAACGCAAAAGTTACATAACCCAGCCATATCGATACTGAGACACCAATGACAAATTTTGAAATGATAACGGTCGACATAAACGGCGGGATCGCAAAACTTCGTCTAAACCGGCCGGATGTACGAAATGCTTTAAACCCGAAAATGATTGGCGAAATAACAGACGCATTCACGGTTTTGTCCGATGATGATTTGGTCCGCGTAATTGTGATCGATGGCATGGGCGACACCTTCTGCGCCGGTGGGGATTTAAACTGGATGAAAGACGTTCTGGGCCAGAGCGAAGCCGAAGTCATGGAAGATTCACGGCACCTCCTTAATATGTATCACGCAATACACAGCTGTCCTAAGCTTGTAATTTCGGCTGTACAGGGCGCGGCGATCGCTGGTGCGCTCGGCATACTTTCTTGCTCGGACGTTGTAATTGCAGAGGCCAAAACAGTATTCTGCCTTTCAGAAGTGAAAATCGGACTGGTTCCAGGGATAGTCGGCACCTTTCTAATACCGAGATTGGGGCTTAGTTGGTTTCGTTATTTTGCAAAAACCGGCATCGCTTTTGACACCGAAACAGCTAGAACCGCAGGTTTAATCCATGAGATAGCCGACAGTAAAAACAAGGTTGAAGAACGCGTTTATAAACATATCAAGCTTGCGTTATCTGCTTCGCCTGCCGCCATCGCCAAAACTAATGATTTGATTGGATCAATTGGGTATAAATTGAAGGAAGACGCATTATCGGCGGGACTATTATTCAATGCACAAGCACGCTTATCCGAGGAAGCTCAAGAGGGCATTTCGAGCTTTCTAGACAAACGCGAACCAGCTTGGCATCTTGACCCCAAACCTAAATAAAACGAAGAGATATTAAATACTAATTAGCCTGCAGAGCCGGGCCTTGCACACGATCACCTACTTTGATGCCCAGACGCTCGACTGTTCCCCCATTTAACTCCAATACGGCTGTCACAGGCATGCCAGAAAATATTCTTTTTTCAGACAAAGGAACAGTTCGTTCGGCAATCCTGTGAATCCTGCCGTCAGAGCGTATGAAAATTATGTCCAAAGGAACAAAAGTATTCTTCATCCACATAGTGATAGTACTGGCGCGATTATACACGAATAACATTCCCGCATCCGCAGCAACGAAGCGACGAAACATTAAACCCATTGATTGCTGGGGCGGGGTCAATGCAAGCTCAACCTTAAATTTGTATGTTTTGTCTCGCCCTACAACTTCGATTGTCGATTTTTTAAAATCTAATAAATTAAAATGGGAAGAGGACCATCCCGGCGCTGGGAGCGTTAACGCCAAAATAAAAATGGTCACAGTTCTGAACGACACGAGGCTACTTTCCGCCAACTAACGAACGTGGGGACAGTCCCATAGATATGAAACACATATACAAGATAATTTAACTAAATAGGCACGCCAGCCCTAACCTCGGTAGCCTGTAACCCCTTCGGTCCATCGGCGAGCCTAACCTCTACAGCCTGACCAGTAATCAACGCGTTAAGACCGGCACGCCGCAAAATAACCATATGTACAAAGACGTCGCCGTCAGTTCCATCAGGGCAAACAAACCCGTATCCTTTGTGTGGATTAAACCATTTCACTGTAGCTGGAACAAAATCCCCACCCGCGTCAATAGGCAAGTCTTGCGGTTCGCCGCCATCTATCTCAAAGTCGATAACTGACTCTTCTGTCGCAGTTGAGAGGTCCACAGATTCAATAGTAACACATTGCAAGCCCTTAGCACCCTGAACAGCTATACACTGGACCGTCGAGCCCGGAAGAACTTGTTCATACCCTGCCTGCCGCAACACAGTCATGTGGAGGAAAACATCAGGTGATCCGTCCTCTGGAGAGACGAACCCATAACCACGAACCCCGTTGAACCATTTTACGGTTCCTTTTACCCGTGTGGACTCCACGGAGTCAGGAATAACTGTGTCTTCTGTCACTACTTACTCCCCCCACTGTACTAAAAAAGACAAAACTCTAATTTTTAGTCCCAATATAAAATTGTTGGTTAAAATTTTCTTATGGTCAATCAAAATCTTAAAATTTTTTGTAAAGTTATTAAGCGTTTTTCCCTCTTTTCTTCTCCAAAATCGTTCGAATACAACGAATTACCGATTTTCAATAGTTTTTATTGAAAAATACAAATCATCCTTATAGTTTCTATAAAGAGTGTTCATTAGGGTGGTCTTTGGATTAGTCCGCGCTAGACGGATTTGAAATAATTTATTTAGGTCGAGGCGTCGCGTTGATTCACGCGGTTTCATTAGGGTTTATCCTGTTTTGCACCTGGCTACTTATGTCAGGTATATTCGAGCCATTGGTTGTGGCTCTCGGACTGCTATCCTGTGTCTTCGTGGTGGTTATCGCCATTCGAATGGATGTTATAGATCACGAGGCAGTACCCCTTCATATAACGTTCAGTGCACTTATATACTGGCCTTGGCTGATTTGGGAAATCTGCAAAGCGAATATTGATGTTACCAAAAGAGTCCTGGGCTTGTTGCCAATAAGTCCTTCGATGGTTCGGGTGCGTGCCACACAAAAAACTGATCTAGGGCTCGTTATATTCGCCAATTCGATAACGCTCACACCCGGAACAATTTCAATCGATTTAGAGGACGATGGATATATTCTGGTCCACGCAATTTCGAAAGAGGGTACGGAAGGGCTTGAAGGTGGAGAGATGGACAGACGAGTCACATCATTAGAGGGCACTTCATAATGTTTTCAGCGGCGGCCATTGCAATCATGGTTACAATGGCCATGGCCATCGTTCGCGCTTTTTCGGGACCAACCTTGTATGACCGCATATTGGCCGTAAACATGTTTGGAACTAAAACCGTATTAATCATCGCGGTGCTGGGTTTTCTTATGGGAAGACCGGAGTTTTTAGACATCGCATTAGTGTACGCTTTGATTAACTTTGTCGGCGTAATAGCGTTACTTAAATACTTTAAATACGAAAACCTCTCGATCGGGCCGGGAGAAATATCCGATAAAGACGCTACTAACGAGAAACAGGAGCCGTAAGAATGGAGCTGTTAATCGAGGTTGTGTCATGGGTCTGTTTAGCGGGTGGATCTTTTTTCGTGCTCGTAGGCGGATTTGGTGTGCTACGAATGCCCGATGTCTATACTCGAAGCCACGCCGCAGGCATTACAGATACATTGGGGGCCGGCCTTATACTTTTGGGATTAATGGCTCAAGCAGGGCTAACGCTGGTAACGGTCAAACTACTCCTAATCCTTGTGTTCCTGCTGTTTACGAGCCCCACATCCTCTTTCGCCCTTAACCATACTGCTTGGACCAGCGGATTGCGTCCGCGATTGGATGGTCATCCGCCAATAAAGCAAACGAATGAAACGGACGGGAAGGATTAATGGAAGAGATTGTAAACATTGTACTCCTCTCCCTGATGGCAATTACCGTCATCGCTATCGTCTTTATACGAAACCTTATGGCGGTAGTAATGCTAAGCGGAATTTATAGCCTTTTAGCCGCCTCCATTTTCGTCGTCCTCGATGCGGTTGATGTGGCCTTTACAGAAGCTGCTGTTGGCGCGGGGATTTCTACCGTATTATTCATCGGCACCCTCGCACTAACCACACGAATTGAAAAAAAACCGGCGCACAAACCCTATTTGCCCTTCGTCGTCGTTCTTATCACGGGTGCGGCACTGATTTATGGCAGTTTCGACATGGCCCGCTTCGGTGACCCTGAGGCCGCTACGAATAAACACGTTGCTCCGTACTATTTGGAGAAAACGAAAAAACACACCGGGATACCAAACGTGGTGACGGCGGTCTTAGCGAGCTACCGCGGTTGGGATACGCTCGGTGAAGTAACTGTAATATTTACTGCCGGTATTGGAGTAATTTTATTGTTGGGCAGCTGGCGTCGAGGTCTCTCGCCACCCTCCCCTCACAAGGAGGATGAGGCATGAAGGATTATCTTGTCTTAAGAATTGTAACAAAGTTAATCCTCCCCTTTATTTTACTTTTTGGGCTTTATGTTCAGTTTCACGGCGATTTTGGTCCCGGTGGCGGCTTCCAAGCGGGCGTAATATTTGCCGCTGGTTTCATATTGTACGCCCTTGTTTTTGGGGTTGGAGCGGCGCAGCGAGTTTTGCCAAACGGGATCCTCCGCGCCTGTATTGCCGGCGGTGTTCTTCTGTATGCTTTTGTCGGCGTTGCCAGCCTCCTGCTTGGCGAAAACTATCTGAACTATAGCCCGCTTGCTCATACAGCGAAGGAAGGCCAGCACCTCGGTATCTTATTAATTGAATTAGGTGTCGGAATAACCGTCGCATCAGTGATGATGACGGTGTTTTTTACCTTTGCCACGTGGCGCGAAAAATAGGAAACGGAGACTATCGTGGAATTCGCTGGGCTCTATAATTACTGGATTGTCATTTTCCTTGCGATGGCCGGCCTCTATATCGTTATAGCCCGCGGAAATTTAATCAAAAAACTCGTAGGGCTTAACATCTTTCAAGCCTCCGTCTTCATCTTATATATATCGTTCGGGAAAGTAGCGGGCGGAACGGCACCGATTCTTGCAAAAGGTATTGAAGTATATTCCAACCCCCTACCCCACGTCCTCATTCTCACGGCAATCGTCGTCGGTGTCGCAACCACCGCCCTCGGATTAGCGTTAGTCGTCCGCATCCGAAAAGAATACGACACAATTGAAGAAGATGATATCCACGTGCAGGACGAGAGCCTCTAGATGATTCTTTCGCACCTTCCAGCTCTGGTAATCGTCATCCCGCTTATCTGTGCACCACTGTGCGTTTTGTTACGTCGAAAGGATTGGGCCTTTTCGGTTGCGCTGATAGCGACATGGGCATCATTTGCATGTGCCTGTCTGATCGCCGAACAAGTAATGGATGGAAGTGTAATTTCATACGAGATGGGTGGATGGCCGCCCCCATTTGGGATTGAACTTAGAATTGACGCTTTAAGTGCACTGATCCTATTGATTGTCTCAGGTATCGCTTCAGTAGTAGCTCCCTATTCGCGTAATTCTCTGTTGCTTGAGTACGTCCAAGACCGGGCATATATGTTTTATTCCGCTTACCTGCTCTGTTTATGTGGGCTAATGGGGGTTTCGGTCACAGGAGATGCTTTTAATTTATTTGTATTTCTCGAAATTTCCTCATTATCTTCGTACGTTTTAATCGCGCTCGGGTTTGATCGACGCGCTTTGACGGCGTCGTATCAATACCTCGTGATGGGAACCATTGGCGCAACATTCATCGTCATCGCAGTGGGGCTTCTCTACCAGGCTACCGGTTCGCTAAATATGGCGGACATCGCTAAAAGGTTAGAAGTGACGGGGTATGATAACACAACGGTAATAGCGGCTTTTGCCTTTCTGGTAATTGGCGCGGCTCTAAAAATTGCGCTGTTTCCCCTCCACCAATGGCTACCCAATGCATACACGTACGCGCCGAGTACCGTGTCCGCATTCCTTGCTGCTACGGCCACCAAAGTGTCCGTGTACATATTATTAAGGTTCATTTTTACAGTATTTGGCATTCGCTTTTCTTTTGAGATTTTACCGACTGCGGCCCCGTTCTTGATACTCGCTATTCTCGCAATGTTTATCCCCTCTATTGTAGCGTGCTTTCAAGATAACGTTAAAAGGGTCCTCGCCTATTCCTCAATCGCACAAATCGGCTACATGATTTTGGGTCTTGGCTTCGTGAGCGTGGCCGGGTTGACAGCAAGTATTGTCCATCTCTTTAACCACGCCCTAATGAAGGGCGCCCTTTTCCTTGTTTTAGGAGCAATATTTTTTAGGATTGGGTCGTGCAATTTAGACCGCATGGCCGGCCTCGCGCGACAAATGCCTTGGACCATGGCCGCGTTTGTAGGTGGAGGACTAAGTTTAATTGGCATTCCGCTAACCGCAGGATTCATCAGTAAGTGGTACTTAATCCTTGCAGCACTGGATAAGGGGTGGTGGTACGTCGCCGTCCTTATCGTCTTGAGTTCTTTGATCGCGGTTATCTATGTGTGGCGGGTCATTGAGGCTGCATATTTTAGGGAACCACCCGTCGACCTAGTAAAGGTATCCGAAGCCCCTATCAGCCTGTTGGTACCAACTTGGATTTTAGTCCTGGGTAATTTTTACTTCGGAATTGACACCTCCTTGTCTTTGGGGATGGCTGAGATGGCCGCTAAAGCGCTTATGGGGGCCAACTAATGGAAACCCAAGACTTCATTGCTTTAGCTCTACTGCTACCTCTTTTAGGTACCCTTATGATTTGGATGTCCGGAGCGCGCCCAAATCAGAGAGAGGTTGTTACAGTCGTTACCGCAGTCCTTACATTCTTATGCGTGCTTCAAGTGCTGCCGCCAGTATTGGCCGGGGAAAACCCTAGCCTGTTAATTGGGAATGTAATACCTGGTCTGTCATTTAGCTTCGTTGTGGAACCTTTGGGCATGATGTTTGCGCTTATTGCGTCATTCCTATGGATCGTAACCTCTTTCTATTCCATCGGTTACATGCGCGGACACAACGAACCAAATCAAACCCGCTTCTACATGTGTTTTGCTATTGCAATATCGAGTGCACTGGCCATCGCGTTCGCGGGAAATATGTTTACACTTTTCATCGCGTACGAAATTCTGACGCTTTCAACCTACCCACTCGTAACCCACAATCAAAACGAGAAAGCAAAACGTGCTGGCCGAGTGTATCTCGGAATTTTGATGTCCACGTCCATTGCTTTCCTATTAGTCGCTGTACTGTGGACGTGGTGGGCAACGGGCACTCTGGACTTTACGAAGGGCGGTATTATTAAGGGCAAAATTGATGATGCCTTCGTTATAATACTCTTATTTTTATACATGTACGGCATCGGCAAAGCCGCATTGATGCCTATTCATAGATGGCTTCCGGCGGCAATGGTCGCACCCACACCCGTGAGCGCGTTACTTCACGCGGTCGCCGTTGTTAAGGCAGGTGTTTTCACTGTCTTAAAGGTCATCGTCTATATTTTTGGCGCCGATTACCTGCACGAAACGGGTGCTAGTGTGTGGTTGATGTATGCCGCAGGTGGCACTGTTCTCATAGCGTCGCTCGTAGCGTTGACCAAAGACAATCTTAAAGCCCGGCTTGCATACTCAACTGTGAGTCAACTTGCCTACGTCGTCCTCGCAGGAGCACTTGCGACCTCTTTCAGCATTGTTGGCGGAGCAATGCATATCGCCATGCACGCATTCGGAAAAATAACCTTATTTTTCTGTGCCGGCGCAATAATGGTTGCATCCCACAAGACAGAAATTAGCCAAATGCGGGGACTAGGCTGGCGTATGCCCTTTACATTTACGGCATTTTTAGTGGGTGCGCTTAGCGTCATTGGGCTCCCACCATTAGGGGGCTCATGGAGTAAGTGGTATATTGCACTCGGCGCTGCAGACGCAGACCAATTAATCTTTATTGCTGTCTTGATGATATCCTCATTGCTAAATGTGGCATATTTGATCCCCGTATTTGCGCGCGGATTCTTTGGTCCAAAAGAAGAGGAGGCAGCGCAGTTCGATGGGCTTAAACACGCTGAACACCCTAACGAGCAAAGCCAATCAACTTCCACGGGGCATGAACGACGATTAGCGGAAGCGCCAATCTTTTGCGTCGTGCCCCTATGGATTACGGCAGTGGGATGCTTCCTATTATTCCTTTATGCCGATCGCTTGTACGCAATGCTTGCGCCAATCGTGAACTAGGAAGTGAGAGGGGATAATGACTGAAAGCACCCAAAGCCAATCAACTTCCGCTTCAAAAGAAAAGCGATATTGGCTGGACGACATGAAGAACGTTAACAAGGTATACTGGTCTGTTATCATTGTTTGCGGTCTTCTCTTCATAGCGGACGCTCTTTACCACAAGCACCCTTATTTTAGTTTGGAAACCTGGTTTGGGTTTTATGGGCTTTACGGTTTCATCGCCTGCGTAGGCCTTGTATTAGCTGCAAAAGAAATGCGCAGAATGCTACTCCGAGACGAAAAATATTATGAAACCGACAACCGTGATAAAGGGGACGACGCGTAATGTTGTGGGGTATTCCGCCTGGTTTGCTGCTTATAGCGGGTGCTCTTTTGGTGCCCCTATTTTCGGGTCCGTGGCGCAAAGCGTACATGACTATTCTCCCAATTGCCGGTCTTTGGGCTCTTACGGGCGCCGATCATGGTAGCGTCTACACCTTTTCGTTGTTCGCATACGAAATCGAACCCGTAAGGATCGATGCGTTAAGTCTAATTTTTGGGTACATCTTTCACATTGCGGCTCTATTGAGTGTCGTTTACGCGTGGCACAACGACGATACCATAGAGCAAATGGCGGGATTGGCCTATGCCGGCTCAGGCATTGGAGCGTTGTTCGCAGGCGATCTAATAACACTATTTGTTTATTGGGAAGCAATGGCGGTTACATCCGTTTTCCTAATTTGGGCGCGACGCACCGATGCCGCGTACAGAGCAGGCATGCGATACCTTATTATCCAGGTTGGTTCCGGCGTCTTATTGTTATCTGGTGCCATATTGCTTGCCCATGAGACGGGTTCAATCGCCTTTGTGAAAATGTCGCTCGGGTCC
>CAZOHS010000045.1:12593-17142 GCA_964579285.1 uncultured Rhodospirillaceae bacterium | reverse complement strand
GCTTGCCCAGAACCCTATGATCTTAGATGCCGTGGAAGATGTTATTGGGCCGGACATACTTGTTTTTGCCTCGAACTTTTGGATCAAGGGTCCGAAAGATCAAAAGTACGTCAGCTGGCACCAAGACTCCGCCTACTTTGGACTCCAACCGCACGAGGAAGTGACGGCGTGGATAGCTCTTACCGACAGTAATCGATCAAATGGTTGTATGCGAGTGATCCCGGGTTCGCATCTAGAGAAGGCTCGCCAACACGTTGAGACTTTTCACGAGAAGAACCTACTGGCGCGAGGTCAAAGCATTAAGGATATCGAGGAAAGTCATGCGGTCGACCTGGAACTCACAGCGGGTCAGTTTTCACTTCATAATGAGCGCACCATCCACGGCTCGCTTGCCAATCAATCAGATAGGCCACGCATCGGTTATGCTTTGTTTTTCATTCCTACTTATGTTCGTTCGACAATTGGACGCCGGGGAGCGTGGTTGGTCCGCGGGGAAGATCGTTACGGCCACTGGGATGTTGATCCAACGCCAGCCGGGGACCGCGATCCAGAAATATTTAAATATATGCAAGAATGTTACGCAAGATATGTCTCGGCTTCGGTTAATCAAGAAGCGACAGGGGTTCATAAATAGCGCTAGAGTTCCGTAGTAACTGGATAATAGTGTTACAATTTAGACCAACGTGCGGCACCCCTATGCATTTTTCCTGCCATCAAGATCGGACCTAATGTTTGTAGGAGTAATACGCCATTCTCTATATTTACCCGTCGTTGTTGTTTTTCTCCGACCCAATTTGGAAATAGGCTGTACGTTACAGCGAACGAAATTATTGAATTGTCCAGCGACCAGCTACCTCCAAAGGAGACATAACCTTCGGCCGCTTCTATTTTTTCTGCTGATGTGCCACCCAAAAGATCACCGTTTTGATATATGGATCGGTTTCCACGCATCATGGTGAATGCATAATGTGTATCATGCCCTAATATCAGGTTCCCGACCGGGGTCCTACCCAATGGATCAACCTCGACGCCAGCGTCATCCGTAAACCAGAACCTCTTTAGGCCCCAAGTTCCAAATAAATTATTTATGTCCATGAGATATTCTTCTACGAGAAAAAATTGTTTCGGCAAGGTATAACAGTTTGAAGAGTGTAGTTGAAAACTGTTTATTGGCCCTGCCGCTGAGCGTTAGAAAGAAAAATGACAAACACCAAACCTATACCAGTTCTTGTTCTGACAGGCTTTCTGGGGAGCGGGAAGACAACGTTTTTAAACGAGCTTTTAAAACGCCCAGAGATGCAGCGGACGGCGGTGTTAATGAATGAAATTGGCGCTGTTGGTATTGACCATAATCTGGTTGTAGGAGCCAGCGACGATATTCTGTTGCTTGAAGGTGGGTGCCTGTGCTGCCAGCCAAGAGGAAGTATTGCCGACGGCGTTTCCAGATTACTCGCTATTGAACCTGCTCCAAAACGAATTATCATTGAAACTTCGGGTGCCGCTAATCCATATCCAATTTTAGAACTTCTTAGCCAACATCCTGCCGTGCCTCGTAACCTTCAATTTCCTCGAGTAATTACCGTTGTCGACTCCTTAATGGGCCTTGATGTAGTAGAAAAATATCCCGAACCGAGGTTTCAGTTGAGTGCGGCAGAGATTATTGTCATAACAAAGACGGACATTTCAGATCATTTCAATAGAGGGGCTCTGGAAAGTACCATTTCTCAAATAAATGCGACCGCGGTGGTGATTGATGGGACGGTCAATAACG
This sequence comes from uncultured Rhodospirillaceae bacterium, assembly GCA_964579285.1. Classification (GTDB taxonomy): domain Bacteria; phylum Pseudomonadota; class Alphaproteobacteria; order MPNO01; family UBA830; genus JAYZQT01. Next base: position 15,371 of record CAZOHS010000045.1, on the reverse strand, counting down.
TACCCGATAAATATACTGAAATTTCTCAACATTTAAGTAATGTAACCTCTTATGTATTGCCGAGGGCAAATCCGAAAAATTCGTCGGCACATGGGTCAACCGAGTTTGAGGCGGTGGGAATAGAATTTGAAGGTGTTTTAGATACCTCAATGGTTCAAGAATGGATTGATAAAGTACTTGAGGAATATGGCTCTAACTTATTGCGAATTAAGGGTATTTTATTTTTAAATGGGTATGAAAAACCAATGGTCTTGCAATGCGTGCGCGACATTGTTCACCCCATCGAAGAGCTAGAAGACATAGGCCAAGCAATCGCTAAAAATACCATAATCGGGATTGGATGGAATATGCATCCTGCTCTTATCCGCGAAGCACTTGATAATTTGGCTGTTCAGGCAAAACCTCGCGCTGCGTGATTTATTAAGTGAGGGTAGGGTTTTATTAAATTTTATTTTAGTTGGGTCGCGGCACAGCTTAGAGCCGCATTTACACCCTCCAGCCTGATGTCGTTTCGGTCGCCCTCAAACGTATGTCTTTCAACAACAGTATCCTTACCTTCAAACGCAACCGCAACATAACACGTTCCAACGGGGTCTCTTTCATTGCCACCTGTGGGACCTGCGTAACCAGTAACGGCAATAGAAATGCCCGCCGTTGAGTTTGCGAGACCACCCTCAGCTAAACCGGCTGTCACGGGTGCACTAACCGCACCATGTTTAGCTGCAATTTCTGCGCTGACCCCGAGGCCCGTCGCTTTTGCACTTTCGTGATAAAGAATAAACCCTCGTTCAATAATAGTTGATGCGCCGGGCACCGACGTTAGTGCGGCGGCGACGAGACCCGACGTGACCGTTTCAACAGTCGTTACTCTCTTGTTATTCTTACGGGCTCTCTCAAGCACTTGGGAAGCGAGCTCTATAGTTCTTACAGGAAACATACAATTTTTATTCAGTAGTTGTGTCCGAAATGTCGATGATAACATTCTTTGCCTCGGTGTAGAGGTTCAGAGCCTCCATTCCAAGTTCTCGACCAATGCCTGATTTTTTCACGCCGCCGAAAGGCGTAAAGGTGCTATACCGACTTGCACTGCCATGGGAGTTTACGCTTACCATTCCACTTTCTAGATCGCGCACAATCCTAAGTGCGCGATTTACGTCGCGGGTCCAAACAGATGCATTGAGACCGTACGGACTGTCATTTGCTAACGCTATTGCTTCACTTTCTTCGTCAAATGGGATGATAACGACGACGGGTCCAAAAATCTCCTCCTGCGCGATGCGCATTGTATTGTGGACATTTTTAAAAATTGTTGGGTCAAAATAATACCCTTCCGGAAGACCCGAAGGACGGTCACCTCCACAAACGAGACTAGCGCCCTCATTGAGGCCGATAGAAATGTAGTCCTTTACGTTTTGCCACTGTGTTCCAGAAACCATAGGACCCATATCGGTAGAGGGTTCCATAGGATCACCAATTTGAAAGTTTTTAAGTCCCGCGAGCATTATTTCTATAATTTCATCGTGTACTTTGGTCTCAACAAGAATTCGGGTTCGTGCGGAACAGCTTTGTCCAGCATTTCCAAACGCGGCACTTATTGCCGCCAATCCGGCCTTTTCTAGATTGGCATCGGAAAAAATTATATTCGGGCTTTTGCCCCCGAGTTCAAGTGATACCCGCTTAATATCATTTGCGGCGGCCTTCACGAGTGCCGCGCCCGTACGGCCTTCTCCGGTGAAGGCTATTTTATTAATAAGGGGATGTGTTGCGATATGGTCACCGAGTGCGCCGCCAGGTCCCGGTAAGACGTTGAGGACGCCCGGCGGAAGGTCAGTGTCTTGGCTGATTTCTGCTAATAAAAGTGACGTCACAGGTGTATTGCTCGCGGGTTTGAGGATCACTGTGCAGCCACTAGCAAGAGCGGGAGCCACTTTCCATGCGGCTGCGAGAAAAGGAAAATTCCACGGTGTAATTTGCGCCACGACGCCGACTGGCTCACGTAGTGTAAAATCCATTAGGTTTTCGCCCATAGGAATGGTCGTGCCAAAATATTTATCCATTGCCCCGGCATAATATTCAAATACACGCGCAGCCGCTGAAACCTCATTAAGAGAATTGGAAATCGTTTTACCGCCCGACATTGTTTCTGCCGTGGCAATCTCTTCCTGGCGTTGTCGTATACCATCCGCTATTTCGTGCAATATGCGTCCACGATCAAAGGGCAGCATGCGTGGCCAGGAACCTCGGAAAGCCCGGTGTGCTGCATCCGCGGCCCGGTCAACGTCTTCCGTACCCGCCTTGGAAACCAACGCATACTCCTGTCCATTTACCGGGCTAATAACCGAGAAAGATTCGCCATGGGTGGCGGGTGTAAATTTTCCGTCGATAAAAAGTTGGAGTTTTCGAGAAGTTTTGAGGTTCATGCGAACTTTAAGGCTTCGTGGGAAAATTGTTTCGCTGCTTCTGAGGGATCATCCGCCGCATAGATTGCCCGGCCGATCACTGCATATGCGTTGCAACCGCCCGCCGCGGAGAAACAATCAGATATATTACCACCTAATGCCCCTATACCGGGAATAACTATGCTGGGTTTAGTACTTCGACGCCGCAGCCAATCAGCGTGGTGCGCTATTTTTTCTGTTGTATTACCTGGAACTATAAAATGATCTGCGCCAAGCTCTACAGCTTGTTGGAAAATATGGTCTAACGCATCATCAATCACGAAACCGCCACCGCTCGCATTATAATCACCAAGAGGCAGATCACCGCCTACAAGGGGCA
>CAZOHS010000045.1:0-12493 GCA_964579285.1 uncultured Rhodospirillaceae bacterium | reverse complement strand
GGTTAAACCAATCTTATAACCGATAACGCCCTCTACGTTGGTGGTTGCCTCCACGGTTCGCAAGACATCGTATATCGTATTGCTGTCCAATGCCGGCATGATGCCATGACTTGTACCAAATGACATGTCGGTTTTGTGTGCAGTTTTCACTGCCAGATCTTTACTGTTTGTTGTTTTATTCATTTTGGTTCGTGTACGTTCTTTGATGCTCTTCAGCCCGCCTTATTTATTTTCCTCCATGCGTTGGATTGTTCGGAGGGCACTTGGTTTAATGTCCTTGATATCTAAACTTACATCGAGGGCCTTAATGCTGTGGGTCAAATCGCCAAGGGAAATGATGTCGACGCCAATTTGCGAAATCGGACCAATGGTCGTTTCATTGATACCGCCCGACGCTTCTGTCATCGCGCGCCCATCCACGATTTTAAGACCCTCACGCATTTCATCGAGATCCATATTATCAAACATAATAATCTCAACCTTTGCTTCTAGTGCTTCGCGAACCATGTCTAGTGTTTCGCACTCGGCTTCAATCTTGAAAGTGTGCTGCGCGTGAGCGCGGATTGTGTTGACCGCATTCGTGAGGCTCCCAGCGGCCTTAATATGGTTATCCTTAATGAGAATACAGTTACTCAAATTGAAGATGTGGTTGTGGGCACCCCCAACTCGAACAGCGTATTTTTGCAATATCCGAAGGCTAGGCCAACCTTTACGGGTATCCGTGACACGAACTTTGGTTCCTTGGACCATGTCCATGTAGCGACGGGTTTTTGTCGCGATACCAGAAAGTTGTTGTATCCAATCAAGTGCGCATCGTTCGATGGCAAAGAAAGTAGAGGTCCGCGCCTTTATTTTCAGCAATGTCGTGCCGGGTGTAATTTCATCTCCGTCGCGAACCGCGTGCTCAACTTCAGCGGTTTCATCTAGCATTCGGATGGTTTCATCGGCAAGCAACAGGCCGCACGCAATACCGTAGTCTTTGGCGTAAATTTGGCCAGTTTGTACGGGGTCATCATCGAGGACCAAAAACCCTCCAGTCGTATCACCGGAAGCAAGTTCTTCTCGAAGTCCAGCCTCTATAAAAGGACGTATTAAAAATCGATTTAATTGCATAGTGTAGCCTTTCAAGTGCCAGGTTTAGGTGAATTAAATAGCGATGAGTGAGTTATTCACTAAGCGCCCATTGTATTTGTATATATCGAACCCTGCTTCATTATAAGTTTGAGTCGATCGCGGTTCTCAAGAACACTGATATCATCTAATGGGTCTCCCTCTACCACTAAGATATCCGCCAGTTTTCCAGCTTTTAGCGCTCCAATATCATCTCGATCCAAGCATTCCGCTGCTTTGGAAGTTGCGGACACAAGAACTTCCATTGGGGTCATGCCCAGATATTCAACCATAAATCGTAGTTCGACAAGATTCTCTCCGACCAGTAAGCGGTGCGATTGGTCGGTTCCCATTGCGATTTTCACACCACGTCGCACAGCTTCTCGCCATATTGGTAGTTGTTCGGTTTTCATTTTGCGATGGATTTCATCGTCCTTTTGTTCTTCGTTTCCGAGTTGCTGTTTTCCCCAGGCCGGGTCTTTTTTTCGATGCTCAATAGACATGGGTACCAAAGCCAAAGTCGGGACCCACCACGTGCCTTGTTTGACCATCCGGTCTATGCATTCTTCGTCTATAAACCAACCGTGTTCAAGTGAATATACTTCGGCGTCCAGGGCCGTTCGAATGCCCGCTATACCTTCGGCGTGAACGGCGACAGGCTTTCCTTTTGCAGCCGCTTCTTCAACCGCACAGCGAATTTCCTCTAACGTGAATTGGGGCTCATCCCAGCTGTCTGTTACAGATGTTATCCCACCCGTTGCACAGATCTTGATGAAGTCAGCTCCCGCCATCAAAAGTTGTCGGACCACTTTGCGTACGCCGTCAACGCCATCGGCAACACCGTCGGGGAGCCACGTACGTTTTGGAATTCGCATTCCAGCAGGCACCCAGTAATCTCCATGCCCTCCGGTCTGTGAAATCATCGCGATAGAAATTTGCAACCGTGGGCCCGCGATGATCCCTTCTTCTATGGCCTGACGAAAACCCGCATCCGCGCCCCCCATATCACGTGCCGTCGTTACCCCACAAGCGAGGGTTTCTTCAATTATCTGTGTTGATCGAAGCACGTTGTAGGTCGGTGAATTGAGAAGATGTTGGCGAACATCGCGAGAGCGATAGGTGCCGTGTACGTGGCAGTCAATAATACCTGGCAGGACCGTGTGCTCTGAGGCATCAATAATTTGGGCATCGCGGGGCACTTTTATCTCTTTTTGAGAACCTACTTTCGTTATATTTCCTTTATCAATGAGAATGATGCCACGTTCTATTGGATCGCCGCCAAGTCCGTCGATAATTTTCCCACCCAAAATTGCCTGCATAAGGGTTCCTATAAGAATAAAAATAAGGCCGAGAACGGGACTTATTCCTTGCCGCTTTAGCCCTGTCAACCACATCTCTGGTAATAACGTTTTGTTCGGATATTTTGGTTCTTACAAAAAACCACGAACAGTCTATAAGTAGCGGCATAAATTTAATTTTGAAAGATCTCTAGATGGTAGGTTCCCTGACTAAGCTCAAAGTTTTCCCCACGGGTATGCGTTTGAATGAGTATGTCGCCTATGAGGAAAAATTTTGGGTAGAGGAGGGCTTAGACGTTGAGATTTTGTGGGGCGTACTGCGGGGGCAAATGGTCCGTTGGGGAGATAGTTATAAAGAACGCCCCCAAGATAAACCGTTTGTCGATGGGGAGCAGACTATAGGTTCAGCATGCGCCTGGGGTTCTATTAGTAACGCAGGGGCCGGGATGGGAAAATTCGTTCCGGATGTTCACGGCGTGTCGCCATGGGGTATTTTCGTGCGTGAAGATTCACAGATTCGTAGACCCGAAGACTTGGCGAACGTGCCGATCGCAGTTGGCCTTCGGGCGGGCAGTCATTTCAACGTACCGTCACACCTCGAAAAGTATTTGCCGCTCGAAGAAATTAAACCTGTAAATGTGGGGGGTTTTGGTGCGCGGCTTAAAACACTCGTAGACGGGGAATTTGAGGCGGCGAGCCTGCTTCCTCCGCAGCTTGATATGGCAGAACAGTTGGGCTTCAGGCAAGTTATTGGCGGCGAGTTTAAAACACTTTGGTGGGTGGATGAAAGATACCCACCGGAAGTTTTGCGGGCGTACTTTAGAGGGTTGGAAAGAGCGGAAGAAGCCATACAAAGAGATACCGATGCCTATCTAGATCTCTGGCATTATTCTAATCCCCCAGAATTTGAGATGCAGGAATGGGATTACGCCCGTTTCAGTCGGGGGGAGCGGTTTGTAAACGAGCCGATTGAGCGAGAGGAATTTGATCGTTTGATTGATGAAGTAGTTAGATGGGGTCTGGACGGAGATTTAAAGGAACGTGACTTTGACCAAATAGCATACCAGGTGGCTTGACATGAAATCGTTATATTATCACTCAGTACCGCAAGAGGATATTGAACTTACGCATGTTGAGCGCGGTTCGCCGATGGGTGAAATGCTTCGTCGTTACTGGCAACCAATTTGCACATCTGAAGAAATTTCAGACTTACCAAAACGGGTAAGAATAATGTGCGAGGACCTCGTAGCATTTCGGGATGGAAGTGGAAAAATAGGCTGCCTTGAGTTGCATTGTTCCCATAGGGGAACGTCATTGGAATATGGAAGAATTGAAGAAGATGGTATTCGTTGTTGTTACCACGGCTGGAAGTTTTCAGCTGACGGTCAGTGCATCGAAATGCCCTGTGAGACCGAAGAATTTCATAAAAAAATGGATGTTTGGCAGCCGAGCTATCCAACCCACGAATTTGGCGGTTTGATTTTTATATATATGGGGCCACCAGAGAAAATACCATTGTTTCCGATGTATGACATTATTGACACGCGGTATCGTGACGATGTCGTGCTGCGGGGTATGAGACTTTGGGAAGACCATGGAATAGGATTTGTCCGAGATTGTAATTGGCTACAGCATTTTGAGAATTTAATTGATCCCTATCACCTGCTCGTGCTTCATGCGGCAAACTCTGGTGATCAATTTGGGAGTGTCGTAACAGCGCCAGGAACCCCTGAAATTTCTTTTGAGGAGACCTCTCTCGGTGCGAGATACAATATGTACAGGGACCTCTCTAACGGTAATAGATTGCTTCGACATGGGGAGGCCGTGTTACCCAATATTATGCTTGTACCAAACATTCACGAGTTAGGTGAGGTTCCAAAAGAGAAAGCTCGTTGTACCGAATTGTCATGGTGCGTGCCGGTTGATAATGAGCATTTATATGGGATTTCTATCGTGACTTGGCCTAAAGACGAAGCCGGCCAGCCACTTGAACGGTGGAAAGCGGGAACTGATACGACGACTAATATTCGGCCAGGCAATCTTCGAGAGCGTTCTTATGAGGATAAACAGCGATCTCCCGACGATATGGAAGCGCAGGAGGGACAGCGGCCAATAGCTGTCCACGCATTGGAAAATTTGGCTTCTTCGGACCTTGGGGTAGTCTTGTTGAGACGCGCCCTCCGTGCGTCACTGGAAAAATTGAGCGATGGGCTGGACCCTGCAAACATTATACGTGATGAAAACCTTAATCACGCAATTGAGACAAATGCTTGGAATACGGTCCGATCGCCGCGTTTACCAAAAGAAGCAGCAGAGTGATAGAATTTTCCCGACAAGGGTTTTTAGTAGACGTTTATTTGCCAACTTAAGATCGCTTTTAAAACGATTACTGCGTGTAAGAAAACACGTACTGCCAGAACCTTCTAAGGCGGTATTTCCAAATTTTCAAATGTCTGGGGTGTGAGTGTTTAGTACCGAACGAAAAGTAGGTCCACTATTTTTAGTTGTCCTCGCCCTGATAACTGCGCTTTTGCCTCTATCGATGCATCTGTTTTTTCCAGCGTTACCCTCGGTAATGGCAGATTTTTCGTCTTCAGAAGCCATGGTAAATCTCACCGTAAGTGTTCCGCTTTTTGTAATGGCGCTGATGTCGCTGGTATATGGATTTCTATCTGATAAATTTGGTCGTCGACCCGTACTATTGTGTTCTATTGGGTTTTTTGTCCTTGGTTCAGTCCTATCGGCAATGGCGACCGATATGTGGATGCTTATTTGCGGACGATTTCTTCAGGCGGCGGGAGGTGGCGGAGGGCTGGGCCTTGCGCGCGTCATCGCACGTGATGTTTTCGGCGCTGATCGTCTCGTTAAAGTTTTGTCCTATTTAACGATGGCCTACGCTATTGGGCCTATGGTCTCAGGGCCACTCGGGGGTGCGGTAGTCGATTTAGGAGGCTGGCGGGCAGTTTTAATTGTGGCCTCGGTCCTTGGAATTTTAATAGGTTTAATTAGTTTTTTTGTAATCTTTGAGACAAATAAAAATGTCGCCGATGGTAGCCGAGGGCAAACACCCTTTGAGGATTATCGGAGGCTCTTCACCAACCCCCGTTTTGTAGCCTTTATATTACAATCCGGATTTACTTCGAGCGTATTTTTCACGATGGCGGCAGCCAGTTCTTTTCTGATGATTGACTATTTGGGTCGCTCCCCTTCGGAGTACGGATTGTATTTTATCTGTTTTCCGTTTGGTTTTCTCGTTGGATCGCTTTTGTCGGCGCATGTGGCGGGACGGGTGAAGGTGGAGACAATGGTGCTCTTGGGCAGCATCGTCATGGTAGTGGGTACGTTAACGCAGGCTGGCTTTTTATTGAGTGGGATTGTGACCCCACTGACCATATTTCTCCCTGGATTTTTTGCGATTAGCGCGCAGGGAATTGCACTGCCAAATGCGCAATCAGGCGCGATAAATGTAGCGGGACCTTTGGCGGGTAGCGCGGCAGGTATCGGCGTCTTTATACAACTTTTGGCGGCCGCCTTAGCAACACAGGTCTATGGTATTATTGCAGACGGGACACCCGTTCCAATGGCGATCGCAGTTTCTATCTGTGCCCTCCTGGGTCTAGCAGTTGGTTCAATACCGTTTTTGTTGAGTGCTCGGGATGCCAGAAAGTGTTAAATCTAGGCCATATGCTGTTCAAAAGCGCGATTTGCCGTCACGCAAAGTTTTTTGTCTTGAACAGGGGTGTCTAGTGCGCTGGTCCTTGAGGCTTTTTTGACAGTTGGGATTTCGCGGGAGAACCATAGTCGATGCAAACGTGGGTACGATTATCGATTGCGGGTGGTGCGACTCTACTAGTGGGAATGGGCATTGGGCGTTTCTCATACACGCCTCTCATTCCTGCCTTGATAGACGGTGGCGCTCTAAGTTCTTCCCAGGCGGGGTATGTCAGCGCCTTCAATTTAGCTGGTTATTTATTTGGTGCATTAGCGGCAATAAGGGTGGGGGCGCTTTGGGGTGAAATCCGTATATTAAAGGCCTGTTTGCTAATTTCGTTACTCTGCCTGTTGGCCAGTATTGTAGATTTTGGTTTTGTTTGGCTCGCGTTCTGGAGATTTCTAGTTGGCGTCACTGTAGCGGTTATGATGATATACAGTTTAGCGATCGTCACTCGGCATGCTCCGCCTGAACGTCTCGGCCGCGCTACGGGTGTGGTGTTTACTGGAGTAGGTATTGGTATCTTGTTGTCGGGTTGGCTGGTTCCCGCTTTGCTTGATATTAGCTTGGTAGCGGCATGGGTCGGAATGTCAGCTATCGGGTTATTGGGGGTAATCGTTGGTTTTTGGGGCTGGCGTTGTGGGGGATATGAAAAGCCGAGACTCGACGACAAACGGGGAAGTGGCAGTATAGAGGGTCCGCGGATAACGCTACCAATATTAAGATTAATCGGTGCACAGACGATGTTTAGTATCGGGCTTGTTCCCCATACAATTTATTGGGTTGATTATCTCGTGCGTGGCCTGGGTCATGAAATTAGCTTTGGGGGACTGCACTGGGTTTTATTTGGTTTAGGCGCAATTTCGGGGACCTACTTGTGGGGCCGCTTAGCAGACGCTGTAGGGTTTCGTTCTGGTCTAGTGTTAGTTTTTGTTGTGTTGGCTATCGGTGTAGCGTTACCGGTGTTAGAGATACAGCATTGGGCACTGATCGCATCTTCTTTGCTAGTAGGCGCACAACCAGGGTTTTCCGCGATTATAGCGGGGAGAACGCATCAGATCGTAGGGCCCGATTATATGGCGCAAGTATGGCGCTGGATGATGCTCACTTCAGGAGTATTCCAGGCTATTGGGGGATACATCTACGTAACGTTATTCGATCTTACAGAAAATTATACCCTAATTTTTCTTATAGGTGGTTCGGCGATGGCACTAGGCGCCATGATATCCATGCTCCCAGCACACTCTCGACGTTGAACATAGCCTCTAGGGGCTTGGTGGCGACGATCGCGTATGTTTTTTTACGGTCTGTAAACTTCTCTTGAGCCATAATGTTTAGTATTTGAAGGGTTTTAGTATAAAACAATAATTTGAGGTCTCTTACCCTTTTCCGTCAAAATGGGAAAGCAGGCTAGATAACGCGGAGATCAGTTCACTTTACTTGTAATGGAAGGATCGGTCGGTGACGCCAAACAATCCAAAGCCAAATAATGGCGCAGCTGAAAACGGGCAAAACACCCGTTCGGATAAGGAACGCCGCGTGGTTTATGTGTCACATCCTGGTAGCGGTTTGGCCCGGTCGAATTTTCCACTTGAGTGTCATGTCGAAGGTGATCAGATCGTCCGCTCCCTGCCGTTCTATATTCCGGACGACGTACGTCTCTACGAAATTAAAACGACGGATCGCGGTACTTACTCGCGTCCCCGCAAGGAAGTTCAGATGCCCCTGGCGTTGGCCGCAAAACAGCGTGTGCATAGTGACACAAGGGTTAAGTATCCTCTTTTGCGGGACGGTTGGGATCCGGACAAACCAAATGGTGCGGGCCGTGGAACGGATAGTTTTTCGAGAATTAGCTGGGACCGGGCTCTCGATATCATCGTCGGGCAGATTGAACGCATTCGCGATAAATACGGTTCTATGGAGCCGGTTTTAGTCCAAGCTGATGGACACGGACAAAGTGGTTACCTCCAATCATTACATTTTTGGGGACACTACCTTTTTGACATGATACGCGAGCACAAAAATTGGGGTTGGTGGACCCAACAAGTGCGGAACCCTGATAGTTGGGAGGGTTATTATTGGGGTGCTAAGCATGTTTGGGGTTTTGATGAGACACTTGGAGAGCCTTATCAGGACGCGGTCTGGGATGATGTTTTGGAAAATGCTGAAATGGTAATTTTTTCTGGGAATGATCCGGAGGCTACCGGTTTTGGAATGTCTGGTTCGATTGCGCTTCAGATGCCGAAATGGCTGAAACGGGCTGGCATAAAGATCATCGCGATTTCACCGGATTTAAATCACGCCTGCGCGGTTCACGCGGACAAGTGGATCCCTATAAAACCGAATTCGGATGCGGCCCTTTATCTCGCAATTGCCCATACTTGGATAGCTGAAGATATATATGACAAAAGTTATGTTGAGACACATACCGTAGGCTTTGACGCGTTAAAATCGCATGTGCTTGGAGAAGATGACGGAATTGAAAAAACGCCCGCTTGGGCGGAGCCCATTACTGGTGTGCCGGTTTCGACGATAAAGGCTCTGGCACGTGAATGGGCCGCAAAAAAGACGACGCTTTCTGTGTATTTTGGGGGCCCAAAGATACGAGGAACGTTCTCGCACTTGATGGCACGTTTAGAGGCCTATGTGCTGGCTATGCAGGGTTTTGGTAAGCCCGGCCGGCAATTTCTAAGAACAGGGGCGCCATCTTTTTATAAAAAATCATTGGCACAGGTCCCACGGTATCCTGACGTGGATTTCAAAGGTCTCGCCTTTAGCCCAATGATCGAATACGCGATAGGGCATGGACCAAAGTCACCTGTTTTTGTGCCCCGGACTCTTGCTGCCGAAGCGATACAACAAAAGATAGTCCGATGGAAAAGTACTACTGCGGCGCTCGCTAAAACTGAGGATCAATTTACTAGTTACCAATATCCCCCAACTGAGGACCACCCAGGGATTAGAATGGTGTGGAATGAAAATGGAAGTCAGCCTGGTAGTTGGGGGCATGGTTGGAATTGGCTGGAGGCTTTGCGGAGTGAGCAATTAGATTTCGTTGTTGGGATCCACCCGTGGCTTGAAAATGACCTTCTGTATTCGGATCTTATCCTGCCCGCACAAACTAATTATGAGCACGATGACCTGGTTGTTGTGCAACGGAGCGATGTACTCGGCTTGTTTTATCAGGAAGCGGCCATACCGCCGGTCGGTGATTCCAAGAGTGATTATGAAATTCACAGAATGATTGGATTACGGTTGGGTCTTGATAAGGTCTTCCCACATAGTAGCGATTGGCTAAAAGCGTCCTATGAGGAAACGCTCGCGGCTACCAAATACAATGTCTCGTGGGAGGAGTTCAAAGAACGTAAATACTTTATTTACGACTCTCCTACATGGGATGAGTGGGTGGAGATAAAAAAGGAACACGGCTACGGCGAACATGACGGCGGATTGCATTGGTTCGCGGAGAAAGGGGAGGGGCTTCAAACCCTAAGCGGAAAGATTGAATTTGTTTCCGAACGTATCAAAAACCTTGATCCGGATAACCCCGAAAGGCCGCCACTTGCTAAATGGATAACACATAGTGAGTTGGCCGATTCCCCTAAGGCTGAGCGTTATCCCCTATCAGTGATGTCCAACCATCCTAAATATCGTTTCCACGTCCAAGGTGATGACATTGAGTGGATTAGGGAACTAGGTAAGGTGCGCGGCGTTGATGGTTATCCTTATGAGCCGTGCTGGATTCATCCCGAGGATGCTGCGCGACGGGACATTTCCGATGGGGACATTATAATGGTTCACAATGATCGTGGCGCCATACTTTTTGGTGCGGTGATTACAGAGCGCATTATCAAAGGCGCAGTATCTATCGATCATGGTGCCAAAATAGATGTCGCAATGTTAGACAATCAAAAGGTGGACCGGGGTGGTTGTATCAATTTAATTGCGCCGACAGTTCAGGATAAATATCCCGAAGGGGCGGAAATTACGGTTCCAGAGATGAATATTAGTGGGTTCCTCGTTGAGGCTGGAAAAATTGACCCATCTCGGATCAAACCCGCAAATAATATAAGTTTTGGAGCGCCAGTCGCGGGGGAAAATACATGACCGATCAACTGTTCGTCGTCGACGTAGATAAGTGTACCGGTTGCGGGCTGTGTATTGTGGCATGCAAGGACGAGCATGTAGATAGTGAATATATGCCGTGGACGAAGCCGCAGCCCGAGGCGGGCCATTTCTGGATGAATGTTAAACCACTGGAACGCGGGAGCGCCCCGAGATTAAGAATGAATTTCTTACCTGTCATGTGTCAGCATTGTGAAGAGGCACCCTGTATTCCGGCGTGCTCTGACGGAGCAATTAAAACACGAGAAGACGGATTGGTCTGGATTGATGCCGGACTGTGTACCGGTTGTGGCGACTGTCAGGAAGCCTGCCCCTACGAAGTAATCTATAAAAACGAAGACCTGAATATTGCCCAAAAATGTACCGGATGTGCTCATCGGGTCGACGAAAATCTACAGCCCCGTTGTTCGGAGATGTGTCCACACGACGCGATCACGTTTACCGGCAAGGGTGAAACAACCGATCGTAACGCGGATACTGACGTGCTTGAAGTCTTTCATCCGGAATTTGAAGCGGTGCCGCGCGTGCTTTGGAAAGGTTTGCCCAAACCTTGGATCGCGGGGACTGTAACAACAGTTGATGGTGATGAAGTTATTCCAGATGTGAAAATTGTTGTCACTCCATCTGAGACTGGTTCAATTAATGTTCAATCGGACGCCTTCGGAGATTTTTGGGTCTATGGCTTTGGGGATGGGGATACCTGCCAAGTGTATGTGACCAAAGAGGGATATGAAGGGTATAATGAGAGTGTGACGACTGATGGCGACCAGGACCTGGGTACGATTAGACTTTCAAAATTATAAAACTTTTATAATTTTGTTGAAGCTACCTCAGCGAGTGCGGCTTTGATTATCTGAATTCGCTGCTCAGTCACATCGTTTTGTAAGGGGGTTGGATTTCCGACACCCCAAACAGGGGCAGGCCAGGCAGGATCATTGCTAAATCTGCCGACCACGTGCAAGTGGAATTGGGAGACTATATTGCCGATTGTTGCGGTGTTAATTTTGTCGGCTGAACCATCTATCATTATGGTCTTCCCAAGGTGGGTGGCCAACCTCATCATATGTATCATTTTATTATCAGGTAAATGATGTAATTCAGTTATATCCTCAATTTCTGGAATAATAAGTAGCCAAAAGAACCGTGTGTCGTTCATTAAGCGGACTTGAAAACAGTCTAGAGTTCCAACGAAAATACTATCGTTTTCTAACGCGGCATCGAGTTTAAAGGGCACGTGGCGAGCCTCATTATTTCAATAGGTAGTTTTTGTTTATGGGTTTGATTGGTAAATTGATAGGTCTACTAAAGGATTAATAATAGGGTTTTACCTTTAAGGTTAAACATTTGTTTTGTATAAAATTTTATTCTGCGCACTCTACACAACGCGCGATCGCGGGACTTAGGTCTAGCCGTTTTAAACTGATCTCTTCCCCGCATACTACACAACAACCAAATTCACCAATTTCAATCCGCTTAAGAGCGGCATCTATTTGTGAGACTTCGATCCTTCGTCTTTGGTTCGTTGCTTGCGCCATAGCCTGTCCTTGAATTGCATCCATTCGCGAGAGCCGACCCTGTACTTGTGGGTCTAGTTCAACGGGTGCGGCCGAACTGGATGTTGTATCCACAAGGTCTAGTAGCTCGCTTCTTCGGCTTGTTAGACGCCTCTTATAATATTCAATGTTTATTTTCATGTGTTAACGTTAGGGTAGGTGGACCATTTCTGTCTAGTACGAAAACTATAGCGACAAAGGTGTAAAGCTTTTGCTGCGGATTAGTTTTGAGCGTTTTATGGTCGGGAGGAAACGTATGAAAGTTAGCCACGCGGACGACCTGAGCTATGATGAAAACCCACTTCCCCATCGAGCGGGAAAGATCGCGTTTAAGTATCTTTTGGAAGGGGAGCCGCTCACGGCCGACAATTATAGTGCAGTGTTATCTCGAGAAAGCGCGTCCTTCTTCTCGCCACGGCACCGGCATCCGTGGGACCAAGTGCGTTACTGTATTGACGGAAGTGTGCCCATTGCGCCGCGGGTTTCTATCGATGCTGGCGAAGTGGGATATTTTCCTGAAGGCGTCCGTTACGGGCCACAGGAAGGTGACACCGACCGATTGGTGCTCGTCGTTCAATTTGGCGGGGCGAGTGGGCAAGGGTATCTGGGGTACGATCAGGTAAAGGCCGGTCAGCGGGAACTGCTTTCGGAGGGTGCCTTTGAACGTGGTGTATTTAAGCGAAAACCAGGAAGTA
>CAZOHS010000044.1:16621-17210 GCA_964579285.1 uncultured Rhodospirillaceae bacterium | reverse complement strand
TATCCCACCCCTCCAAAGTTTCGTATTTCGGCTTTAAACTACTTTGTATTTTAGAATTTGGGGTCAGATAATCGTAGTCTATTCCGTCAGACCGATAGCCAACGCACACTTTAAGTTCGCCGATGCCATCTAATACGTCGAGCTTGGTTAATGCTATACCATCTATACCCCCGATGATCGCAGCCTGGCGCACAAGAACAGCGTCAAACCACCCGCACCGTCGTTGCCGGCCTGTCACAGTACCAAATTCGTTGCCACGCTCTCCCAATAATTCCCCGAGTTTGTTCTTCTGCTCAGTCGGGAATGGGCCTGAACCCACCCGTGTAGTATACGCTTTGGTTATGCCTAGAACGTAGCCCAATGCACGGACGGAAATACCACTTCCGGCGGCTAATTGACCGGCAAGGGTATTCGAGGAAGTGACATATGGATAAGTACCATGGTCAACGTCCAACATAAAACCTTGAGCACCTTCAAAAAGTATCCGCTTCCCGCTGCGGTGCGCGCGGTTGAGTGTCTGCCATATAGGAGACGCGTATTGGAGTAGTTGTGGCGCAATTTGTAGAAGCGAATTTACGATTTCTTCTTG
>CAZOHS010000044.1:0-16611 GCA_964579285.1 uncultured Rhodospirillaceae bacterium | reverse complement strand
TGCTCAATTTCTTTAGCACCAAGACCCCGGAGCAAGGCATTGTGATGACTTAATAAATTTTTCACCCTCTGAGTAAGACTATCTTCGTCAGAAAGATCACATATTCGTATGGCGCGCCTCGCAACCTTATCCTCATACGCGGGCCCGATACCGCGACCTGTCGTACCAATCTTCCCTTGACCCCTCGCGGCTTCCCTAGCTCGGTCTAAAGAACCGTGTAGGGGGAGAATAAGCGATGTGTTTTCGGCAATTTGAAGGGTGTCTGGCGTAACAATGACCCCCTGACCACGAAGCCCATCTATTTCGGACAACAACGCCCACGGATCGACAACCACACCATTGCCAATTATTGAGAGTTTTCCGCGTACTACGCCAGAAGGAAGCAGGCTAAGTTTGTAGACTTCTCCATCAATAACCAGTGTATGTCCTGCATTATGTCCACCTTGAAATCGGACGACAACGTCGGCTCTTTCTGACAGCCAATCGACAATTTTACCCTTTCCCTCATCACCCCATTGAGAACCTACAACAGCAACATTTGTCATGAACTTAAACCGGTCTTTATAGACTCGGGCTTTCCATCTCTCAAAATATGGGTGCAGTTAAGACGCCGCGCTTCATCCTCTTTATCATTAGTTAGATCAACCTCACCAATAGTAACCCAACCACCCTGTCGGAGATCTCTCAATTCACCAATGTGTGTTCCGGCGGGGATAAATATGCGCCGGGTAGGGGTGAGATCGGGTAAAACCCTAAGTATTGTGTCTACATACAAGGTAAAACCCGTTGCAGGCTCTGTTTTGTATTCCACTGATTTCGCGTCTTCTACCGTGGCGAGATAACGCCCACCCGAGCCAATTTCACCGCGTTCCCCCTCCGCGAAAAATGTAAATCCAACACCTGTGTGATATTCAAAACCACGATTTTCGACGGGATCAATCGTTACTTTAAGGTCAGGAACGTGATCGGTAATTCCCTCCACTACAGCTTTTAACCGTTTTAGTTCACTAGCGGCACCTGATGGCAGCCTCAGCTCATCCATTTTATTCAGCGCCTTTGTGGCCAAACCTGTACTTTTCATAAGATGGCATAGAACGTCTCCATACTCGTGACCTAATAATTTAATGGCGCTAACGTCTTTCCTATCAAGGGCATCTCGCAAAGGTGATTGATCATCACCCAAACTATCTGTTTCTTTTAGAAGTGCCGTTATTAGTGAGGGAATGGTGAGATCGAGTGAAAGCTTTGGAACCCCGATACCACGCAGAGATTCTATTGCAATTCCGATTATTTCAACGTCGGCAGCTGCACTATCAGACCCAATTAATTCCGCCCCGACTTGAGCAAACTGCCTCTCTGGACGCAGCTGGGTTCCGCGTATCCTCAGCACCTCCCCGGTATAACTTAAACGCAACGGTCTCGGTACGCCCTGAAGGCGCGTCATTGCAATTCTTGCAACCTGGGTGGTCATGTCTGCCCTTATCCCCATCATGCGTTGGGAAATGGGATCCATGAGTCGAAAAGTATCACCGGACATTGCGCCGCCGGCACCACTGGTCAAACCTTCCTCAAATTCAATTAGAGGTGGCTTAACCCGCTCGTACCCGTGCACTGAAAAAGTGTCCGCAAGCGCTTCACGAATTTTTGCCTCCCGTTCAGCCTCTGGGGGCAAGATATCTCTTAAACCTGCTGGCAGCAGGGCTTTGTTCTGTTTTTCTCGCATTTAATCAAACCCTGTGATCTGCCTTCCTAATGTCTATAGAGCTACATGACAAACGAACAATTTATTTATTAGGACACATTAAAAGTCCTCGGCTGGGAATTTAACGCTAAAATGACAATCCTCTAGCTTGGACAACATCTGGCAGCCCCCTAAGATGACTTAGCAACCGTTCCGACAGATCTCCATCGACCTGGATTAACGCCAATGCCTCACTGCCGGGACTTACCCGGCCAAGCTGGAAAGTCGCAATATTAACCCCGGCATCTCCAAGCGCAGTGCCAAGACGGCCAATAAAGCCGGGGCGGTCTTTATTGACTATATAGAGCATATCCTGCCCCAATTCCGCTTCGAGTTTAATACCATTAATCTCGGTAATACGGGGCTTATCCTCGCCAAAAAGGGTGCCGGCTACAGTTCGCGTCTGATTTTCGGTAGTAATCGCTAGACGGATTAACGTCTGATACTCACCGTACCGCTCATGTCTTACCTCCGAAACCTCAATACCTCGATCTCTCGCCAAAATTGGTGCGTTGATCATGTTAACGCCACTTAGCAACGGCGCTAGAAGCCCTTCCAGAAGCGCAGCCGAAAGTGGACGGGTATTCAACTCCGCCGCATGCCCCTCATATTCAATCGTGATTGAAGATACGCCTGATTGGATAACCTGACCGGCGAGACTACCGATTTGTTTTGCCAACACCATATATGGTCTCAACCGCGGCGCATCTTCCGCCGTTACAGACGGCGTGTTCAAAGCATTTACTATGGCCCCAGAATTCAAATAATCGGACATTTGCTCTGCTATCTGTACAGAAACTTTTTCCTGGGCTTCAGTGGTAGCCGCACCTAGGTGAGGTGTCGCAATGACTTGTTCCAAGCCAAAAAGGGTGTACTCTGTGGGTGGTTCTTGAGGAAATACATCCACCGCAAAACCGCCCACCTTCCCCGCTTCTATTGCGTCCCTCATATCCGCTTCAACAACAAGTTCACCACGTGCACAATTTATAACGAGTACGCCGTCGCGCATCTTTTCAAAACTGGTTTTGTTAAGCATACCGAGGGTCGTTTCCGTAAGCGGTGTATGAAGCGAGATGATCTCAGCACGCGCAAATAATTTATCTAGCTCTACTTTTTCAACCCCTATTTCGGCTGCGTGATCCGAAGTCAAAAAAGGATCAGAGGCCAGCACCTTCATTTTCAAACCCAACGCACGAGCAGCGACAATAGACCCAATATTGCCACAACCAATAATACCAAGGCTTTTGCCAGTAAGTTCCATACCCATAAACCTAGATTTCTCCCACTTACCTGAATGGGTGGACTGATTTGCAATAGGTATTTGCCTCGCAAGAGAAAACATCATTGCTATCGCATGCTCGGCTGTTGTGATTGAATTTCCGAATGGAGCATTCATCACTACTATGCCCTTACTAGATGCCCCATCAACATCAATGTTATCAACACCAATGCCCGCTCGCCCAATTACTTTCAGATTGATCGCAGCGTTCAATACCTGCGCGTTAACTTTTGTTGTGGACCGAACCGCCAAACCATCGTAATCAGAAATTTTCTCGATTAGTTCGTCCGGAGCCATGCCAACCATGATGTCGACCTCGATACCACGCTCTCGAAATACGTCAACTGCACGCGAACTTAGACGATCGCTTATTAAAACTTTTGGCATTTTTTGTGTCATCAACTTACCCAGATATTTCGCGTTTAACCGTCGAGTAGGCCCAGTCAAGCCACGGGAAAAGAGCTTCAAGGTCTGATGTCTCGACCGTCGACCCGCCCCAAATTCTTAATCCAGGCGGTGCATCGCGGTAGGCATTTATGTCGTAAGCAGCCTTCTCGCCATCAAGCAAAGTCTCAATATTTGAAGGAACGGCCATTTGTGTTTCGTCATCAAGTTCCTGGAACCATGGATCAATTATAGTGAGGCACACTGAGGTTGTAGACCTTTCTCGTTTGTTGGATGCAAGAAAATCAACCCAATCCGTTTTCGCGACCCAATATTCGATGGCCGCGAGATTATTCTCACTTCGAGTTATTAATGTTTGTATACCTCCGACCTTTTGGGCCCACGCCAAACTATCAAGTGCATCCTCAACACAAATCATCGACGGTGTGTTTATAGTCTCACCCCGGAAAATTCCCTCAATTAATTTTCCGCTTTTAGTCAATCGGAATATTTTGGGAATAGGCCAAGTTGGCTGATAATTTTCCAAGCGCTCAACGGCCTTGGGGGACAAGGCAATCATACCGTGGGCACCCTCACCACCCATAACCTTTTGCCAAGACCACGTTACGACATCCAGTTTTGACCACGGCATATCTACAGCAAAGACCGCCGACGTAGCATCACATATTGTAAGTCCGGATCGGTCCTCAGGAATCCATAGGGAGTCGGGCACCCGCACGCCTGAAGTTGTGCCATTCCATGTAAATATTGCATCACGGGTAGAGTCCCAATTTCCAAAATCGGGGAGCTCTCCGTATTTAGCTTGGAAAACTCGGATATCGTCTATCTGCAGTTGGTTGACAACGTCGTCCACCCAACCCTTACCAAAACTCTCCCACGCAAAAAGATCTACCCCTCGCGCACCGATCATTGACCACAAAGCCATCTCTACCGCGCCTGTGTCTGATGCCGGAACTATGCCGAGACGATGCGTTAGAGGTACTTCAAGAACCTCTCGGGTCTTGTTTAAGACGCCATTCAATCTTTCTTTGCTTGAGCGAGATCTGTGCGACCGACCTGTTAGTGCACTTTCTAGAACATCCTTCGACCAACCAGGCCTTTTTGCGCAAGGTCCAGATGAAAAACAAGGATTGTGCGGTCGACTAACCGGTTTAATTATCTTTTTAGACATTGTACCTCTTCCTCACAGAAGAGCTGCGACCCGTTGGGAGATCGTGGCCCACAGAGGTTTTATGTGTGCTGTACAAAAAATGCAACAAACGTTTTGTCGCACCTTGTTTTTGGGGTCTAATAAACACAAACTAAAAACGCCAATCATTGTTTTATATGGAACCCTTATTGGAAGTGGCATATCAATTAACAATATGAAGTAAGCAACCATAAATCGGCGTTATTGCGAGCAACTTCTAGGGGAGGAGTCTTCTAATGACTATTGAGTTGTATGATCTTGTGGGCCGCGATGATCGCAGGTTTAGCCCCTATTGTTGGCGAATTCGGATGGCATTAGAGCATAAACAATTAAAATACAAAACGATACCGGTCCGTTTCACCGACAAGCATCTTATCCAATTTTCTGGGCAAACTCGGGTTCCCGTGATTAGGGACGGGCAGAATGTCGTGACCGATTCATGGAAAATCGCCAAATATCTTGAGCAGTCATATAGTGATAGACCTTCACTTTTCGGTGGTGAGGCGAAAGAAAGCTGGTCGTGTTTTTTAAATAATTGGGTGGATACTAAACTCCACTCGGCAATCATAAGATTAGTAATTGCGGATATACTTGATCACGTAGATAAACAAGATCGTGAATACTTTTTGAAAAGCCGTACAGCTCGATTCGGCATGCCGCCGGAAAAAATGCAATCGCGGTCTAAAGAAGATTTGGATTTCTTTAATGAAGCGAAAAGCATCCTTCGTTCTGCGTTAGGTGCAAGTCACTTTTTTGGCGGAATAATCCCATCCTACAAAGATTACATCGTTTTCGGCGCATTTGCATGGGCCAGAGCTATTAGCCAGTTTGCTCTCCTCGCGAAAGAAGACCCAATGCATAAATGGCGTGCACGAATGTTGGAATTGTTCGACGAGATGGGGCAAAAAGTCCATGGTTATCCAGTTTGAGATGGGAAAGTGAAAAACTCGTAACGCTTTGATAAAATAGATTATGACTGATCAGCCACATATCCTCGTAGTCGATGACGATACGCGTTTGCGTGATTTACTGAGCCAATATCTGACTGAAAACAACTTCCGAGTCACGACTGCTGGCAACGCAGAAGAAGCTCGTGGGCATCTACTCGGATTAAAATTTGACCTACTTGTGCTGGATGTGATGATGCCGGGTGAGAATGGTTTAGAATTAACAAACGCTCTGCGGAAGGCAACATATGTCCCCATTCTCCTTTTAACCGCGATGGGTGAACCAAAAGACCGCGTGCAGGGCCTAGAGTGTGGCGCAGACGATTACATGACGAAACCTTTTGAACCCCGTGAGTTAGTCCTCCGAATAAAGTCGATATTGGGTCGCAGCACCACGGGAAATGTTCCAAAGGAAGTTGTAAGCCTTGGTGATTATCGTTTTGATATTAATCGACGAAAATTGCGAAAAGGTGAAACTGGAATACACTTAACCACAATAGAGGCTAATCTGTTATGTGTATTAGCTCAAAATCCGGGGATGCCTATGACCCGGGACGAATTAATTGCTCAGTGCCAGATAGATGGTGGGGAACGTACGGTGGATGTGCAGGTTACTCGGCTGCGGCGAAAAATTGAGAGAGATCCGAGGGAGCCTCGTTTTCTTCACACAGTGAGGGGGCACGGTTACGTGCTTCACCCCGACTAGCAAATAGCCTGGAACAAAGGAGAGATGAAACTGCACCGCTTCCGCGTGAATATTAAGAAATATTTGCCTAAATCATTTCTAGGCAGGTCAATTATTATCATAATAACCCCTTTGATACTTCTACAGGTAGTTTCAACTTGGATCTTCTACGACCGCCACTGGGATCTCATTACCAGGCGCCTCGCGGACTCCGTGGCCGGGGAAGTTTGTATGGTAATTGATGGGATTGGAGAATTAGAAGAGGCTGAAAATTACGCTTGGCTTATACGCTCTGCTCGGGATTTAGGTATACTTTTTAATTTTAGGGACTCAGAAATCTTACCCAACAAACGGCGGGAAGAAGGCAAGGGTATATTAGACACGAGGCTCGCAAACGCGATGCGTGAGAAGGTCCGTAGACCGTTTCAAATTGATACCTGGAGTCACGAACGACTGGTTCAAATGAAAGTGCAACTTCCCGATGGCGTAATGGAGATTTTTGTTCCAAGGGAACGTCTATTTAGCTCTACAACGTATATTTTTGTGATGTGGATGGTCGGTACATCTCTTTTATTATTTGCGATAGCTACCATGTTCATGAAAAACCAAGTCCGCCCAATACGGCGGCTAGCTGTGGCGGTGGACAATTTTGGCAAAGGACGCGATGTGCCGGGTTTCAAACCGGAAGGGGCTACTGAAATCAGGATGGCAGCGACCGCATTTGAACGTATGCGCACTCGAATAAACAATGCTTTAACACAACGCACCGAAATGCTTGCCGGGGTATCGCACGATTTGAGAACTCCACTGACTCGGATGAAACTACAACTGGCATTACTTGAAAACACGCCAGAAGTAAGCGAGCTAGAAAACAATTTGCGAGAAATGGAATTAATGGTGGAGGAATTTCTGGCGTTTGTAGGCGGCGAGGGAACCGAGGATGTTGTCCAATCCAATCTCGGATCCATACTATCATCGGTCGTACGCGGTGCCGCGACGTCTGGCGGAAATGTAAAACTGACTATCGAAGACGACCTAATACTATTTATGCGTCCAAATGCTGTGAAACGATGTATTACAAATTTAGTTGTCAACGCTGTAGCGTACGCAAATAACGTGCGGGTAACCGCCGGTCTGAGGAATTCAGCAGTAGAAATATGTGTAGATGATGACGGGCCAGGTATCCCAATAGGGGAGCGAGAGGCGGTTTTTAAGCCATTCTACCGCCTGGACGCGTCTCGTAATTCGGAAACAGGGGGCACCGGCCTCGGCTTATCTATCGCTCGTGACCTAGCGCGAGGTGCAGGCGGTGATGTAAAGCTAGAGCAATCAACTATGGGTGGATTACGCGCCTGCATTATTTTGCCTATCTGAAAAACTCGCATAGGTACGGGACACATTGGCTCGCATAGTTGCACATAACCTGTAACGATGGGGTAAGAGTGTTGATGGGCTCTGACGAAACACTAAACGCCGCAGTAAAATTTTCTACAAACGTTCAGGTTAGACTTTTTCAGGGACGGCGCTCGCAATATGAGGCGCAACTTCGCTTTTACCTTCTGTCGAACGGTTTGCAATAAAACCTATGCCTTTATTGGTCGTAGGAGCAACCAATTCGTAAGCTCATTTTACCTGTTCAGTAAAATTTTATTAGAAAGAAGTTTAAGTCCTACCTCGACTATTTCGAATTTTTTCAAAAGTAAATAGTATACTTTCAACTCGCCTAATACTTTGATCGAGATAAGACAATGTTGATGACAGGTCTTCACTTTCATCTTTTAACCAAACACGCATTGTCGATAAATAGATTAGCGATACCGCTTTAATGCGTATCAGTCCCGCAAAACCGGAAGCATTCAATCCTGCCGCCTCTAAAGACCACGCCATGGCTTTATTAAAAGTAGGGATCAAGCTTAAAGTTGAGTATGGATCGAAAACCGAGCCTATAATAATAGAGCGTACGGCACGTTTATTAGGGTCTAGAAGCTCAAACCGCCTCATCAATACATCGATAAGGCGATCTCGCTTCGGCTCATTTCTATCTTTGAAATCGTGCGCCGCCAGAAGCCGCTTGTTTATTCTCTCTATAAAGCCACTTACTAGATCCAATTTCGCTGGATAATATTTGTAGACTGTGGTCAAGGACGCGCCAGAAGCCTCGGCAATCATTTCCATTGAAATGCCGCGCCACGGGTGATCAGCAATGAGAACCAAAGCCGCCGATAAAATTTGTTCTGCCCCTGGCTGCCTGTTTGTAGCGCGTTTTGCCATCAACCTTCCTTAGTTTCTTTAACATAAACTCCGACCTTGACCCAATAAAGCGTTATATTAAAACTTGTTGATCATGGTTCTATCGTGTGCAACGATTTGAGATACCACAGTTGGAGGAGAAATGCGCCCCTCATTTCCCGCAAGCCTCGCAAAAGCACTGAAGCGGTCGCCGAAATTGACGGCCTCCGAGGAGCGCCAACTAATTCTGGGCTTTCAATCGGGCGATAACCGGGCGAGCGAAAGGCTTGTACTCAGCCAACTTCGTTTTGTAATCAAGGTTGCAGGACGATACCGCAAAGAAAATTTCCTGTTGTCAGACCTGGTCCAGGAGGGTGTCGTTGGATTACTAGAAGCAATTAAACGATTCAATCCGGACAAGGGTGTTCGCCTCTCAACATACGCCGTGTTGTGGATCCGCGCCTCTATCCAAAACTATGTCTTATGCTCGGTCTCAGCTGTTCGCCCAGTTACGACACCACAGCATCGTGTCTTATTTTTCAGCTCAGATGCATGGAGGCTAAACGAACAAAGCGACAAAGCAGTTCGTGCCATGGCTAGTCGGCTAGGAACTAAAATGGAAGATGTCCGATCGTTTTTACTCCGAGCTCGAGCACCAGATCATTCCATTGATACGGTAGGAGAGTCCGACGATGTAGTTACCAAAAACCTCACTGATGGTAGGCCAAACCCAGAAATATGCCTGACAACGAAACGGGAGAGAATCGCCCTCGTTAGGCGGCTACGAGCAGCCATACCACATATGACCAAGCGTGAGCGACACATCCTGAGACGGCGTTTTCTAGCTAATACCCGAATTAGCCGAAACAAAATCGGAAAAGAACTGGGGTTATCTAAAGAACGCGTGCGTCAACTCGAGCATCGGGCACTCAAAAAGCTCCGATCCACCGGGCATATATTTGAGTTGGCTAAATAATCACCGCGATTTAAGTAGGTACTGTGTAGATACCCCGGAACCTTCAAAGTTAAGCATAAAACCGCATTCAACTCTGCCAACCTTTTAAAAACCGCAAAAACACAGTATTCCGCGAATATAAGATAAACCCGGTGCTTAGGGGCATTGCGGGAACTAAAGATGATGTAAATGTGACCGCTTACGTTTAACCAGCTAAGTCTCGTGACCGGTCGGTCGCGACCTGAACCGCCCGCATCATCAAATTTTCCAAACCTTCATCACTCATTAAAACCCCAAGAGCCGCCGCTGTAGTACCACCAGGACTTGTAACATTTCGGCGCAAAACAGAGGCTTCTTCCTCCGACCTTAGGGCTAATTCACCCGCTCCAGCTACAGTGACCAGCGCAAGTTTGGCGGCCACCTCATCCGGAAGCCCTTGTTTTCTCGCTGCCGCCGCAAGGCACTCTATTAATAGAAATACATACGCGGGCCCACTACCCGAAATTGCTGTAACCGCATCTATCTGGTCTTCGTCTGATATCCAAACCACTTCACCCATTGCTTCTAGAAGACCATGACAGGATTCTTTCTGATTACTGGAGACATGTTTGTTTGGGTAGGCCGCAGTAATGCCCCGACCAATTGCGGCAGGCGTATTTGGCATTGTTCTAACAACAGCAGTATTGCAACCTAAATACCTCTCTAAAAACGCCACGTTGCGTCCAGCAGCTATTGACAATGTTACCGCTCCCGCTTGCGCCATTTTCGCGTAGCCGGACACAATTGTATTCATGCCTTGCGGTTTAACCGCTAAAACAATCACGTCGGGAGTAAAGTTTGAGGCTAAATTCTCTATATTTGAAAGAACGGGTACCGCTAAATCTTCATCAATAGCCTTGGCGACATCGGTATCCGGTTCTATTACACGCACTCTTTCTGTCGCTAGCCCCTTAGATAGCCACCCGCGCAACATTGCACTACCCATTTTGCCGCCACCAACTAGAAGTACTTTATCGGATAAGGTCATTATATCCCCTGAAGCAGATATCAACTGCTCGATCACGCCTCCCCAGCAGTTTCTAGGATTGCAGCAGCCATAGCTACTTCCGGTTCCTTACCACCCCAAATTACGAACTGGAAAGCCGGATAATAACGTTCGCTCTCGGTAAACGCTATATCGACCACGTCTTCGAGCTGTTCTTTACTCACGCCAGTTACACCCCTCAGCAATAATGCGTGTCTGAATACAGGTAAGCCATCATCGTGCCAAAGATCAAAATGACCAACAAGCAGACGCTCATTTATTAACGACAATAGTGGATAGATCTTTTTACTTTTTCGGTCCGGCACCCGCATGTCGAATGCGCAAGCAAACAGAAGCGCATGAACATCTTCGTGCCAAGAAACAAACATCCTATAATCGCACCAATGTCCATTGACCTCTACTGCGATATCACGATCACTAGAACGTTCGAACAACCAGTCATGGCTCGTTGCAATTTGTTCTATTACGTCAAGAGGGTTTGGGAATGTTTTTTCAACTTCATTACTTAAGACCGCCATAGTGCCCCTTTTCTACACTCTACAAACAACAACTAAGCGCTCCCGACTTTCCTGTAACTTTAAACACCAAATGCTGGGGTGTGCGGATTGCATGCTACTATATTTAGGGTGCCAGAACGAAAATAGAGTGGCAAGAAAAATCAGGTGGAAAAACCATCCACATGAAATATTTAGTGGATAAGTATTCTATTAGGTCAGGATGTTTTTACGCTACGACCTTTTCCTGACGCTTTAGAATTGGGAGAGGTTGATCTTTTCGACCTGGTTGATTTTTTCGATATAGTGGATAGTTGGTCCTCTATCTCTATAAGTCGATTTTTCAAATATTCGTTTTCTAGCCGCGCTTTCGTAGCCATTTCCTTAACAGCCTCAAACTCGTCGCGTGTCACTAAATCCATATTAGAGAGGATGCGATCCATTTGATGACGCACTAAAACTTCCGCCTCACGTCTGAGCCCCGCGAGGCTATCTACAGCACCTCCGGCCACGCGCGCCGCGTCTTCAAAAAAGCGATTAGGGCCAACCATTTTATGAACACTCCACCAATACTTATACCCTATATAACTAATTGTTTAAGATTGATGCAATCCAATCCGATAATTGCAGGTTTGCGCGTCGCAACCTATAACCGTAATGAACGTACTTAATTTGGACACCTATTATGATTATTGTGACCGGTGGCGCCGGTTTTATCGGCTCGAACTTAATCAAGGAACTGGAAGCGCGTAAAAACCATAAACTAGTTGTCTGCGACTATTTAGGTGTGGAAGAGAAATGGAAAAACATCGCTAAACGAGAGCTTGCTGACATTATTAAGCCGGATGTCCTTTTCGATTATCTCAATGACCATGCCAAGGACGTAGAAAAAATATTCCACATGGGGGCAATATCGGCGACTACCGAACGTAATGCCGATCAAATCGTAAGTTCTAATATTCATCTAACTATGAAGCTTTGGAATTGGTGTAGTAAAAATGAAACAACACTAATCTACGCGTCCTCAGCGGCTACATATGGGGACGGTAGCAGTGGTTTCAGCGATGACGATTCGACGGATGGCCTCGCTAAATTACGGCCATTAAATCTTTATGGATGGTCAAAACACGCTGTCGACCGCCGCATAGCGCAAATAGTGCAAGAACAGGGCCCCCAACCACCGCATTGGGCAGGATTGAAATTTTTTAATGTATACGGCCCGAATGAATACCATAAGAAGGGGCAATTAAGCGTAGTACTTAAAAACTACAGAGAAATTAGTGACACTGGCAAGGCACTTTTATTCCGTTCGAATTGCCAAGAGTATGCTGACGGTGAACAGAAACGGGATTTTGTCTGGGTTGGCGATTGCGTCAATATAGCCCTGTGGCTCTCAGAAAATTCTGGCGGAAAAGGCATTTACAATGTTGGAACAGGAAAGGCACGTACCTTTAAGGAACTCGCATCCGCTGTTTTCGACAGTATGGATTTAGACAATAATATCGAGTTTATCGAGATGCCTGAAGTTGTTCAGAAGCACTATCAGTACTTTACAGAGGCAGACATCTCCCGGATACGGGCGCTGGGGTATCGGACACCGACCACAGAGCTTGAGGACGGTATAAAACAATATTTACATGACTACCTAATGACAGCCGATCCATATGCTTAAGGAAGATTGATGGGAGTGTTATCTTACCCCGCAATCGACCCCGTCCTTCTTGAAATTGGTCCTTTAACCATTCGCTGGTATGCACTTTCATACATCGCCGGAATTATACTGGCCTGGCGGTACATGTTCGTACTCGCTAAACGCTCACACATCCAAGTAATCAAAGGTCACATTGATGATTTCATGGTCTGGGCCACCCTTGGCATCATCTTCGGTGGCCGTGTAGGCTATATACTCTTTTATAAGCCGGCTTACTACCTTGATAACCCTCTCGAAATTTTAGCGGTCTGGCAAGGGGGGATGTCCTTCCATGGTGGGCTACTGGGGGTTATTTTAGCCACCTGGTGGTTCTCGCGGTTGCGGGGTTACTCTTGGATAGCAATAGGTGATATCGTAGCCTGCACGGCACCCCTTGGATTATTCCTAGGACGACTGGCCAATTTTATAAATGGTGAGCTTTATGGTCGTGTGACAGAATCGCCGCTTGGGATGATATTTCCAGATGGGGGGCCTTTGCCGCGACACCCAAGCCAGCTTTATGAAGCTCTGTTGGAAGGCGTAATTTTGTTTAGTCTACTCCTTTGGTTTGCGCATAAAAAAAGTTCCTTCATGCGCACGGGCTTCCTATCAGGCGTGTTTCTTACAGGCTACGCAATTACTCGAGCCTTTGCTGAGATATTTCGCGAGCCCGATCCGCATCTCGGATATCTTTTCCTAGAAACAACTATGGGCCAATGGTTATCGTTACCGCTCTTATTAATCGGAATCTGGCTGATCATTCGATCAAGAAAATATGTCTAAACTTGAAAAGGTGATCCAAGACACAATAAATAAAACGGGGCCTATAACGGTCGCTAAATTTATGGAACTTTCATTAGGACACCCGCAATTTGGCTACTATACCACCCGAGATCCAATAGGTACTGAAGGTGATTTTGTTACCTCGCCGGAGATTAGTCAGATCTTCGGCGAATTAATCGCGCTTTGGTCTGCAACGTGCTGGGAACAGATGAATTCTCCCGAAAGGGTCGAAATTATAG
Organism: uncultured Rhodospirillaceae bacterium; assembly: GCA_964579285.1. Classification (GTDB taxonomy): domain Bacteria; phylum Pseudomonadota; class Alphaproteobacteria; order MPNO01; family UBA830; genus JAYZQT01. The sequence goes on along the minus strand of CAZOHS010000044.1, from coordinate 2,930 downwards.
AATGTGGCCCCGGCCGCGGAACTTTGATGACCGACTTTTTACGAACCAGTAAGGCCATACCCGAATTTGATAAGGCAATAAATCTACATTTCCTTGAGACGAGCCCAATACTAAAAGATCGACAGAGCAAAATGCTGAATGGGGTAAGTATAAAATGGCACAATTCATTAGATACAGTGCCCATTGGGCCTACAATTTTGATCGCTAACGAATTCCTTGATGCCCTCCCGGTCCATCAACTTGTCAAAACACCCGAAGGATGGGCAGAACGGCGGATAAATCGGGCAAACAAAGGTTTTGTGTTTATAACAGATAAACCTTCGTACAAGACGAAGGCAAAAATTCCAGAAAGTTTGCATAATGCCGTCACAGGGTCTGTGTATGAATATTCGTCAGCAGCATTGGAGGTAGCGGACAAACTAGTTCAGCGGTTTAAAGCCGCCCCTGGATACGCACTTTTTATTGACTATGGGAACGACCAATATGAAACGGGGGATACACTCCAAGCGGTAAAAGCTCAAAGCTATACCGATATACTCTTGAATCCCGGAGAGGTTGATCTTACAGCTCACGTTAACTTCGCAGCACTCAGCGAACATTTAAAAGGGCAGGGAGTGAGTACATTAGGTCCTATAAGCCAAGCTCCTATTCTAATTAGCCTAGGCATTTTTCACCGCACCAGAGACTTGATCAAAGACGCTAATCCCGACCAGACTAGAATCCTAACCTCCGGAACGGGGCGGCTAATAAATTTTCACCAAATGGGTGCTTTATATAGGGTTTTTGTGGCGATGGGGACTGACCTACCGGCTCCAGCGGGTTTTGAGTAATGACAAAAAAGAAATGCTGACCTCGGCGTATTTTAGCAATCAACCTAACCTACAACATGCGTTTTTCACGCGGAGAGGGGGCGTAAGTAAAGGCATATATGCTTCATTGAATTGTGGAACGGGTTCGCTAGACAGCCTAGATGCGGTGACGGAGAACCGACGTCGGGCATGCGAAAGTCTGACATTATCCCACGAAAATTTAGTGACACTCCGACAGGTACATAGTGCCAAAAGCATTATCATCACTGAGGCACTTCTGAATACAAAGAAACCGCCAAAGGCAGACGCTATGGTCACTCGAACGCCAGGACTAATCCTCGGAATTTTGACCGCGGATTGTGCTCCGATCTTATTTGGTGACGTCACGCATGGTGTAATTGGTGCGGCACACGCGGGCTGGAAGGGGGCACTCAATGGCGTCATTGAACAGACTGTCTCCGCAATGCTGAAGATAGGCGCTAACAAAAAAAACATAGTAGCAAGTATTGGGCCTTGCATCGGGCAAGCCTCATATCAAGTCGGTGCGGAATTTTGTTCCCTATTTGTTGGCTCTGACCCGGAAGCCTCACGTTTCTTCCAGCGGGAAACTCATACCGACAAGTATATCTTTGATCTTAGTGGTTACATCCGCGCACGTCTTTTAAAAGTTGGCATAGCCTGTGTCGAAACCTTTAGAAATGACACCTACCAAGAGGAAGAATTATTTTTTAGTTACCGACGTAATACTCATCGCAAACTCGAAGATTATGGTCGTATGATATCCGCTATTGCAATAGTAGAACCAAATTAAGATGCCCTACATGATTATGTTTATTGTCTTTCTTGTTCTGGGCTTGATTGTCAGTTGTGTACTCTAAACTGAGTAATTTTCTTCTATATCTGTTATTTGTTGCCATCGGCGCTTGTCAGCCATTACCCCAGCCCTTCCAACCCACTGCAGCAAAAAAGATGGTAAACCCTTTACTAAAACTACCGGGTAGCGGGGTGGTCAGCGTTATACGCGTTTTAGGTATAGAAAAAGGCCTAGGCAAACGATTATCTCTTGAGATTGTGCGTGTACTGCAAAAACGAAACTTCCTATCAACTTCGGGGGCTGACAACAAGGGGAGCATAACCGTAGAAGGGGTGGTGACTGTTTCAGATGGGCAAAATGAGGACATCAAGGTTCAAATCTTGTGGGAGATGTTCAATTCTCAAGGATTTACATTGGGCTACCATACAACCAGCCTTCTAGTCGATAAAATGGGATGGGAGGTCGGTAAAAATGAAACTATACGAAAAGTCGCTTCTCACGCGGCAACCAGCGTAGTCCTATTGCTAAAACCTTCAACTCCAATAAGCAAAACAAGCAAAACTGAAAAAAATAGTGTATACATTAGGCCTATTTATGGTGCCCCGCCCGACGCCGCAGCATTACTTCGTGAACAGCTTATTTTTTATCTAAAACGTAGATCTATTCCCGTTGTTTTTAAACTCCAAGAAAAATCGTTTGTATTAACTGGTGAGATATCACGCCACCCATCCGGTATAGATAAACAAAATCTGGTAATTCGATGGACACTCCTGAGGTCGGACGGCCGAGAAATTGGCAATCTTCGCCAAGAGAATGAGATAACAAACCGTATTCTTGAGTTAGACTGGCCCAATGTAGCAAAGATTATCGCGGATACCGCAGCACAAGGCATTGTAGAAATTCTTTCTAAGACACTTAAGAGATCGACCAATTAAACTCACTAACAGTTCCTACTGGAATCGCAAATTGTTTACAGTTAATGACCCCGCTGTTATTTTGCGAACGGCCTCCACTTGTGGTGAGCCCTGATTTATTAAACGAGGCTTTGGCCAAGCGAAGCCATAACGGGAAGACACCGAAAATGAAGATCATTGCGTGCAATAGCAATCGGCCGATGTCTGAAGCGATTGCCGCGTATTTAGATTTAACGCTCACTAAAGCGAGTGTTCGACGGTTCTCTGACATGGAGTGCTTTGTAGAAATCCAAGAAAACATACGTGGCGAAGATGTTTTTATAATCCAATCAACCTCATACCCAGCTAACGATCATCTCATGGAATTGCTTGTAGCACTTGACGCTGTGCGAC
>CAZOHS010000043.1:9324-17473 GCA_964579285.1 uncultured Rhodospirillaceae bacterium | reverse complement strand
TACATCGTTACGTCCGCATGGAGAGTGCCGCCCCCACTAGTATCTCGGATTATACCAGCATAATAACGCCCAAAGCCGGGTTCCTGAGCAAGGCTCACACTCTTTCCAGGAAAAAGGTCACGTAAGGTTGACCACATGCGCTCAAACGGGTTCCACGCCATTTGAGAAAGGACCGCATCATACTCGGACCATGCCTGCTCTACCGCAGCAAAATAATCTTCTTTCCGCTCTTTCCGTTTTTCAAATTGGGCGAGGCCAACATACTTTGGCGGAAGAGCAAGTCCAGGAACTTTGTAGGTCTTATGCAAGCCCACCGTGTCCATGGCGGTTACGAGATCATCACATTCTTCCTCCGTCGCAAAACCTTTGATACGAATACACGGAATTTGAAAAGCACAAAGAGCCTCAAATGTTTTGTGTGTAAGCGGCGGCTCGTCAAGAGATTTCCACGGTGGAAAATCGATTTCAGGCGCGGCTTTCAATGCTTTTCCATGTTTCAACGGTATACCTTTTTTTAGTATCACAGCGTTTCGAGAGCTGGCATAACCTCGTTCGCAAACATCGTTAAAGACCTTACCGAATCCTCGTGAGGCATACTGCCAATATTAAAGGCTATTACCATATAATTCACGCCGAGCGCCTCAATCTGCTCTCCCAGTAACTCGCCCACCGTTTGTGGTGAGCCTGCAATATGAGCACCACCCGCCATAGCCTTTTCAACAGTGTCCACCGCTGTTCTGGCAAAAACGGGACCTTCCACCTGGTTTTCGCGCCACAACTTTGTAAGACTATTGTGCCAGACTTGATAAGCTGGGCCGGCAATTTTAAGCGCTTTTTCATCTGTTTCGGCAACCGTGACCTGGCGACTAATTCCGATCGCAACGCCACCTTCAAAAGGGCGCTCAGCGCCCATAGCGCAGCTGGTCCCAGAAAATGCGTCTTTAAAAGCCCCAATGTTGTCTTTTGCCTCATTGACCCCGCCGAGCGTGCAGTAATGAAAGCCCTTAGTACCTGCATACGCGCTGCCTGCAGTATTCGAAGACGGGTACCATAACGGGGGATAGGGCTGTTGTAGCGGTCTAAGCTCCATCGGAACATCGCGGTAAGTAAAATGTTTCCCTTCGTAACTCAGGGAATCACTCGTCATGCCTTCTAAAATAACTTCAAGGGCCTCTTCATACACTTCGCGTGCAGTGTCGGGGTCGTAGTTATGATAGTTTAATTCGAAAGGCGACACTCCCCGACCAACGCCAACCTCCATACGTCCATTAGACAGATGATCAAACAATCCAATCTCTTCAATCAGGCGCAGAGGGGAATAAAGGGGCAAAAGGTAGGTCAGTGGCCCGAGGCGGATATTTTTTGTCGCTTGAGCGACCGCTCCCAAAAAGACCCCTGGTACCGGAACCATATTGAGCGGTGTCGCATGATGCTCCGCAACGTGATAGCAATAAAAACCAAGTTTATCCGCGGCGGCTACATATTCGACCCGCTGGGCAAACTGCTCCGCTAAAGCGCGGCCCGAATGGTCAACATGGTCAAAAATGCCAAATTTCATCGCCCTTAGTCCTAGAAGTGATAGGGTTGTTAACAATGCTAGCGGAAACACGAACTCAACGATACCGGTGTTAATTTTAAAAGGCGAAAGATAAGTGTGACACACCTGCTGGGTGCCCGAATGTTAATACGGGTATTGTTAAAAAGTTACACACCAAAAACATCCACGAGGGTATCAATCAGTTCAGCGGTATCAGCCATATTATGGGACCGATCCGCCACGGCTATGTGCGGACTGAGAATAACATTCTTAAAACTCTTGAGCATATCGTCTGTATCATTGGCGGGTTCCTCGTAATGTACATCTAAGCCGGCACCGCCGAGATCTCCGCTACGAAGGGCCTTTATTAAGGCATCCCGGTCAATAATATGCGCACGTGAAATATTGGTGAGTATCGCGCCGGGTTTCATCAACTCAAACGAACGATCATCTATCATACCAACGGTTTGGTCGGTTAAGGGAAGGTGCAAGCTAATAAAATCAGAGCTTTGAAGGAGTTCCTCGTAGGGTGTGTAGGTAGCACCGTATTTCTGCTCTAACTTCTCCGACAACTGCGATCGTTGATAATAAATGATAGTAGCCCCCATTGCCTTAGCTCTAACCGCTACTTCTCTGCCAACCTCGCCCATCCCCAGCGCGCCGACTGTCGCTCCTGACAGACTACGCAAACCATCAATACGCGCCCAATTTGCGCCCGAGATGTGGTTTGTGTCGAACTGTTTTGGTTTATAACCAAGGGATCTGAGGGAGAAGAGATCGAGCGCGCCATTCGTTTCAATCAGTTTACGTCCAACAGCGAGCATCAGTAGAATGGCGTGCTCAGCCACTACTCCATTCACACGTCTCCGCAGAGTTCGAACCAATACTCCCGCTCTTTCGCAGGCCGGAACATCGATATTTCGCGTGTCCAGCCCAAATTTTTGTATTAGTTTAAGTTCTCCACCAATACCTAACTCCTCACCTCCTATTGATAAGCTCTCAGTAATAATTGCGTGGGAGTTTGGGATCAGCGCTCGCATAGTATCCGCGCTTTCAACCATCTGAATGTTAATCGGTAAAATAGAGGCCACTTTTTTTCGTTGCTGTTCTATCCATGAAAGCGGATCAGGTGTATCGACAGAGAGATAGTCACAGTAGGCATGGGTTCTTTCAGCGGAGACATTCAAGTCAAGAATAACCTGCAACGACCTGAGGATCTTATCGTCTTCTATGATGATGGTGAGCATGAATGTATCCTCTCAAATCCGATATAAGTAGTTGCAAGAATGTGCTTCAAAAAAAATGGTGAAATGATGGCCCGTGTACCTCTTCTCAATGAAAGCGATCTTCCCGACCAAGAAAATTTGATCGCACAAATCCGGGGCCGCCGAGGCGGTGACCTGATAAATGTATATCGAACCTTACTGCATAGCCCACCCCTAGCGGAAACGTGGTTCAATCATATTAACCAAGTTCGTTGGGGTACCGAAATCAGCGGGCGCCTCCGGGAAATTGTTATAATACGTATCGCACACGTTCTTAGCTCGTCCTATATTCTGCGACAACATGTTCCAAAACTCGCTGAAATCGAAGGCCTTACGAACTCAGAATGTTCTTCGCTTGCAGATTGGAAAGCCGCCGGGGTATTTAACGAGGCAGACGAGGCGGCACTTGCGTATGTTGATGCCATGACCATTGATGTCGTCGTTAAAAATGAAATATTTGGGCCAATGCGCGCGCATTATAACGACAGACAAATCGTCGAGTTAACGCTGATGATTGGTGCTTATGTCTCACACGCCAGAGTTCTGGAGGCCTTAGAGGTAGATCTCGAAAATATTTAACGACCCGTACCTAAGGCAATTGTGGCGTTCGGCCCGCGGGCAATTGGGCGTCAAATGCGATTAAGAGTGCTGCCGTCATAGCATACATGCCCATCAGATTAACTAAATCCACCAGCGTGCGTTGGTCAAACAAGAGAGCCACACGATCGTAGGTTTCAGGGGTTACCCGATGATTACCAAAAAGTTCACGACCAAAATCTATAAGTGCGGCGTCAGGATCTGTAATGCCCTCAGTCGGTCGTTGAAGCCTTATTATTTCGCAAATTTCAACAGATACACCCTCTTTTTTTGCCTCTGCTTCATGCGCTGCCCACTCAAATTCGCAATTGTGTTCACGCGCCGTCACCAGTATTGCTAATTCCCGTGTTCTGGCATCAATGACGCTGGGCTCGCGGAGATATTGATTAACCGGGCGAAGCCCTTTTGAAACCTCTGGGCTGTGGAGCCGAATACCGCCGGGCCCTTGCAGCCCCGCGAGAGAGCCACCAGCCGGATCAGCCAGCACTTCGTAAGTTTTTCGGCTTATCGGGTCCAATGTGTCAGCAGGTGGCAATGGTAGCCGACACCGAGAATCAGAAAAAATATCCGATGGGAGAACTTCTTGGGTCATATAATTTTCCTTTCCAGCGAACGAACAGACACCCAAGTTTTATTTTAAGCACGACACTAAGTTTTGCGCCAAATTTCTCACTAAAGCCGGGTAATGTTCTATTCCGGGGGTTATCTGCGCCCCAAGCGGATCTAGGATCCCCACTCTTGCCGCGGTACCTCGAACAAGTGTACTTACAATCCGTGGAGGATATTGGGGTTCGGAAAACACACAACGTATACCCTTTTCGCGTATAAGATACCGCATTCTGCCGAACCGACGCGCACCAATCTGACCACTCGAATTAAGAGTAATAACTCCCAACTCCCTTAGGCCAAAATCCTTCCAAAAGTATTTATAACCATCGTGAAAAACCAAAAACCCCTTGCCTTTGACAGGATTAAGTTTCTCCGAAATTTCGGACCGCAGCTTAGCAAGGTCCCTAACAGCCCGGCTTGCATTCCTTGAATAAATTGCCGCACTCTCGGGATTATATCGGGATAAATTAAAGGCAATCGCTTTTACAATAAGAGAAGCATTACCAATATCTAACCAGACATGAGGGTCAATTGCTGCTTCCCCATGGTGTTCATGCGAATGCCCACTGTGGGTATGTCCATGAGTAGCGTGTTGGTCTCGCTCATAGGGTAACAAGATTATTCCAGGTATCTTGGTAATCTCTATGACCTTGACGGTTTTCGACAAGGCCCGAATAGGTCGTTTCAAAAAGCCTTCCAGGGTATCGCCGACCCTAATTATCACATCAGCTGATGCTAATAGTCTGGCGTGGGAAGGCCGCATGGCAAAATCATGTGGAGACACATTTGATTTTATCAAAAGTTGAGGCTTGGCAGTCCCTTGCATGACCATCGACGCCAAGGAATGCAGGGGCGCTATCGTTACAACAACGCGTTGTCCCGTAGCTGAGAGGGTGCCGCCACTTGTCAAAACAACAAATGAAAATAAAAAGTAACACACAAGTGTACGAACCATGTTTTAATGACCCTAAGAAAAATTATGTTATAATATAGCATTATCGTTAACTTAATATGAAAAACTAACAATCAACGGAAAAGAGCCGATGGAAGTAGCAACCAAACAACTCTTCCCTTCGCAAACTCATGATCATGAACCCTGTATTGCGCAAGCGTTAGATCAAGCAGCGGAAATATGCCGAGCCCGGGGAATCCGTTTCACGAGTATACGTCGCCAAGTTCTTGAAATAGTGTGGAACCGCCACGCACCCATAGGGGCATATGATATTTTAGACGCGCTCCGTTTGGCGAAGCGCGGCGCCACACCACCGACCGTCTACCGGGCCCTCGAATTTTTGAGAGCCCACGGTTTTGTCCACAAAATAGAATGCCTAAATTCTTTTATTGGATGTGGTCAACCTAGCATAACGCATATGGCGCAATTTCTTATCTGCAGCCGTTGTAACCAAGTTGGCGAATTGGACGATCCGGAAATAGAGGTCATCATAAAAAAGAAAGCTTCTGCAGCAGGGTTTTCAGTAGTTCGCCCCACCGTGGAAGTAATGGGGATATGTGCCAATTGTGCAGCCGATTCGCATGCTGGATAACGAAACCTTATCGACACAAACGCTCGTACGTGGTCAAGAAATTCATGTTCAGCATGGTCGACAAAAAGTACTCGAAAATGTCGATCTTTCTGTAGAGCGAAACGAAATAGTAACACTTATCGGACCTAACGGTTCCGGAAAAACAACCCTCGTAAGGGCACTTCTTGGGCTCGAAAAAATCCAAAAAGGAAAGGTACACCGTCTTAAAAATATAAAGTTAGGATACACACCGCAAACACTCGCCATCGACCGCACACTGCCTATAAACGTGCGCAGATTTTTAGAGATGAGCGGTGTTACAGACCAGTCAAAACTCAGGGCAATGCTGGAAGAGGTAAACGTACCAAATGTATGGCATCGGGAAATGCGCCTCTTATCGGGAGGTGAACTTAAACGCGTTCTCCTAGCGCGTGCCTTACTTCGTGAACCGGACTTCCTCGCCTTAGATGAACCAATGGCAAACGTGGATGTGCACGGGCAAATCGAATTTTACGATCTTATCCACCGCATACGCGATGATCGCAGCTGCGGCGTTCTTCTCGTTTCCCACGATCTCCATATGGTTATGTCCGCAACCGATCGTGTTGTCTGTCTAAACGGTCATATTTGCTGTTCCGGATCTCCGGGAGACGTCTCGAGGGATCCCGCATATTTGGAACTATTCGGTGAAGCTGGGACAACGGTAACCGTCTACTCCCATAAACACGATCACCATCATGCCTGATTTTATTATAAATGCGTTAGTTGCCGGAGTGGGTATCGCTGTTGTAATGGGGGCTGTGGGCGTTTTCGTGGTATGGCGGCGAATGGCCTATTTTGGGGATACATTAGCGCACTCCGCCCTTTTAGGCGTCGCGATAGGTTTTCTAGCAGGCATTAATGCCAACATCGGAATTATTGCTGTCTGCCTAATAATAGCGATTTCGATGGTTTATCTTCGGCGACAGCAGCAGCTTGCTGAAGATACGCTCCTTGGAATTCTAGCCCATTCTTCTTTGGCACTCGGCCTCGTGGGTATCTCTCTTATTTCGGCTTTGCAGGTTGACCTTATGGGGTATCTCTTTGGGGACATTCTTGCCGTTGCACCCAGTGAAATAGCGTGGATATATGGGGGGGGCAGCCTGGCTCTTTTGGCTCTGGTGTGGCTTTGGAAAGATCTCGTTGCCATTACCGTTCACGAAGATCTCGCGGAAATTGAAGGGGTCAACGTCATACGAACCCAGATTATTTTTATGATCCTCTTCGCGCTGGTCATAGCGATGGCTATGAAGGTAGTTGGTATACTGCTGGTAACCTCATTGTTGATCATACCCGCAGCGGCAGCCCGGCGAACCGCACGAACGCCTGAACAAATGGCAATCTTGGCATCAGTTGCGGGCGCTGCCGCCGTCGCCCTTGGTCTTCAAGCCTCTCTCTACTGGGACCTGCCAACGGGACCCGCAATTGTTGTAGCGGCAGCTCTTATATACGTAACTTCGTTTGCACTCCCAATGCCTCGTTCACGTTAGCTTTATTTAGAGATCTATCCCAAACAACCTTAACGTATTTGTGCGCCCAATTTTAAGGCGGTCATCCTCGCTTATTGTGCAGACATCAAACCACTCGGCTGCATGATCCACATTTTCAAAGGGCCAATCGACCGAAAATAGTATCCGGTCAGAGCCAATCTCAAGCATTGCATCAATCAGGGTCTGTGTCCGGAAATTCCCAGAGGTTGTGATATAAAAATTGTTCTGGAAATAGTCTCCGAGCATTTTCTCGGCGGGGTAGCCACGTTGATCGCCAACCCATTTGTTACGATTATCAACCCGCCAAATACTATACGGGAGGCCTTCACCCATGTGGCCTAGAACAATTTGTAGGTTAGGGTGCTTATCAAACAAACCCGAGGCCATAAGGCGCAGAGAGTGTACCGCTGTTTCCTGCCCAAATGCCCAAGTTGGACCCAGGAGCCACGGATGACCGTCATATATCTGTGCCATACTCGGCAGCGGGTTACGGGGATGTAGGTAGAAAGGAACGTCAAGGCTCGCCATAACGTCCCAGAATGGCGCAAATTGAGGCAAATCGTAATAGACCGCGGACTCCTCAGTTTCTATCTGCGAAAAACCATTGACCAGAGCCCCAACAAAACCAAGCTCCTGCACACACCGCTCCATCTCAGCGCAGGCCATATCAACGTCTTGTAATGGGAGTGCCGCAAAACCTCGAAAGCGCCCTGGGTTCCGCTGAACCCACTCGGCAAGCATATCGTTGGATTTTCTTGCAATTTCATTTGCCTTAATTCGATCTGGTATTGCCTGCACCGCTGGAGCATTGAGTGATAGGATCATCATCTCGACGCCATTTTGATCCATTTCATCAATTCGACGACCCTCAATGTCAAGCAAACGACCTGATAACTCACCCCAAGTTTCTTCCGGGAGGTAACCGGCAGAATCCCCTAACGTGTCATCGATTGCGTAATGTTCTTCCAGCGCAATTTTTCCTTGCATTGGTGTCTCCCTTATCTGTGCCCCAGTTTAAACGCTGCTTTTACAGGTCCGAAACCCAGAAAATATATCTCTACGCTCGGGACCAAAAAAATTACGGTACCG
>CAZOHS010000043.1:0-9224 GCA_964579285.1 uncultured Rhodospirillaceae bacterium | reverse complement strand
ACGAATGGTGCAACAGTGACTTCATGTCCCCATTTTTCATTATCAAAAACAAATGCGTCAGACGGTGCGGAGCCCATACGAAATGTCCCTCCAGGAATTGCGGCATCACCGTCGAGCGGCCCAGTTATAGGACGATGTTTAAAACCTTCGTTATCTTGCCGAAAACCAGGAGTTGGGTATGAGAGCGTTTGACGGGACCAAGTAAAAGCTTCGTCATGCATATCTTCGTGAAACACCGTAAACAAATAAAGATAACTGTCTCGCTCGGATGCAAAACTACCATCAAGGTGTCCAATGAGAAGGTCTAAAACCCTCTCCATATAATCTTTTATCTGTCCAAGCTGATATATTGGCAAATCCCAGCGCGTGCTGTGATGAACCGCGATTGAATCATAGAGTTGATCACCCCGTTCTAATAATGGTTCATGTCCGTATTCTCGCCGCAGTATAAAAAATTCGTAAAACCAAGCAACGTGACCAATTTCCCAGACCATGGGATTAACAATAGGGAGTTTGGGGCCAACAAGTTGTTGGTTACTAAGCCCCTCTAACAATTCTAATGTGCGCTGTCGCGCGCTATTGAGAATAGCTAATATGTAAGCAGTGGAAACTTGTGCAGTCATAATTCTTCGGTACTTTACATAGGATGAAGATTAACCTCGTCACACCCGCGGGGAAACAGTCCAGAAGCGGAAATCGAACGACTGCAATACGCTGGGCTCGAATACTTCGCAACTTGGGTCACAGAGTGGCAATTAATTCCTCTGATGACGACAAAAGCACGGACATGATGGTAGCTGTACACGCGTGGCGTTCGGCACATTCAATCCGGACGTTCTCAGATAGATTTCCAGAAAAACCTTTGATCGTGTTGTTAGCGGGAACTGATATATATGAGTTCCAATATACTCATCGCGAGGAAACTATAGACGCGATGACCCGTGCATCCGCCCTAGTGGGTCTTCACGAATTAGTCTACCGGGCCATCCCACGGCCTTTGACCCACAAACTTCATGTTATCTACCAATCGTCATTACCTCTTCCATTTCCCAACAAACCATCCCGCCGCTGGCTTGACGTGTGCGTAGTGGGACACCTCCGCAAAATTAAGGACCCACTTCGAGCAGCAACTGCCGCAAACCTTCTTCCTGGCGATTCTCGGATACGTATTATCCATCTCGGCAAGGCTCTAAACAAAAGTTGGGAAGCTCGAGCCGTGGAAGAAACAAAAAACAATCCACGTTATATTTGGCGTGGCGAGGTAACGAGATGGGAGGTAAGGCGCCAGTATGCCCGGAGCCATGCAATGATTATCAGCTCAATGTTGGAAGGTGGTGCAAACGTAATTTCAGAGGCCATCGTTTGTAAGGTGCCAGTAATAGCTTCCCACATTGACGGTAACGTTGGACTTCTTGGTTCGAATTATGAAGGATATTATCCGCCAAAGGACGCGTCAGCGCTGTCGGTTGTTCTCAACCGCCTAGAACGAGAACCAACATTCCGAGAGCTATTATCCGCGCAGTGCGCAAAGCGCGCTGAGCTTTTTACACCCAAAAATGAAACAGCAAGTTGGAAACGTTTAATTACCACGATTGCTGATTAGCAATAGCAAATCGTGCCTAAACCCCAAGAATAATTGTATAAGTTTGTAAATCATCAATTATTGAGTTTTGATGGTGATGGGTTCGAGACGTTTGGATTGATCTTTCACTGTGCCAACGATCATAGCACTGGAATACCCAAGTTGCTGGAGCTTCGCCACGCACGACTCGGCGCGCCCGGCGGGAACGCCAGCAAGAATACCTCCAGCGGTTTGAGGGTCAAAAATAAGGGGATACCGAGCATCTTCTGCGATATCTTCCAAATTAAAAATAGCGCGTCGCAAGCGTATGTTTTGAGGTTGAAGAGATGAAAGAATCCCGGCCTGAGAGGTTTCCAACGCCCCATCCATCAGAGGCAACTCATTCAGGTCCAACTCAACATCAACCTGCGAAGCTTGAACCATCTCTATGAGATGGCCGAGCAAACCAAAGCCGGTAATATCGGTTGCCGCACAAGCGCCGTGATCGAAAAGACATTGCGCACCTAAGCGGTTAGACATCACCATATGTTTTAACGCAGATTCTATCCATCTGCCCTTCGCTTTATATCGCATGTCGGCAGCAAACAAAGTGCCTGTTCCGATCGGCTTTGTGACGATTAATCGATCATCGGGTTTAAGGCCGCTTTTCCGCATGATATTTTCTTTTTCAATTAATCCATTGATCGAAAATCCAAGGCTTAGCTCCGGACCTTCACTCGTATGGCCCCCGACAAGTGCGCAATTTGTATCATTAAGGATTTCGACCGCACCGGACATCATCTGCGTCAACGTATCTTCGACTTTTTCTTCAACACCGAACGGAACCGTTGCCACCGCAAGCGCCGTTTGCGGATCACCGCCCATAGCGAATATATCCCCGAGGCTATGATTGGCGGCAATCTTCCCAAAAACATATGGATCATCAATCATGGCACGAAAGTAATCCACTGTATGAACTAATACTTTACCAGGTGGAACTTCAACGACCGCAGCATCGTCCGGCTCATTTAAGCCGATAAGAACGTCGTCCCGAGCTCTAGTTGATATATTACTAAGTGCACGGGATAACACTGTCGCGCCCACTTTCGCTCCACACCCACCGCAGCGCATAGCAATAGCCGAAATCTCTTTGATTATTTCTGCGTCCGCTACACCACTTGGAATTTTGATCTCGCTTGTCTCATCCATTTCGGGGAGATGATGAAACTTCTGCATAAACCGTTGATCTATCCAATTCTTCCATCGCCAAATGCTGGAACCATGGACAGACCAGGCACCCCGTGATGCGACGGCATACTTATCACCGGTGGAAATAAGACTAAGGAACTTCGACTGTGGTCGAAAAGGGGTCGGGGGTCTACCAAGGAGCGCGCGTCGCAGATTTTGTTCTAAGGGTTTACCTTGACGTACTGCAAAAACACCAGATTTAGGTCGTGGATGATTGATCATGGTGGCTATATCACCCGCTGCATATACATCCTGGTGCGATGTGGATTGCAAGGTATCCAAAACGTTAATAAAACCACCGCCGTCAACATCCAGACCAGCCTGCTCCGGCCAACTCGGCGCGCCGGCCGCAGTTACCCATAGAACTTCGTCAGCTTCAAAGGTTTGTCCATCGTTGATCGTTAAAGAACCGGTTTTAACCTCTGTAACGGCTTCACCGAGATGTAATACAACATTTCGTGTATTCAGCGTTTTCAGAAAAGTTGCACGGACTCGTGGGTTATGAGTGGGTAAAATTTCCGATGTGTCACTAAAAAGATGGAATTCTATTTGGTCGAAGGGCTTTTTTGCGTCGGCCCACAACTGTTTAAGCCGATATTGAATCGCGAGGAGTATTTCGACACCACCGGCACCCCCACCCACGACGGCAACTTTGAATAGATTGGTACTTGCAAGGGCTCGATCGCATAGGGCATCCCAACGGTCTAAGAAATTATTAATTGGTTTTACGGGTATGACATTTTCATTAGCGCCGGGAACAAGCGAAGTGTTGGGAGATGAGCCCGTGTTGATGGATAAAACGTCGAACTGAACAGGTGGTCGGTTATCACAAACCACGTGCTTTTCATCAAGGTTTAGTCCGGTGACAGTGGAATGATAAAACCGTGCATTAGAGAACCGGGCCAACGCACCAAGATCAATATGGGCTTCGTCGAACTGATAATGCCCGGCGACGTAACCTGGGAGCATCCCTGAATACGGAGTATGTGCATCTCGGCAAACCAAGGTAAGTCTGACACCAGGTAGTGGTTTCATGCCAAAACGCTTTAACACTGCGATATGGCTATGACCGCCCCCAATCAGGACCAAATCCTTTACAGCCGGCGTATTTAGCGTTTTCAAATTAGTATGGTTCTTTCTACCCTTTTAATTCTGACGGGGTCTCACTTTGAACCTTTAGCAGTTACTCGGCAGCAGAATAGATAAAATTTTCTGCGGCACGGTCTTCGATGTGCTGCGCTAAATCCCATCTGTCAACTTGTTCAAATATTTCATCAATTAGACCTTCGGGAAGTGGTTGTTTTACAAAGCGCTCACCCCGACTAAAGCCACTAAAGTCCCATTCGTGTTTTTCAAATGATGCGGGTACGCAGTGTTTCCAAAGGGGCAAATATTGATCCATGCTAGTTTTCAAAGCTTGTTCAGCGGTATTGAGTGCATTTATGTAACCTTGAACCAACTGTTTTTCCATATGATCAGGGACCCACCAGATTGTAATAAACTCATCCTCGATCACGGAGCGCATACCAAGTTGTTTTGCCATATCAATCTGCGGCGGCAATAGGCTTGCAGCTTCCACCTCACCGGAAACAAGTGCTTCAAGTCGGGCCGAGAAGCCACCAATATTTAGGCAATTAATTTTATCTAAGGAGAGATATTTTTCGAGCCTGTAGGGTACGTTAAAATGGCTGCCAGCGCGCATACCCACCGCTATTGGAACGTCCGCAAGGTCTTCAGGCGTAAAAATCTTTGAATCTGGACGAACAAAAATACCCCAAGGAGATACGCCATAACAATCTCTCACGGCTTTACCCATGCCGGATGCGGCGTTACTGACCGTTCCCCACTGACACGCACATTGTATCAGATGATCGTCCCCTCCCTCGGCGAAAGGACGATCTTGAGGCCTGTCGAAATATTCAAGCCCCTTCCAACTTGCCTGCGTCCCACGAAAAACTTGCATATCAAACTCGACGTCAAGTCCTTCATCGGTAAAAAAACCCTCCTCCATCGCAACAAAGTCGTTAATACCCATCCCTTTGGGTGCTACACGTAAAGGTACCAGCTTAGACATATCCACATCCTTTGATTGTCCCTATTAAGATAGCCCCAGAGAGGGTTTTCGCAAATAGGCTTTTTGAACGCTCGCCGCATATTGGGATGGGGTGCCATATCTCCTCTTTGATTCGCTTTTACCTCTGCTGAACTAACACTCGGATATACATTTCGGAAATTGTCCAAAAGAAAAGGCAGGTCTAAGACCTGCCTCCACAGTTAGCAATAAAAATGGGTTATGGAATAACAACAGTGTCGATAACGTGGATGACGCCATTGGCAGCCCGAACATCTGCAGCGATGACCTTGGCTCCTCCAACCACAACCCCATTAGTTCCGTCGATCTTCAAAGAAGAACCGCCGACGGTTTTAGCCGACAGCTTTTTTCCGACAACCGCGCCCGACGCAACAGCGCCAGGTAAAACATGGTGCGTAAGGATGGCGACGAGCTTAGATTTGTTTTCAGGCTTCAGAAGAGCAGCGACTGTGCCCGGAGGTAATTTCGCGAAAGCCTTGTCCGTGGGGGCAAAAACGGTGAACGGGCCAGCGCCTTTGAGAGTATCGACAAGGCCTGCGGCTTTCACCGCCGCTACAAGGGTTTTAAAAGAGCCGTTTGCGACAGCTGTATCCACAATATCCTTTTTTTCGGCGTGATGTCCGCCGAAAGCGACTGTGGGCATCATAATTAAAGCGATGATGGCGAAAAGATTTCGAATAGTTTTCATAGTGTCCTCTAAAAGTTTTAGGAAGGACGAGTTCAGGCCTGTTCTCGTGTTCGAAGTATGTACGCGCAGTTTTTGTTTTTGGATTTTTATTAGATTAAAACTTTGCTGCACTGGCGCTGATTCACAGCCAAGGACTGCCGCTCTTTATAATCGATGTGTTAATTTTTTTGCGTCTAGTGCAGATAGTACAGCTGTCGGCTGCAACGGGATGGTATAAAGGTGTTGCTCGCTCACAGTGTTCTTTGGATCTAGTATTTTAGAATGAGATTGCCCAGTTAATTATTAACCCGACCATCGCGTACGAAGAACAAAATAAGGCGAGCCGTTTAAACATGTGCCCCACGACCGGGAATCCAGTTTGTACCTGCGAGAGGAACCCGTGCCATAGCAGCCGCCTCAACGGTAAGCGCAACTAGATCTTCTGGCTCCAAATTTAGAACGTGAGATTTTCCTGAAGCCCGGGCTAGTGTCTGGGTCTCCAATGTCAACACACCAAGGAAATTTGCCAATCTTTGACCTCCTGAAACGGGGTCTAACCTTGCGCTCAATTCTTCATCCTGCGTCGAGATTCCGGCGGGATCTCTGCCCTCATGGTAGCTATCATAAAAGCCGGCTGACGACCCTATATTTTCGTAGTCCGTCTGCCATTTTGGATGATTACATCCCAGGGCGATTAATGCCGCGGTCCCAATTGATACCGCGTCGGCACCAAGGGCCAGGCATTTTGCCACGTCCGCTCCAGACCGTATTCCACCAGAAACAATCAGCTGAACCTCCCTGTGCATATCCATCTCCTGCAACGCTTCCACAGCCTGCGGAACCGCAGCCATCGTCGGTATACCCACATGTTCTATAAATACGCTTTGTGTGGCTGCCGTGCCCCCCTGCATGCCATCTAAAACCACTACGTCGGCCCCTGCCTTCACCGCCAGTGTGGTGTCATAATAGGGGCGTGCCGCTCCGATTTTTATAAAGATCGGGACTTTCCAGTCAGTTATTTCTCTAAGTTCTGTGATCTTTATTGCGAGGTCATCTGGGCCGGTCCAATCGGGGTGTCGACAAGCGCTTCTTTGATCAATATCCCCAGGCAACGTGCGCATTTCCGCTACCCTCTCTGTAATTTTCTGACCCAATAACACGCCACCACCACCCGGCTTTGCTCCCTGTCCAATAACAACCTCTATAGCATCTGCTTTTCTTATATCGTCGGGGTTCATTCCATAACGAGATGGAAGATATTGGTATACTAGCTTTTGTGAGTGACGTCGTTCTTCCTCAGTCATGCCGCCATCACCCGTTGTAGTGCATGTCCCAACTTGAGATGCACCTCGACCCAGCGCCTCCTTCGCATTAGCGGAAAGCGAGCCAAAACTCATTCCAGCAATTGTAATCGGGATTGAAATCTCAATGGGAGATTCGGCGTATCGATTGCCCAACGTGACATTAGTATCGCAGCGCTCGCGGTAACCCTCTAGGGGGTATCGTGACATACTAGCACCCAAAAACAGCAGGTCATCAAAATGCGGTAACGGGCGTTTTGCCCCAAAACCACGTATCTCATACAGGCCGGTTTCCGCCGCAGTTTGGATATCATGAATAACATCGCGATTGAAAAGATTTGATTCCCTAAGTCCCGGTTTCTCATTGGTCATAAAACAGATCCTCTCTAATACGCCATGGCATTGCCGACTTTGAACTTATAAAGTTTGCGCGCGGATCCAAAACGTTTGAATTCAGAAGCATTTTTGTTGATGCCCGCGGTATCAAGAAGTTGTCCCAGTTCGTGGACGTGTTCCTCCCGCATTTCTTTTTGGACGCAATCCGCTCCGAGTGACGCTACATCCCCCTTCACATAGATCCGTGCTTCGTAGAGCGAATCACCTAAAGCATCACCTGCATTCTCACAGATCACCAAACGGCCTGCCTGACCCATAAAGGCAGCCATATGACCAACGGAGCCGTCCACAACGATGTTAACACCCTTCATTGAAATTCCGCAGCGCGCCGCGGCGTTTCCCGCGACAAACAACAAACCGCCATGCCCTGTGGCACCTGCTGATTGTCCAGCATTGCCGTGTACGCTTACTGTGCCCGACATCATATTCTCAGCAACACCAACCCCCACATTCCCGTTAACGGTGACATTGGCAAGCTTGTTCATTCCAGCACAGTAGTAGCCAGCGTGGCCCTTAATCTCGACGTTTAGTCTTCTGTTAAGACCACACGCAATATTATGTTTTCCACCCGGGTTAATGATACTCCATTTGGTTTCTTCGCGATCTTCGTCTGCCTGATGAAGCAGCTCGTTCAATTTCCTAACACTTTGTTTGTCTAGATCGACGCTTTTCATTTCATTTTTCCCCACACCTCAGGCGACAGCCCGACCCCAACTATAAACCTGCCCCGGTTCCGGCTCCCATATCGCGGCATTTTGAATGTCCGGTAATCTGGCAAGCGACCGGTATTCCGTCGCCATCGCAACATAATCGTCGGTTTCCACTATAGTGGCCTGCTTGCACGCTATGGGGTCCCTTAAGACTGCAAAACCATTTAGGGTACCGATAGCAAAAGTGTAAAACCCGTCTAAATCAACAACGGCGGCTTCAAGAGCCTCCTGCAAAGTTGCCCCCTCTTGGAGACGCCAAGACAAATATCCCGCTGCTACTTCTGTATCGTTATCTGTTTCAAATTGGATACCACGCCGCTGAAGCCATGCCCGCATGCGATTATGGTTTGACAAGGAGCCATTATGGACAAGACACAAATCCATACCCGTTGAAAAGGGGTGAGAACCTTCCGTTGTGACGGCACTCTCGGTGGCCATTCGTGTGTGTCCTATAATATGACTTCCCTGCATGTTGGGTAGATTAAAGCGCTCGGACACAGCCGTCGGAAGGCCTTTTTCTTTCAGAATTTCAATGCTCCGACCAATGCTCATAATTCGCACTTCCGGAAAATGTTCTTGGACTACAGCGCGAGCATCCCTCTCGTTTCCCTCTAACTGTAAGACAGCGCTCGTAGCGTTTCGAGATAGTGCCGTTTTTGCACCCAGCTGATCACCCAGGGATACCGAAAGTCCGTTCCAATCATAGTTGGTATTACTATGTTGGAGCGTTAGTTTTATAAGCCCTTCTGCTACCTCATTTCGATATATAGCAAAACCGGCGCTATCCGGCCCGCGATCTGTCATCTCGATGAGCATAGGCGCGAACAGCTCACCAAGGTTTTTTTCCAATTGAGGGTTTTTAAGGTAAAGTCCTACTATTCCGCACATCACACTGTCCAATTATCAAAAATATTCAAGATAGCGATCTACTTCCCAGTCCGAAACGTGACGCATGTATTCCGTCCACTCCATCCGCTTAATTCGAATAAACTCTTCAACGATGCCTTGCCCCAATGTATCGGAAAACAAAGTATCCTCCTCGAGTGCGTCCAGTGCCCTATCCAAGTTTTGGGGTAAGATATCGACGTCGGTGGTTGAAAGATCAGAGGTATAATGATTGATGTTGAGAGGGTTGCCAGGATTGCGTTTGTTGTCCACCCCATCTAAACCAGCGGCAATTAGGCCAGCGGTCACCAGGTAGGGATTACAGCCTCCATCGGCAAGGCGTAGTTCCAGACGACCGTACGGA
>CAZOHS010000042.1:0-17485 GCA_964579285.1 uncultured Rhodospirillaceae bacterium | reverse complement strand
TACGTTGCGGAAGGAAATATCGCTGGTGAGAAGGTCGTCCTACTAAAACCAAAAACTTTTATGAATGAATCAGGCCGCGCACTTGGATCTGCTGTTCGGTACCTCAAGATCCGACCGCGCCAAGTGACAGTTTTATATGACGAACTTGATCTAGCCCCTGGGAAAGTGCGGGTAAAATTAGGCGGGGGTCACGCGGGCCATAACGGTATACGGAGTATATCCTCACACATTGGGCAAGACTTTCGTCGCGTACGAATTGGAATTGGCCATCCAGGCAATCAAAAAAAAGTGCATCGATATGTTTTATCGGACTTTTATAAAAGTGAACGCGATTGGGTGAATAAGACCGTGGACGCCATAGCGGAAGCGTTGCCTATACTAATCGAGGGGGATAATGCAGGGTTTATGACAAAAGTAGCGTACCTCGCGCCCCCACCCAACCAGAAAGAAAGTCAAACGGACTAAATATAATGGGTTTTCAGTGTGGTATCGTAGGGCTGCCCAACGTGGGAAAATCGACACTTTTCAACGCGTTAACAGCAACCAGCGCAGCAGAAGCCAAAAACTATCCTTTCTGTACGGTAGACCCCAATGCGGGCCAGGTAACAGTTCCGGATGATCGTTTAGAGGTGATTGCTGGACTGGCGAATTCAAAAGATAGAGTTCCAGCAAATGTTGAGTTTGTGGATATAGCAGGCCTGGTCGAAGGTGCCAGCCGCGGAGAAGGCCTCGGAAACCAATTCCTTGGCCACATAAGAGAAGTGTCAGCGATCGTACATGTCCTGCGCTGTTTTAAGGGCACTGATATCACCCATGTTTCAGGTAAAGTAGACCCGATAGCAGATGCTGATATCGTTGATACGGAATTAATGCTTGCGGATTTACAAAGTCTAGAGCGCCGCACTGAGCCACTCATTAAGAAAACGCGAGGAGGCGACCGAGAAGCAACAGCCACCCTCTCGCTCGTCCAGCGGGCCCGCAAAATACTGGAGCAAGGCAAACCCGCAAGATCTATGGAGGTAGCCAAAGCCGAACAAAGCCTATTTGACAACATGCAGTTACTGACTGCAAAGCCGGTAATGTACGTTTGTAATGTAGACGATGAAAGTGCCGCGACTGGAAACAACCTCTCTGTAATGGTTTCGGACCGGGCGAAGATAGAAGGCTCGGCTTGCGTGGTCATATCGGCCGATATTGAGGCCGAAATTGCTCAACTCGACAATATTGATGATAAAAAAGAGTTTCTCGAAAGTCTTAATTTAGAACGAACCGGTCTTGAACGGGTGATAAGGGCTGGATACAGTCTGTTAGGGCTCATTACTTATTTCACAGCAGGTCCGAACGAAGCACGCGCACGAACTATTCCCAGAAATACAGCGGCTGTAGACGCGGCAGGTATCATACACACAGATTTTGCACGTGGTTTTATCTGTGCGGAAACAATCTCTTACGCCGACTACGTATCATATGCAGGAGAGGCTGGCGCAAAAGAAGTAGGGCGGATGAGGCAGGAAGGCCGCGACTATATTGTTAAAGACGGGGAAGTAGTGCTTTTCCGTTTTAACGTATGACTGGGTCGCTTAAACTATGCGTAAATATCGGTATAATGACTGTCAAATAGCAATCAAGCATAGTTACATTTTCAATCGGCAAATTTTCTAACGATCTTATGGAGGAAAGAATTATGGGACAAACCATTTCACTAACGACAACTGACGGACACAATCTTGACGCATACAAAGCCGAACCCACAGGTGCGCCTAAAGGTGCACTGGTAGTAATCCAAGAAATATTCGGTATTAATGGCCAAATTCGGAGCACCGTGGATCATTTTGCTAATCAAGGTTACGTCGCAATTGCACCAGCTCTTTTCGATCGTATCGAAAAGGGAATCGAGCTTAGCTACAACGAAGATGACTTTGCTACGGGCCGCGAAACGCGTCAAAAAATAACCGACGATTGGATTACTTCCGACATTAGTGCCGCAGTCCAGGAGGTCTCATCGACGGGTAATGTAAGCGTAATTGGCTTTTGTTTTGGCGGCTATGCTACCTATATAGCCGCCTGTACGGTTGACGGTCTTTCTGCGGCTATGCCGTTTTATGGAGGTGGAATCGCTGCAAAGGTCGGCGAGATGCAACCAAAATGTCCAACCCAATTTCATTTCGGTGATAACGACGCGGCAATTCCTCTCGATGATTTACAAAAGATCAAGGATGCCCTGCAAGACAGTCCACTATACGTCTACGATGACTCCGGGCACGGCTTTACTTGTGACGACCGTGATTCCTATAACGCGGGCGCGACCCAGCGATCATATGCTCGCGCCCTAGAATGGGTCAGCCAACACACAGCTTAAGAAATAGCTAAAATAATTAAACCCTCGTCCTAACGGGCGGGGGTTAATTTATGCGTGTGTCCCTGCTTCGAGAAGCTCAATCAAAGCACCTTTCAAAATGACCTATATCAGAATATTTGTCCGGTTGGGAACCACCGTATTATATCTTGATGCACGAAAGACTTTTATTTGAATGGACGAGTAAGGCACTGCGGAAACTAACCGGACAAAATACTCATTCCAGTTTGTGGCAAACAGCCTGCAATTTATTTCCGTCAAGATCACGAACATATGCACCGTAGTAGCGATCATGATAGTGTTTTCTAGGGCCGGGTAACCCTTCATTAGTGCCTCCGGAGGCGAGGGCTATTGAGTGAAAAGCGTCAACGACCACGCGGGTGGCTGCATTAAATGCTATATGGGTCCCATTCCCGACGGACGCGGCGTTCCCATCGAAGGGCAACACCACAAAAAATCTCGATCCTGATTGATCACCATAACAAATCAAAGTCTTGCGTTCAAAAGCACGAACATGTCCCAGAACCCCTAAAACGGCGTCATAAAAACAACCCGCATGCTTTAGATCCTTGGTACCCACTGTAACATGCCCAAACATATATTCCTCTATGAACGAAGGCGGCATAATTACCCGCCTCTAAGGCACTACCATAAAAGTTAGTGAACTTTTGCCCAAATCCGCCTTTTTACGACATACACTAAACCAGTAAGCAACAGAAGAAAAAGGATCACCTTGACACCCATCCGTTTGCGTTCTTCGAGTTCAGGTTCGGCGGTCCAGGCAAGGAAAGTAACAACATCTTCCGCCTGCTGCTTCACGGTGGCTTTAGTGCCATCCGCGTATTCAACACCATCTTCTTGCAACGGGGCTGCCATGGCTATCAGTTTTCCCGCAAAATATTGGTTATAATTCATCCCTTCTGGGACTGTCACATTGGCGGGAGCGTCCTTGTAGCCTGTTAAAAGAGCATGAATATAATCCGCACCGCCAATACGGGCCTTCACTATCAAAGACAAATCAGGAGGTAACGCACCGTTATTAGAAGCGCGAGCTGCATTGTCATTAGGAAACGGCGATTTAAAACGATCGGACGGCAAACCTGGACGGCTTTCAATTTCGCCGTCTTCATTGGGTTCCGCCGGAAATTCGCGCTCGGCGGCTATTCTTTTTACCTCGGCTTCTGAAAACCCAATATCTTTGAGGTTGCGATAAGCCACAAGTCGCAGGCTGTGACAACCCGAACACACCTCGTTATACACCTTGAAACCTCTGCGTAGTGCCCCGCGATCAAATGTCCCAAAAAGCCCTGAGTGCTCCCAATAGTGTTCAGGGGCATGTGCAGGGTCACCCGCCGCTTGCGAGGACGAAGTTACCAAGCCGATAATTCCCGCAACTATTAGCGTTTTCATTAATTTCATCACGCCTTCTCCATCGCCTTACTCGCAGCGACAGCTGGCTCCGCTCCCGCCCCTCCGAGTACCGGCTCAGAGATGCTTTTAGGCAGCTCCTTGGGAGTTTCAAATTTTGCCAGCAAAGGAATAACAACAAGGAAGTGAATAAAATACCAAGCTGTTGCTACGCGGCCAATGATTATAAACACTCCCTCCGCAGGCTTGGCTCCCACGTACCCAAGCACTAAACAATCAATCAGAAAAATCCAGAAAAACCATTTATACATCGGCCTGAAGCGTGACGAGCGCACCGGTGACCGATCGAGCCATGGCAAAATAAACAATACGGCAATTGCGCCAAACATTGCCAAAACTCCGGCAAGCTTGGCTTCGAATATAATGAAGCCAAGCCATTCCGTCGTCCAGCCACCGATAAAATTGTCGGGGACAGCTCTAAGAATGGCGTAGAACGGCAGGAAATACCATTCAGGCACGATGTGGGCCGGCGTAGATAGTGAGTTGGCCGGTATATAGTTATCCGGCTCTCCAAAGAAGTTAGGCGCGAAAAAGACGAAGAGGGCGAAGAATGTGAGAAATACCCCCAAACCAAACATGTCTTTAATGGTGTAGTAGGGATGGAAAGGGATTACGTCTTGTTGACCCTTCGTATCTATACCGATGGGATTATTAGACCCATGCACATGCAATGCCCAAATATGAAGGACAACCACACCCACAATCAGAAAAGGGAGTAGATAATGGAGGCTAAAAAATCTATTTAAGGTTGGATTGTCCACCGCAAAACCACCCCATAAGAGCGTTACAATCCAATCTCCAATACCCCAGGGTATCGCAGAGAAGAGGTTGGTAATGACCGTGGCGCCCCAAAAACTCATTTGTCCCCAAGGTAGAACATAGCCCATAAAAGCAGTCGCCATCATCAGCAAAAGGATTACAACACCTAAAATCCAAAGAATTTCACGCGGTGCCTTATAAGATCCAAAATACAGACCCCGAAAAATATGAATGTACACGACGATGAAAAACATCGAGCCCCCATTCATATGTATATACCTTATCAACCACCCGTAATTTACGTCGCGCATAATTCGCTCGACGGAATCAAACGCATGGTCGGTGTGGGGCGTATAGTGCATAGCTAACGTGATGCCGGTAACAATCATTATCACAAGCACAATCCCAGCAAGGGAACCAAAATTCCACCAGTAGTTCAGATTTCGCGGCGTTGGATATTCGTACAATTCGTGGCTCATGAACGAAAAAACGGGCAGTCGGTGATCAACCCAACGAACGAGGCTGTTATCTAGCCAAGCAGGTTTTTGAAATTTTGCCATTCTTGTCTACCTCAGCCGATTTTAACGACTGTATCATTTAGGAAAGTGTATTCCGGTACTTCTAAATTGCGGGGAGCTGGCCCTTTCCGGATGCGCCCAGACGTGTCGTAATGGGAGCCGTGGCAGGGACAGAACCAGCCATTAAACTCACCTTTCGTCTCCCCCTGCGACGTTCCAAGGGGAATACACCCGAGATGAGTACAAACTCCAACTAAAATCAGCCACTGGGCCTTTCCCTCTTTTACTCGATTTTGATCTTCTTCGGGATCAACCAAATCGTCGCGCGCGGTCTTTGTAGCAACAGATATCTCCGCAGCCGTCCGATGACGAATAAAAACCGGCTTGCCACGCCATTTAACCTTTATCGCTTGGCCAACCTCAATTCCGGAAATGTCAACCTCAATTGATGCGAGGGCGAGAGTGTCGGCGGCGGGGTTCATCTGATGAACTAGAGGCCAAGCGACGGCAGCAGCTCCGACAACAGCAAACGCTCCGGTCGCTAATTGCAGAAAATCACGGCGAGTTTCCCCGACGTGACCATCTTCGGTCGGTTCCGAGCCCTCCGTTTCAGCCATGTTTTTCACCCTGCTTCCGTTGATCCACCGTTACTATAATGTCCGTCGGATATCCACTGAGATGCATAAATAAAACTTCTACCAGCATGCCAATTACCAGACTGTATATAGCTACCACGTGCACAGATTCGTGGGATGTGGCGCGTCGCCGCACACTTTAGAGTCTGTTGTCGGCTCAAACCTTGTTTAAACTGGGTATAGTCCAATTTTCTGATGCTGAAAACCCTTGAAAAAGCGCTTTATTAGATCAATTAAAAACAAAAAAGTTGAAAGTCGAATTGTTGCCTGAAATATCATACATAGGTATGCCTATCGCATGAACATCACCCTTTATCAACCGGATATTCCTCAAAACACTGGTGCCGTTCTTCGCCTTGCAGCCTGCCTTGGGGTATCCGTCGATATTATAGAACCGTGCGGGTTCGTGCTGAACGACGCTCGTCTACGCCGTGTTACGATGGACTACGCACCAAAAGCCGCAATCAAGAGACACGATTGTTGGGATTCTTGGATCGCAAACAAACTGCCAGGTCGCATTTTGTTACTTACAACTTCAGGAGATACACCGTACTCATCTTTTGGTTTTAACAAATCGGACGTATTGCTCCTCGGGCGGGAAAGTGCCGGAGTGCCCGCAGAGATACACCGTGCTGTGGACGCGCGACTTTTTATTCCCATGGTTGAAGACGCCCGGTCTTTAAACGTGGTTACAGCAGCCGCGATGGTCATAGGGGAGGCACTGCGTCAGACTGGTGAATTCCGTGCAATGGAAATAAACGATCAATGATAAAAAACTCTCTAGAACCCCAGAAGACGGCTGCCACGAAGTGGTTTACGCAATTGAGAGATCAGCTTTGCACTCAGTTTGAAAAACTAGAGGAAGCTGTCACTACACCCCATCCGTCTTTGGGTGTGCAACTCCCTGGTCGTTTTGTGCGTACAGATTGGGAACGGCCGGGTGGCGGTGGGGGAGAAATTTCGCTAATGAAAGGCCGCGTCTTTGAAAAAGTAGGTGTGAACATCTCAACTGTGCACGGAGAGTTCTCGGAAGAGTTCCGAAACGATATACCCGGTGCTGGCGAGGACCCGCGGTTTTGGGCGTCGGGCATTTCCGTTGTTGCCCACCTGCAATCGCCACATGTGCCCGCAGCACATATGAACACCCGCTTTATAGTTACCACAAAATCTTGGTTCGGTGGCGGAAGCGATTTAACTCCAATGTTGCCGAATGACGCAGATACATCGAAGTTTCATGAAGCCTTGGAGAAGACATGCGATAAACACGATGCCACCTATTATTCTAAGTTCAAAAAATGGTGCGACGAATACTTCTACATTGCCCATAGAGATGAACCTCGCGGCGTAGGTGGAATTTTTTATGATTATCTTGATTCAGGTGATTGGTCTAAGGATTTTTCTTTTACTAAAGACGTCGGACTAACATTTTTAGATGTCTATCCGAAAATTGTGACTAACCATATGAACGAAACATGGACCGCTCAGGAAAGAGAACATCAGCTATACCGACGCGGTCGCTATGTTGAATATAATCTGCTCTATGACCGGGGCACCATCTTCGGTTTAAAAACTGGCGGCAATGTAGATGCAATCCTGATGTCGCTTCCACCGGAAGTGAAATGGCCATAACACGCGCTAACCCAGCCGCTGAAAACTGGCGTTAGCATTAACCCGCGCATCCTCCGCCTCATCTCTTAGCAAGCGTCTTAATACCTTATTGGCGGCGTTACGCGGTAGTTCATTGGTAAAGAAATACGCTTTCGGACGTTTAAATCCCGACAATGCAGACGCTTTACAATGCGCATCGAGTTCAGATGCGGCCGACGCTGGGTCACCAGAACCTTGTTTTATACAGGCTGTTACCATCTGGCCCCATTGGGCATCAACAAGACCAATTACACTGACTTCTGTGGCTAAAGCGTGACTACTGAGAACCGCCTCAATCTCCTCGGGATGGATACTTTCACCACCGGATCGAATCATGTCATCAACCCGACCAACGATTGTTATGTCGCCATTTGCCTCTTGGCGAAAAATATCACCTGTATAGTACCAACCGCCGCGCACTTTTTTCTCCATCTCATCGGGACGGCCTAGGTATTCGGTAAAAATAGTATCGACGCTGGAATCTACAACCAGTTCCCCTTCTTCTCCCACGTCTACAATGTCATCTGGGCCCTCTCCACCAATTCGCACAACCCGCGTTCGACAATAATAACCCGGGCGCAGTGTAGCATGTTGCCCTGCCGGTTCTGGATGATACAGCGAACACATGGTTTCTGTGGTGCCGTAAATATGTCGAATAGCGCCACCCCATTCTTCGTGTATATGGTCAAGCAAACCTGGATCTATGGATACGCCACCATAAAGAGTGAGTTCCATAGAAGAAAAATTTTCGGGCGAATAGTTAGGTGCCGCAACCATCGCTTGATACATTGTGGGTATACAAAAGGCATACGAGAGTTTTTCGCTGTTGACCAAATCGACAATTTTAGTTGGGTTAAATTCGCTAACTACAAAAAAGGTCCCATTAAATGCAAGAGTTACAAGGAATACTCCAAAAAACCCGATTGCATGGCTAAGCGGCATACACCCAAGGGCACGATTATGCACCCCATGACGGAGGCCTCCTTGCGTTGAAAGCCAAAGAATTCGCGGTTCAATACTCCGATGAGCCAGCACGACCGCCTTGGGCAGGCCCGTAGTACCGGACGTATAGTAAAGGAACGCAGCATCCTCCGGTGGAGGTTTTTCATAAACAGGAAGAGTTGAGGGATCCGCCCTGCAACCTACGAGGTTTTTGGCGACCTCTTTAACGTCACCAAGGCACCATATAGGGCCGTTATTTGGTATAGCTTCTCTTAATTTCTTGACCAATGTGATTTCCGGAAGAACTGCAGCCGCCTGTATACCGCTCGCCTCACACAGAGACGCTATTTCGTCAGGTTTTAGACGAAAATTGAGCAAGGCTGGCACAGCATTAAGCCGCATCAAAGCGAGTATGAAGATTGCATGCTCCCACGTCGTGGGTAACGCCGTCGCAACCCTGGACCCCTGCTCAATTCCCGCGGTGTGCAGTCCAGCAGCGACTTCCTCGATCTCACCGACCAATTGCGCGTAAGTCAATTTTCGATCCGTGACATCATCGACCAACGCAACGTGATCTGGTGTACGTTCTGCCGCCAACCAGAGAAGTTCATACCCGGAATGCATTTACGCCCTTTACTGTAAGTTTTTACGAAAGTCCCAGACGACCCATTTGGATAATCATGAATTTAGTATTTACACAAATGGGCTTAACGCTCCAATTCATAATACGTTAGCATTTCAGTAAGGTCCGAACCTTTTTTAAACAGGCTTTTCGGTCAGGCCTAAATTCTTGATTTACCCACCACTGTTCTACCTCACTTAATATTTCTCCGACCCTCGGACCTTGCTCTACGCCATACTCTAATATGTCCTCCCCTTTGAGTAAAAACTGGGGTCGCACCCAACTAGCGGCACAATCCCAGGTTTTTCGCCAACGCTGCTGTAGATGGATAGCCTCTAGGGGCGTTTGAACTTTCTGATCAGCCCAGTCTAACAAGATACTGTCTCGGAAAGTCTTTTCACCCGAACGATACATAGTGCTTGAAAGTAACAGACTATCCATATCAGGTTGTGAGGCTCCGCGGAGAGAGCAAAGTTTCTTGATCCGTCTCGCTTCAGCATTTGATAATTTCAACCGGGAAGTAAGGTCGGCCGCGTCCCGAGGGTCGATTCGGGTAAGAGCCACTAACCGACGAATTGCGTCAGCAGGAACCGAAAGTGTGGCCTCGACCCGGGCAAGCGCAAACAAATGGTCAATAGAGCAATCTGCTGGCAGTAAACTTTGCAACAAACCTATGTCACGCATGAGCGTAAATGTTGGGTCAAGATTATGCGCTTTGAGGATAAGTTTAAGCTCGTGCCAAATGCGTTCGCCAGACAGCTCTTGAACTTTGGAAACGGAGGCACGACACGCATCCAGCGTGTTACGATCAACAACCGTTTTCCCATATATTGCGTAAAATCTAAAAAAACGAAGAATTCTCAGATAATCTTCTTCGATGCGCTCCGTTGGTGATCCAACAAATTTAATGCGACCTTCCCTTAAGTCGGATACACCTCCGACGTAGTCATACAAAGTTCCCTCTCGATTCGCGGACAGGGCGTTGATAGTAAAATCACGTCGCTGGGCGTCTTTAGCCCAGTCCTCCGTAAATCGGACTAATGCGTGACGGCCGTTTGTACTAATATCTTCTCTTAATGTTGTGATATGAAATGATTTCGTCCGGCACACCGCTAAAATAGTGCCGTGCTCGAAACCGATTGGCTCTACCTTTAGGACTTTCCCTTCCAAAAGTTCAATGACGCGGCTTGGTGTAGCGTCCGTTGCCAAATCATAATCCGCGATAGCCCTGCCGATGAGCAAGTCCCGGATACACCCCCCCACAAAACGAACCGTAGCACCACCAGCCTCGAGCCTGTCAAATATTTGATGGACTTCTGGACCCATCATTGCTGCCGGCAATACAACTTTTTCGGTTTGGGTCATTTAGATCACTTCATCAAGATACCAAATTATTTGCGTTTTTGATTTTGTTCAAACTTATCAAGATCAATAGCTTTGTACGGTGTTCTAGTGAATTCATCATGGATCAATAAGAAAATACCAAGCGTTAAAATCATTAGCAGAACACCGCCGATAAGTAATTTGCCCAAAGGAGCCGTACCCAAGTTTGGAGGCTCTTGATCCCCGGTTTTGGGGTCAACCCGAGGGCGTCCCGAAAAGACCTTCCAGAGGTACCAAGCGACAAATGGAACAACGAGGGGGATTAGGGTAAGTAGAAGAAATCGGATCATTTTTTTACCAATACTGTACTAAGTGCCACAAGCAATCGCGCTGTCAAACCCCATATATAGTATCGTTGATACGGTAGTACGTAGAATTCACGCTCAAGACCCTTTATTAGTCGCGTTTCTCTCTTGTGATTATTGGTATTTAGTACAAAGGAAAGCGGCACTTCGAAAATTTCGGCGACCTCTCTTGGGTTTGGTTCCAGTCGAATATTTGGATCTATGACGGCAACGACGGGTGTAACCTCGAAACCACTCCCCGTAATACGACGCCCAAGGCGTCCCACAACCTCTACCCTCTCGTTAAGTAAACCAATCTCCTCCTCGGCTTCGCGTAATGCTGTCTCTTCGGGGCTTTTATCTTCTGGTTCTGTTTTACCACCGGGAAACGAAATCTGCCCAGCGTGGCTTTTGAGATTTTTAGTCCTTTTTGTCAGTAAAACTGTCATCCCCCCGTCTCTCTCCACTAAGGGAACAAGGACAGCAGCCGGCGTAATCTGATCAGGGAGGGCATCTTTGTCCTGCGAAAGCCACCCATACCCGTTCACTTCCTCACTATCGGCAGCGGCTCTAGGATCTACACTAGGACCTGAAAACGCCTTTATTACGTCATCTCTTATAGGAAAATGTATAACGTCATCCATTGTTGGCAGATCCTATAGGAAAAAAGATCTCCTTACTCCAGACCCCCAGAACCCTCTCGCCATTTAGCTCCTGCGGCTCAGCGAGTTCCACTAGTTCGTAAAAGACCGAACGCACAATAAGCGCCTCCAACTCGTCATCTACCTTTACGTAAGGTCTGGGTTCCCCGGTCAGTTCGTTAACAGGCACCCTGATTGGACGTTTGGACCCCGCAATAACATAGTTATCAATATTTGTACGAAATTTTAGTTCCTGTTGGCGACCACTCCCCTGAACTTTCAACTCAACGGCTGTGAAGGGAGCATCGTCAACCTTAATACGGCACATTTCTGCAGGGGTTACCAACCAGTAGTCCCCAACTTCATCCCGCGTTAAAACACTCGCAAATAACTTAACAAGCCGCTGCCTCGTGAACGGGGAACCCATATAAAACCATGTACCGTCTGAGGCGATCCTAATATCTATGTCACCACACATTTGGGGCGAATTCGTCATCATATTCGACGGTGGCGTTTTAGAGCTACGCTTTGACAATGCGCGCTCCAGATTTCTAAGAGAGATGTTAGGCATAGTTGAAAAAGGCCCCTTTTACAGCCTAATATAGCAAATACACATAGAGTAACCCTACTTTTCTGGAAACCATACCGGCGACATAAATGGTGACATATAGATAGGCTATCAAGACCCCATAGATATAGCACTTGGGCCTTTGCCACGCCGCAAATTGATCACTCGTTTAAAATTGAAATTATCACTAGATAACTTAGGCAATTGATAATTCCAAACGGATGTACTGGGACCCTCATTTTGCGTCTTTTATAGTCGGACACGCATAGGACTACTTATATTATTTTTTTGGGTGCTTACTCACTCGATTTCTTTGACGCGTCTGTTTTGCTCTCTTAAGATAGTTGGTTCAGATTATATAGGGTGCTTAAAAGCTAATAAGTGACAACATTTATGGGAGGAACGTATGAGTACACCTGCGGTGGAAACTGCCAAAGATCCCGCGCTAAAATTAAACTTTTTATCCCACGGGACACTTGAATCAAAAGACCTGGAAAAGGCCCGGGATTTCTACACGGAGTTTCTAGGGCTGGAAGTCGTTCGGACAAGTCCAATTTCACTGCTTCTTCGCCTTGGTGGAGACAATACAATTGCTGTTGTGGAGCAGAAAAAACGCGACGAAGAACGAATGCCACTGCTCAACCATAACGGATTAGACGTAGAGACGCAGGAAGAAGTTGACACTGCGTACGACACGGTTATCGAACAAAAAGATGCATGGGGCCTGCACAAAATTAGTAAGCCCATTCTTCAACACGGCACATATAGTTTCTTTTTTTGGGACATGGATAACAACTGTTGGGAGATACTGACAAACCCCGCGGGTGGATACAGTTGGTTGTTTGAAAAAGGTGACTTGTCGGGAAAAGGTCACTTAGATAAAGCTTTTGAACGGCCAGGCTGACAGTCCCGATAGACTTTAGCCGATCGGTTGTTATGGGTAACATAACCATTGAGCCATAGCCGGCAGAAAACTCTAATAAACTAAGCTACCACGCCTCTGAATTACCTAATTGGGTTTTAATTAAACGCTTTGGTGTCCGGCTGACTACGATGAATTCGCAGCGTCGTGAGGGGCCCAAACAATATTTATTGAATCCCTAGACCCGTGCAAATAGACAAAACAAAAGACTGAATCAAATAAACATCTTTGACCGCCGGCACTGCTAACGCTCCAATCAACAGAAGAAAACCAACAAGTAAATACTCGGGTTTCGCGAAGCGCTGCTTTTTTTTCCCAGAATCTTTCGAATTCAAAGCCATAGGCTTAATCTACCGCAGAACACTCTATTTTCAAATCAAACTCTGCATCCTATCCTAAGATACTAAGATAAGCCCAAGACGAAGTCTGAACAAACACAATGTTTCTAAAATTCGATTGAAAAGGGTGTCAAAATCAGATACTATCCAATCAGTATGTGACTAGGCAGAATAATGGATGTTCAAGCTGAAGATATTATAGCAAACGATGACCGTACGCGCCCGGCGACGAAACGCGAGCAGCGGGCCGCGAGCATCGAATCTCTTCTCGGTGAAGCGTTGACGCTTTTCATTACACAGGGGTATCACGCGACGACGGTGGAAGAAATTGCTCAAGCTGCGGGACTAACAAAGGGGGCGGTCTATTTTTACTTCAAGAGCAAAGCGAATGTGCTGAAAGCGCTCCTCGCCAGAACAGAAGAATTAACTGTCGAACCCACACTAGCGGCAATGTCTGCTGCGGGATCAGATCCAAAAGCCCGACTTAATGCGTTTGTTCGTTCCCAATCAGTGATTGGGGCGGAGAAAACAGAATATATGCTGCTAGCCATCCTGATGAGTGCGGAATTTAACGGTTCTGGTCAAGAAATTGAGCGTCGTCTAACCGAGTTAATGGCGCGAATGGAAACCGAATTACGCGATACAATCGCTACCGGGCAGAATATGGGTTTCTTTCGCAAAGGAATAGGCGCAAATGAGTTGGCAAGTGTCATCATGGCAACAAATAAAGGCTGTTATGTAGAGTGGTATATGCGCGGTAGGGACCTGAAAGGGCATGACTTTGCGCGCGCATTCCGCGATTTCGTTTTCGACGGAGTAGCTAAAAAATTATGAGAAGCTTTCATTTCATTTTCGACGACGGCTAATAAAGAAATTTTAATTCGAAGAAAGGCAACTATCCAATGGCAACGGCAATTAAAGACGTACAAGAAGACCCACGTGAACGCGCATTACAGGAGCGCGTTGCCGCCGGCCATCAGCTGGAAGACGTAGAAGAAATGACGCCACGGTATAAAGATGTGTTAGTAAATACTATCCACATCGCAGCCGACCTGGAGGTTGTGACGCTACCAACATACTCACCGGCCATTAAAACCTCGCCGACACTCGAAGATAAAATTGCGATAGCTGCGGCTTGCCAGGACGAACTCGGACACGCCCAAATGATGTATCGTATATTAGAAGATTTTGGTTACGACACCCATCGCTTCTTATTCGAGCGAGACCCGGAGGAGTGGCGTACATTTCAGATGTTAGAATTCCCTCATGAGGATTACATAGAATCGGTTGTTTCTATGTGCTACGGCGATCGGGCTGGCTACATAACGACAGTAGATCTCGAAGAAAACTGTTCATACGCGCCATTTGCACGTTCGTTGCGAAAGGTGAATTACGAAGAAACTTTCCACGTCAGCCACGGTGAGCGTTGGACGAAATTCTTCTGGAACCAATCAGACGAAAGTCGGCGTCGCGTTCAAGAAACAGTGGATTTTTATTTTCCACTGTGTGCGGCCTGGTTCGGAATGCCTGACAATTTAAAAACCCGTACCGACCAGTTATCCTACCGAATTCGCGGCGCTTCAAATGACGAAATGCGGCAGAAATGGCTGTCACGGGTTGTTCCATTTTCAGAGAGTGTCGGCATCAAGGTTCCCGCCCACTACGACAACGATCAGGGTAAGTACGTATTAGACTATGAGCCACCAATATACCTAGACGAAGAGAAGCGTGAATGGGATTACGATCGTAATATTACCTGGAAAGAACAACTTAAGATCTGGAAAAAGGGGTCGAAACACAAAGTGCCGTCAATCGCTCGTGTAATCTCTGAACAATGGGGTAAGGATCTTTGGTAAACATTGAACTAGAGACGTGGAAACATTTATGATGATCCGGCAACTTATTGCAAATGCCTAATAAAAAGACGCCGCCATCCCAGGACACTCTTCTGCAGGCGCTGGAGCAGGTTAACGATCCTCATGTACCGGTGAGCCTCCGCCGAATGGGCATGCTGCGTGACATTGAAATAAGCGAAAATGGCCTCGTTAAAATACAGATTTGCATTCCGTGTTTGGGTTGTCCGGGTGTCGGGATGCTTCGCGAAAACGTGCGCATGGCAGCACTGTCAGTACCGGGAGTAGAAGAGGTCGTAATAGAGGAAGGGTGGCACCTCCCCTGGTCACGCGACATGATAGAACCTGAAGTGCAGGACATGATGCGTGCAAATGGCATTCAAGTTTAAATAGGAAAGTCGACTATGACGACAAAAATAAAATCTAAAAAAAAGATCGATCAAAAAAGAGAACGTGGGGGCAAAGAACCAAAATATTACGAAGTGTTTGCTCGCAAAGACTCTAACTCCGACCTTTCCCATGTGGGATCAGTCGAAGCGCCAAACGACGCACTGGCCCAAGTACGTGCCTGGTACATATATGATCAACACCGTTGGCGCGAAATGTGTGTGGTGCCATTAGAGGCGATCATCACTGTTACCGAAGAAGGCAAATCTGCCAAGATCAAAATGGGCTAACCACAAGAGAAAAGGGATTAAAGATGGTGTACACTCCTGGAGCACCGGGTACAGCGTTAGACGAACAGTTCAGAAACGACCTCTTAGCCGTGGCCGATACCAAGTTGGTTTTAGGCAATTGGTACGCTGAGTGCGTGATGAATGGCCGCTCGCTGCCAGATTTTGCGGCAATTCTCGGTATGTGTACCGCAAATTATGGTCACACCCGCGCTATATATCAATATTTAGCCGCACACGGTCACGATTATGTATATTTAGAGCGTGGCCGTGGACCCGAGGATATCCATTCTTCCAACCTACTCGATGAAGCTCCTACCGGGTGGGAAGATTTCATCGTGTCAACGTGGCTGGCTGAATTAGCTACTTGGATGTTGATTTCAGGTTATCTTAATCATGAGGATAGAGCCGTCGCAGGCCTTTCCAAGAAGATTGGCGAAGAGACATACTTCCACCTAAAGTACGCGAATGGTTGGTTCCAGATAATTGGCGAGGGAAAGAAACAATCGCAGCTTTTCCAGAAGTCCTATACAAAGCGCTTCCCATTAGCGCTTCAGTGGTTCGGCCCGGTGCGCGGCAAAGATCAGGTGCACGAACTTGGTATCCGAGACGTGCCCCTCAGAAAGCTAAGAGATGCATTTAAAAAAGAAGTCGCTAGTGCAAAAAACCCGTTGGGTGCCGCTCTCGGCCAAGCAAAACCTATAAAGTTTGCAAAAGATTGGCGCTCAGATGCCCGACGGTTGGGCCCAATACCTGCCAGTTTATTTGAGGTGGTTCGTTTCAAGGATACAGAACTTGCCCACTGACACCTCTATCCCGCACATAGGCCGAGATCTGGGCGGATATGCGTCCCGTCACCGCGACCTTCACACTGGTGACCCAGACTTCAACGACGTCACATGTCCGGAATGTGATAGTGATAAATTAGAAGTTATTTCGCTATTCGGTGGAGCTACTTCCGAAATTATGTTCCGATGTAATGACTGTGATACCAGCTTCAACTGGATCAAGTGGCGCGGAAAACTGCCCCCGACACCATCGGTCGAAGAATAAACGGACGTATTTAATGACTAAACACACTGCCGCACCCCTCGTATCAGCGGCGGAAATCGCGAAAAATAAGCGCTCAGAGATGACAGACCCTGGCATTCCACGGCCGAACACACACGTGGAAGATGCCTTGCTTTCGCGGCGTTCAATAAGGGCTTTTAAGAACAAAGCCGTACCAAAAAATTTAATTCGGCGCATTCTAGAATGTGCTCGATGGTCTCCGTCTGGCTCCAATATCCAACCGTGGAAAGTTCACGTACTAAACGGTGACGCCCGACAAAGATATACCAAAGCATTATTAGCGGCGGAAAAAAACAACGAACCAAGCGCTATGGAATATCACTACTACGCCCCGGAGTGGAGAGAACCATTTTTGAATCGGCGCCGTTCCTGTGGTTTTGGACTGTATAAGGCGATGGATATAAAAAGAGAAGACAAGGCGCAACGGCACGAGGCTTACCTGAAGAATTTCAAATTTTTCGGAGCTTCGACTGGATTCCTTTTTTGGATACCCTCCGATTTAGAGCACGGGTCTTGGCTAGACTATGGAACGTTCATCCAATCAATATCCATTGCGGCACGCGGTTGGGGCCTATGGACAATTGCGCAGGGTGCTCTCGGCGAATACCCGCATGTGGCGCACAAAATGTTCAACATAGATGATGATTATAAGTTAGTCGGCGGGATGAGCATTGGATGGCCAGATGAAAATGCCGCCGTAAATAGTTTTCAACCTGAACGACTGAGCATAGATGAATTCACCACATGGCTAGATTGAAGGAATAATGGATTACAGCACATACAAGAGTCTTCTATTTGAGAAAAATAACAAGATACTAACGGTTACGTTAAACCGGCCAGAAAA
>CAZOHS010000041.1:0-17515 GCA_964579285.1 uncultured Rhodospirillaceae bacterium | reverse complement strand
AATAAAAATCGGCTACTTTTTCGGGGTCTTTAACGGAAAGTGCTATGTGACGAAGCTTGGCCATTGGAGCCTCCTTTGTCGGTCAGGCCGCGACGTGCGACGCTTCTGGACCTCTAAGATTAAACATTTCTAGACAACGATCAAATACTACGCGACGACGTATTTTAGGGTCAACGCCTGCAAAAGTCTTCTCCATAACTTCATCGGCGTTTGGCCAGACACCTTGACCATGCGGATAGTCGGCGCCCCACATCAGTATATCCGCCATTCCCGACTCAGGATGTTGCAATAACATTCCAGCTACGTAATCTTCTTCGTAGGTGATTGTGACTTGGCGTTTGACGTACTCACTTGGCAATTCTTTTAGGCCGGTATCAGCGAACATGGCAGGTCTTTCTATAGCCTGACGATCCATCCATTGAAGGAGCATGGGCCCCCAGCCTGCGCGGCATTCACCGTAGTTGTATTTAAGATTGGGGTGGCGCATTAGGGTTCCGGAATAGGCTAACTGTGAGATCGGTTTCGCGGCACTAAAAGGTACACACGAAAAATATGCCATTCGCACGCCTCGTTCGAGCGGAGGGTAGGGCGCACCGGCACTATCACCAATGTGGCTGCACACAGTGACATTCCCGTCTTCACAGGCAGACCAGAACGGATCCCAACACTCTTCCCAAATTTCGTTGCTTAGGTCCGCCACGGGAAATTCTATCGCCTTACACCCTAGCGTTTTAATTCGCTCTAACTCTATAAATGCTGCTTTTGGGTCGAAAACAGGCATAATTGGCAGCATTAAGAGGCGGTCTGGATGAACTTCGTTTAATT
Organism: uncultured Rhodospirillaceae bacterium; assembly: GCA_964579285.1. Taxonomy (GTDB): domain Bacteria; phylum Pseudomonadota; class Alphaproteobacteria; order MPNO01; family UBA830; genus JAYZQT01. The sequence continues at coordinate 16,690 of CAZOHS010000041.1, read as the reverse complement.
CCATCATCCAATCATTGTAGACGCGGTGTACTTCGTGCCGGAGTTCTGTGTTCTGTATTTCCCATTTACGGACCGAAGCATATCCAACGTAGGCCCAAATACCTGCCATATCCATGTGTTTTAATATAATTTCGGGGTCAGCTGGGGGCAAAGATCCATCAGGTAAATCAATCGCATAATCCCCATAATATTCGATAAGTATACGTCGGTTGTCTGGGCTGTCTGCAGCTCCCCCATCGCGTCCGCCGAACACGCGACCTTCCCATTCCCAAACCCAGGCGCCGTCTTTTTCCACGACGCGCGGTGCGTCCGCCCTAAACTTTTGAGCGACGCGGTCTTGCCAGAGGTTCGCGGGGATCCAGCGTTGATCGATGTGGTTATCCGCAGAGTTATATTTATATGTTGTCATTCAGTTTAAAGTCACTATCTGTTGAGGATATCTTACAGTAAAACAGCCCCGTCCAGGAAGGGCGGAGCTGTTTTACGACAATAAGGTTGAACCTTATTTTTTCTTACCGTAAGCCAACGACGCGGCTTGCTTAACAACGTCTGGACTAGTATTGGCCAGGGCGTCATTGACGACTTTTTGAATAGTCTCGCCGGTTGCTGCAATTACACGCAGCTTTCTCTTCTTTGCATCGGCGTTAAACTTTGGATCTTTTATCATCTTTTCCCATGCGGTTCGCATAACAGTTACCGCTGATTTGGGTGTGCCAGGAGGCGCTGCGATCCCCCGACCAATCAAGCCCAGTGCTCCTATAAATTTAAGAACCGGTAGGTATTTCTTATCTGAAACGTCCTTCATCATTGGGACGTTGGGTAATTCGGGATCCTTGAAATGGCCCATTTGAAGTACGGCGCGAGCGAATGGTTTGTCGCCTTGGAACCATCTTTGATATTTGGATTTCCAAAATAGCCAATTAAACGCAGCACCTTTATTTTCACCTTGTTCGACCGAGAGCCCTGTCTTGGAGGAGCCTTTATATCCTCTTACTATTTTCATCTTGGTGCCAAGCATTCTATTAACGAGACCCGGCATAATAGTTGATGTTGATCCGAGACCAGTGGAACCCATCGGGACCGAAATGTTTCTAAGGTCTTGCCATTTTTTTATCCCAGTGTCACTGCGCACAACGAGTATTACATTGGTTTGGTTAGCAGAGCCGATCCAAGTGAATTTGCTCATGTCATATTTGGCCTTTTTGGGGCGCATTAGCTGAACAATTACCGAGCTGTCAGGCGGCACTAAATAGTTGAGACCATTTGGAGCCATCGCTTTAGCTGCGTAGTTTGTCGCAAGGACACCGCCAGCACCCGGTCTAGAATCTACAATAATATTTGGGTTTCCTGGTATGTGATTTTTGAGGTGTTCAGCAAACATCCGCGTGTACTTTCCGTATGTGCCCCCAAACCCGTACCCGATTACGAGCTTGATTTGTTTGCCAGAAAAGTCAAAATCTGCAGAATTTGCGGTGCTTGTAAATAGTGCTGCGGTTCCCAATGCGGCCGCGGCTAGTATAATTTTTTGTTTCGCGAACATGTTATCTCCCATTAGTCGTGTCTACGTCCCAGTTTTTGTCTTGTATCATAGGCTATATCACGAACGTATGTACCTATGAGATTGATATTTGGTTAGCATTTGAAGAAAGTTTTAGCAACTTGACGCGTGTGTTCCATACGGCTAATTGAGTTTGATAAAGATTATTGGGGACATATGAATGTCGGCCGTCCGTATATATCAACCCCGCAAAACCGCTATGCAGTCGGGGCGCGCGCGCACCAGATACTGGTTAGTTGAGTTTGAACCCGGGGCCAGGGTAAAAAACGATCGCTTGATGGGGTGGACCGGGGCCGGTGACACGCGTAATCAGGTACAATTACGTTTTGAAACAAAAGAAGAAGCAATAAGTTTTTGTGAAAAAAATGATCTTTCCTATCACTTAATTATGCCAAAATCACGTACCACAAAACTAAAGACTTATGCAGAAAATTTTAGCTATGCCCGTAAAAAGAATTGGACGCATTAGTTTCTGTTGGTTTTAACATTGGAACGTTAGTCGAGGGTGCTCAAACCCCTAATTCCCCGTACTATTATCTGCCGGCCTCGGACCCAAACTAATTCTTTCCAATCATTTTCGTCGGGGTAAAGGGCTTTACGAATTTCTGCCTTTATTTTCCGCCCTACTTCGCTGTCAGGGTTGCCCTTTGCATGGAGCCAATTGTCCGCGATAAGTGGCATTAGAACTTCCCGAACTGAATAGGTACCGAATTCTACGGTTAGGCTGGTGACGTCGGTATCTGTTTCTGATAATCGCCGCCGCAGCCCTGAACCAATGGTTCCTGTGAGGGGAGCGGACAAAGATTGTCCTTCTGAAGGAGTTTCTAGGCCATGTGCAAACCATTTATTGACGCGGTCACCGTGTGCGCTCCCGGGTCGCGTAATTCCTAGGAGTTCCCCATTTCCGTATGGACCGAGTCCGGTGTGCCAATCCAAAAATAATACGTGTTTAGCTCCCACAACGTGTTGTTCAATAATTTCCATAAACCGTTTATTGGCAGTTGTAGGTTCTCTTCCCCCGAAGAAAATTCCGTCCGGGTGGTCATATTGCCCGCCGGTAAGAACCGTCTGAAGTTTGTAAAGCGAGTGTTTGGTTGCATAGCGCTCCAACTTATCGGTCGACTGCGCGATTGTTTGCTGATCCCAGTACTCTGGCAGCACAGTTGCATGGAGCTTCGAATATTCTCGATTTTTGGGGTGTGGCTTGCTGTGATCAACAAAGTTCCTGTTCAGGTCCACGTTTTCTTCGGTGACACGCCGCAACCAAGCAAAACCATGGCAATTTAGCGCGTGGATTAACACTAATCGCACGTTATCAGGAATTTCGGCCGGGAGACCAGATGAGAGGTATCCCGTAAAAACTCCTGATCCACAAAAACCCTCTACACCGTGTGTTGCCGAATTACACAAAAATAAATTCGGAGCGTCTTGATTTCCTAATAGTGCAACGTCGGTATACACCGGCTCGTTGTCTGGACCGTTCGAACCGGAGGCGTACGTTTTAATCACCGCTTTAGCCCTATTTGCAGCTGAAAGAAACGCCTTGCGGCCGTCTCGGTAGTTGGCAGGAAAATAATTTACATAGGACATTGCAAGAGAGAATGGCGAAACTAGGTATTTCTGTCCAGTTGATTGCATGCTACGTTCGACCACTGTTTGTGGGTAATTTTGTGGTGAGTAAAATGGCGCACGTTACAAACACGCTATCGGCAAGAACCACCAGAAACTCAAGTCCAATCGCTCGGGTGTCCCGGCGATGATACCGTTCGAAGACTGAGCCGGTTCAATGGAACCAGCCTGGCAAAGTCGTGTGCGCGTGCCTAGCGAACGGGAGTTGAATCTCGCCGCAGCGCTTGAAACCGTCCTAGCTCAGGGGGTACACGACCTCGCACAGATCGTCGATGAACTCAACGCCCTTGGATCGGTGGATCCCAAAAATGAGAATTGGACCGAAGCGTCTTTTCGCAGCGAAATGACGCGGCTGGCTGAGGGCAACGGGCTGCTGTGGCGCGGAGGGTGCGGCCGTGGCCGTTCTTGAGCCAACAGATCCAATATGGGTGGCGGTCGAGTCGGGGCTGCGGGATCAGTGGTACGCGATCTGCGTCTCGTCAGACATCGACGATAAGCCGGTTGGACTAACACGATTGGGTGAACGCCTGGTTATCTGGCGCGACAGCGCAGGTGCAGTGCAAGCGCTTGAGGATCGATGCCCCCATCGTGGCGCTTCCCTGGCGCTGGGCTCGGTTCAGGGGGACTGCATCGCCTGCGGCTATCACGGTGTCCAAGTCTCCGGTGACGGTATGGTCGCGTCCGTACCAGCGTTCAAGCGCGCTGGGCTTGAAGGCCGCGCGCTGGTGCGGAGCTATCCGATAATTGAGCATAACCAGACGATATACGCCTGGTTTGGCTACAACTGTGATGCTCCGCCGGGGCCACTCGATTTGCCGGGCGAGCTATCCGACCCCGAATGGGACGGCTTTCTGTGCAGCGCGACTTGGCAATGCCATTACCTATATGCTTTCGACAACTTGGTTGATCCGATGCATGGCTCTTACCTGCACGCGCAGTCACACACGCTTTCTGGTGGCGCGCGCCAGGACCGCATGGTGCTGAAGGACATCGACGGTGGTTTTACCATTGCTCGTGCGTCTGGCCAGCGCGGGAAGAACTTTGATTCCGGTGATTTCCTGTTTTCGGGCATCGATTGGATACGGATCGATGTGCCTTACCCACAATCGGCTGGGCCGGGTGGACCATTCCGCATCATCGGTTATGTCACGCCCATCGACGAAGGTGCATGTGTGGTCTTCTTCTACCGGCTGCGGCGTGTGAACGGATGGGCACGCAATATGTGGCGCTTTCTCTATAAGACGAGCCTGGAGGGCCGGCACTGGCATGTTCTCGAGCAGGACAGGATCATGCTGGAAGCGGTACCCGACAATGCGCGCTATCACGAAAATCTCTACCAGCATGACATCGGGGTAAGACGGCTGCGTCATGTTCTCCATAGCCGGGCAAGCGAAAGGTTGGGCGCGCCGGCATGATCGCGTGATATAAGCCCCCACGCACCCTCCGGCGGGGCGACGGGCAAGAAATCGCTGGTTTCCTCGCGGCATCTTCCACTCGGGTGGCGGGAAAAGAGCGATTAAAGTCACCCACTAAAACCGTTCCGGTTAATAAGTTGTAACTATCTCGTAACAGTGATAATCAATTCAATTAACAAAATTTCGCAAAAGACTATTGCACTTTTTAGTATAATCGGGAGGGTTTAATGAAATCATTTACGAGGACACTTGTCGCGGCTGCAGCAGTTTCTGGAGTCGCAATATCATTTGGAGTAGGCGCTGCCTCTGCTAAAATATATAAATTAACGGCTGGCTCAAGCCACCCCCCAATTGTCCCATGGGTTGCAGTGATTAAGAACCATGTCGTTCCGCAGTCTGTGGCTCGGGTCAAAGCTGCCGGCAAGGGTGATAGCATTAAGTGGACACAAGCTTATGCCGGTGCTTTGTATAACTTTCAGAATACACTCGAGGGTGTGCAAAAGGGATTGGCCGACATTGGTTGGGTTGGAACCCTTTGGGAACCGATCAAGATGCCGCTTATGAATGTGTCGTTTTATGCACCGTTCGCGACCGGTAACGTGCAAACGTTGACGAACATTGGGCATCAGTTGCACCAAGATATTCCGGCGATGAATAAAGCGTGGGACAAACATAACCAGGTCTACCTTGGAATACAGGTCGCTGATACATACAATACGTTCACTACTTTTCCACTAAAGTCTGTGGCTGATCTAAAAGGTAAAAAGATATATGGTCCTGGGGCCGTTGCTGAATGGTTGCGGGGTACCGGGGCTGTGGCGGTTAATGGTGGATTGCCAGTGTACTATAATGGCGTAAAAACTGGGGTCGCGTCGGGCGGAATAGTGATTACGACAGGAATGTTCCCATTCAAACTTCATGAAGTAGGAAAGTATATTACTGTTGTGGACATGGGCGGACCGATCTCAGGTGCTATTACAATGAATAAAGACACTTGGAATAGTCTTCCGGCGTACATGCAGGATATTTTTCGTAAACTTGGTTCGGAGTATTCCGCAAAACAGGGTGCGATTGTCGCCAAAAAAGCTAAAATATTTATGGGTTTAATGAAGAAACAAGGTGCAATCATTTCTACATTCCCACAGGCGGAACGGCGCAAGTGGGCAAATATGATCCCCAATATTGCGAAAGAATGGGTCAACGCTGACAAGAAGCAAGCTGCAACCAGAAAAACAGTTATGAAAGCCTTTATCGCGGGGTCGCGTGCTGCGGGTGATGAGCCTCTTCGCGCCTGGGATAAGGGCCTATAGTCCGGCTTAATACACTAAAATAAACGGCGCAGCGCTCTTGGCCGTCGCTAAAAAAGAACAATTGAGCGAGAAGCCCATTCAAGGGCTTCCCGTTCGGTTGTTTAATGGACTTACCAATCTTATGAACAGCATCGGCACCTTGTGGGTGTTCGGTATGATGTTTCTTATTTGCGCTGATATATTTTCGCGGAATGTGTTCAATCTTCCGCTCAATGGTGTTCCCGAAATTATCGCTTTTTCTATTGCGGGCACAATCTATCTTCAATTGGCAAACACACTCCATGCGGGACGTTTTGTCCGCGCAGAACTCCTTATAGAATGGATGGAAAAAAAGCGTCCCTTTGCGGGGCATGTCTTTAACGGGATTTTTAACCTTTTTGGGGTGGCAGTGTTTGTCGTCATGTTCCAAGGGTTCTGGGAGGAATTCTCCGATGCATGGGTAGAAAAAGAGATGGCCGGGGTTCCAGGTACGATTACGTTCGTCGCATGGCCCTTCTACTTACTGCTTGTCGTGGGTGCCGCGGCAACCGGAATAGAATTTCTGCTTCGTTTCTTTCGAGAGTTCCTGGGTTCAGTTTGCTCAATCACGAAAAAGGGTGAACCCGAAAATATTCAAAAGCGCGGTTACGGATGGCTGTTATGCGTAGGGGCATTCGGTGTCATCATATATTTATTGACCTCGATCGAAATGAGTAACGCCCAAATAGGCGCTCTTTCGATTCTTTGTATGCTTATTCTTATCTATGCCGGTATGCCAATAGGCGTAGCGCTTATAGTTCTCGGTTTTTGCGGTGTCTGGATGATGAAAGGCAATACGATTATTGCTGAACGAATGCTGCCCCAAGCGGGTGCGGAATATATGAAGAACTATTTGTTTGGCGTAGTACCGCTGTTCGTCTTAATGGGGCTGCTGGTTGCGGCGTCTGATGTTGGTAAAGAGACATTTCAGGTAGCAAGATGGGCGTTACGCCGAGTAAAAGGTGGTTTGGGCATAGCGACGGTCGCTGCGAATGCAATTTTTGCGGCTATTACCGGATCGTCTATCGCATCGGCAGCTGTGTTCACCCGCGTGGCTACTCCGGAAATGATGGCGCAGGGTTATACTGCTCGGTTTTCCGTGGGGGTTGTGGCGGGCTCATCTGTTCTCGGAATGCTTATACCACCGAGCCTTCTATTAATAGTATACGGCTTTTTAGCGGAACAATCTGTTGGCATTCTCTTTATCGCTGCGGTTATTCCAGGATTAATTCTTGCCTTTGCTTTTGCGGTCTTGATCTTCGCAATGGCTACGTGGCGGCCTCAATGGATAGGTGACGTTAAGGTCAATGACAACAGCGACGAAACTGAAACTATTGGCTCTGCCTTGCTTTTGGTTTTTCCCATTTTAGCGTTGGTAGTTCTTGTAATCGGCGGAATTTATGGAGGTATTTTTACGCCTACAGAAGCCGGCGCCGCCGGAGCCTTCGGCGCCCTTTGTATCGGTATCCTGCGCCGAAAGCTAAACTGGAAAGTGCTTTGGGACGTCCTGTTGGAGACGGGGCACATAACCGTCTCTATATTGTTTTTAATACTTGCTGCAAACATCTATGCACGAATGCTCGCGCTGTCGGGACTGCCTCAGCAAATGGGAGATTTTATTGGGTCGACAAATCTTGGCTTTACTGGTTTTCTCGTTCTGTACGTCATCGTTCTTATTTTGTTAGGAATGATCCTTGATTCAATTTCAATCATGTTAATCATTCTTCCGTTGGCATTGCCCGTATTGCAAACGTTCGGAGGAGATCCAATATGGTTTGGTATTGTCACAGTAATTGCTGTGGAAATTGGATTGCTCACTCCGCCGTTGGGCATAACCTGCTATGTTGTAAAATCGACATTGAACGATGATCGGATATCTTTAAATCAGATTTTTCTCGGTGCGATGCCCTTTGCAATCATAATGCTGTTGGTGACAGCTTTAATAATAGCTTTGCCGGAGCTTAGTTTATTCTTCGTCTAGCGTCTTAAACCGGAGCTCTCAGGCCACGTTGTTCGAGCAGGGGCATTACTTCGATGTTAAACCTTTTTAACCCCGTTTCATAATCCACCCATGACAGTAGTGAGCCATTGAAACCTACATCCGAGAGCATCTGTAATCCCTCGGCAATCATTTCGCTGGTGCCGATTAGGGGATAGCCACAATAGCCGGCGATAAACTGGCTCTTTAGTCCTTCCATTGCTTCTTTTCCCACCATCTTCGAGTTGATGCCAAGGACACGGATTAAATTATCAGCAGCTTGCCAATCACCTAGTTCGTTAACGTAGTGATTATAATATGCCTTCGCGTCAGCTTCCGTATCACCGTGTACAATGTAGGAATTCGTCCACACTTGTATTTCTCGTCCAAATTCCGTTCGAGCGATCTCCCGCACGGATTCTATTTCGGCCTTAATGGCTTGCGGGTCCGGATTTGTGATTGCCTGAAACATCATATCGCAATTTTTCGCACCAAAGCGTTTGCCTCTTTCCGATCCGCCCGCGTTCATTAATGCCGGGAAGGGTGCTTGAATGGGTTTTGGTTGATGAAACCCTTTAGGAACATTGAAGAACTTACCCTCATAGGTAAACTCGTCCTCTTCGGTCCACAAGAGTTTCATAATTTCTATCCACTCGTCCGCGTAGTCATAACGAGCGTCATGCTCCATAACTTTTGAGCCAAACATTTCGAGTTCGGGTTGGTACCACCCTACAACGATGTTGAGTGCAAACCGGCCGTTCGATACGTGGTCGATAGTGGTAGCTTGCTTGGCCGCAAGTATTGGGTGGACAGTTGGAACGTGTGATGTGGAAAAGACTGCTGCTTGTTGGGTTTGCCCCCCCAAACCGGCCGCCCACGTATAGGTTTCAAAGCAACGAGAATTGAAGTCAGTTTCGCCGCCAAAGCCCCGCCACCGCGCTACTGGCACCAGAGCCTCGAGGCCTATATCGTCAGCAATTTTTGAAATTTTTAAAACATTGGGCCAATTTATTTCAAGGGCGCCGTCTGCTTTAGTGATTGAGCAACCTCCGGAGACGTTTGTTCCAAATGTGCCGAGTTTTAGTTTGTTATCATTAAAGAGTGGGTTTGTCGCTTGCCTTGCGTCTGGTTGCGTCTTTAGTTTTGTGTTCATGATTTCTCTTGCTTAGACGTGTTACAGGGGAATTTATATACTTACCGTGGTGCGACACTAATATTTTGGTATTTTGGACGAAAAGACAAGTTGTTAGATATCTGTTTCTGGCGATATGCTGAGACTTGAACCAATTCAAAGGTAAGGCGATGGAAAATAACGCAGACGTCCTCGAGCAACTCGCGTCCTCTTTAGCTAATGGAACAATCAATATCGTTGATTTAACGCACCCGCTCGGTCCGCAAACACCAATGATTAAAGTGCCGGAAGGTCATGGAAAGCAGCCCCCTGCGGTCCAACTTGAACCCATTGCCGACTACCGTGATAAGTCGGGCTACGCTCGTTGGAGTACGTTAATTGTTGCGGAACATGCTGGTACGCACTTTGACGCGCCGGGTCACTGGTTTACTGGCGAAAAATTCAAAGATGGCACCACGGATACCATTAATGCGAAGCGTTTCGTGGCTCCTGCCTCTGTGATTGATTGTACGGAAGCGGTCGAGCGGGATCCTAGCTTTATTTTGGATGTCCAGCACTTACAGGATTGGGAAAAGATGCACGGGCGGATCCAGAAAGGAAGTTGGCTTCTTTTTCGCAGTGGTTGGTCTAAAAGGTTTTCAAATGCTTCTGCGTTTTTGAATGAAGTTGATGGCAGTTATCGATCTCCAGGTCCTAATCCGGACGCGGTTCGGTTTATGCTTGAACGGGATGTCTGCGGTTACGGCACGGAAACGATTGGCACTGACCATGGAAATGCAGGGATGTTTGACCCAGTTTTTCCGGCTCACAATCTAATGCATGGGGCAAACAAGTTTGGGATGTCCAGCCTTAACAATTTAGATCAGCTGCCGCCAACTGGTTCTATTGTTATTACTGCACCATTGAAGATTGTAGAAGGTTCCGGGAGTCCTCTGCGAGTTTTAGGTTTAATATAATTCTTAAAACACCATTTAACTCAATATGTTATAGAATCTTTGCGATGTTATTTATTAGTATTTGAAATATAATTAACTAATAAATTTCGAATGTCTGGTTAGCTCAAAAGATAAGTAGATATTGGCGGAAATATAATAATTAAAATTAGCGCGAATAACATCGCGAGGGCGAATGGTGCCGAGCCCATGAAGACTTCTTTCAATGTGATGTCGGGTCTTGAAAGGGTGGAATGCACAACATAGACACAGAGGCCCAAGGGTGGCGTAAGTAGGCCAATCTCGGTTGCGATAACTGTCACTACCCCGAACCATACCAGGTCTATTTCATAAAATTTGAGGGCCCCGAGGAACAATGGGACCATGATCAGCATAATTGAAACGGAATCTATTATTGTCCCCAAAATGATAACCACGATGACGTAGAGGGCCAACATTCCATAGAAACCTGCCCCAAGCTCGTTAAATATCTCTGCCATTTCGCCGGGCAACCCTGACATTCCTAACATGCGGCTATACATGCTCGCGGAGACAATAAGGAATAGCAGAGTGGCCGATACTTTACTGGTATCGATCAGGACTTCCCATAGTGTTGCCAGGGTAAGTTTTCCGCGGACAACTGCGAAAATTAAGGCTAGAAATGCACCCGCGCCTCCCGCCTCGACTGGTGTGAATACCCCACCATATAGGCCGCCCATCACGAGGGTGATGAGCAAAATTATGGGGATGATTTTTTGAAGGGTATTTGTATCGTTTTGATTAGGATCATCAGAACCATTTGCTATGCCATCTTGTGCCAGGGAACCCGGGGTTTTTTCACCGTAAACCATGCGTGGAAGGAAGATCGCCATGCCTGAAATCAACCCACAGTAAACAATAGTAAGTAAGATCCCGGGACCGATGCCCGCGATGAAGAGGTCACCTACAGACTCTTCTACAATCAGCGCATAAATGATCAACAACACGCTAGGTGGAATTAACATGCCGAGCACAGAGGACCCCGCGACCGTCCCGACGGCAAATCGGCCACTATAGCCATGGCGCATCATTTCCGGGACGGCTATTTTTGAAAATACAGACGCGGAAGCGACAGAAACACCTGTAATTGCGGCAAATATTGCGTTTGCGACCACGGTTGCCATACCCAGACCACCCCGAACCCGGTGCAACATATTCTGTCCAATATCGTATGCGTCTCGGCCCATTCCCGCCGCAGAAACGAGGAACCCCATTAGAACAAACAGAGGAATAACTGCAAATACGAAATTGTTTACCGTCTGGTGCGCCGAAACCCAGAGTAAGCTGGTCGCGACAGTAATATTTCCCTTGATTATCCAAGTGCCAATGAACGATATAAGGGCAAGGGTGACCGCGATGTGCATGCCCAGGTATATGAAGAGGAGCATGGCCGCTACCGATAGGACCGCGATTTCAAAGGCTTCCATTGATTTACACTTCTACAAACATGGTTATAGCTCTTTGCGTCTCACGAATTGGCGACCTTTGGATCCAAAATAGAAACAAGATTTTTTACGATGAAGAAAAGAAACTGAAGCCCGGTTAGACCGCACCCGACGAATACAATCGCAAGCCTTGGCCAATCAGGGAATGTGAAGACATCAACGACGCCCACGTAGAAGCCGTTTTCGTATGCATCAATGGATTTTGGCCACGCCATCGACATAATGGCTATCATCAGCATGAGCCCGGCGAATGAGAATACGAGGTCGAGTGTGTGGCCGGTCCGGGGGTGTCTTTTTATCAAACGTGATATTGCGGCGTCTGATCGGGTCATACTTCCCGATCGCAATGTATAGGCGAGTTGTAGGTATAGGACCGACACAATTGAGAGGGTTACCATTTCTGTGGTGCCAACAATTGGTGCATTAAACAAAAACCGTCCAAGTACATCTGCGACGACCCCGAGCATCATCAAGAATACCCACACCGAGGCCAATGCGTTACTCGAAGTTATCAGAGTGCCGAGTGCACTATTGCACTTGTTCAAAATGTCCATGCGATTAGTACTCTGGATAACCTATCCAAGAAAGAAATTGCGGCTGACCCTGAATTTCCTTCGAGACCAGCCGCAAAATTTAACTAGAAAGGGTTACTCGTCCTATTCTTTATCCCATTGTCTCACGAGTACCTGTTTATTGGCGCGCATGTAATCCATGAACGTTTTAAGCATTTTCGTTCCGGGTAGGCCCGCCTTGTCCTGCCTCTTGGCCCAAGATTGAGCAATATTAGGCAGGGCGAACGCCCAAGCTTTTCGCTCCGCAGCCGTCAATTTATGTGTGGTCTGTCCATACTTCTTCTGGCAGACACCGGCACCCCATTTTGCTCCACCAAGCGTGGCTTTGTTACCCCCTGCGGACCACGCGGGTGCGGCTTCTTTGACCGCGGCTTGGACCTCTTTAGGCATCTTTTTCCAGGAGTCATGGTTAACCGTTAGGAGCGCGTTCGCGACCGCGCCAAACCCAGTATCGATGTGATAGGGTGTTACTTCGCAGAACTTAAATGCGGCCATGGCTTGTTGCCAGAGGATGCCCGCATCATAAATGCCTGTTTTTAAAGAATTATACATTGTGGATAGCCCCTTGATCATCACTGGGACACCACCCGCTGCCGTAACCCAGGGCGCATTGGAACCGACGGCGCCAATTTTCATACCCTTAAGTTGTTCAAACTTTGTTATTTTCTTACTAGTCCAAAGAGCATAATTTTCTGCGGTACCCGATATTGCTAATACGGTCTGATTGAACCGTTGAGCCTGTTTTCCCATGGCGGGGTATGTAGCTAAAAGGTTGCTCATAGCGTCAGTCGTTACTTGCAGGTCTACGGAAGCAAACGGCGTGACATATCCAATTTGGTATAAAGACAACTTCGATGGATGAAACGGCCCCGGGACCACGCCTATGTCACCCAGCCCAGTTTGCACGCCTTCTAATTCACCGCGTACTTTAACAATTTGTCCGCCAAAACCCTTGACCCAGGAGGCTTTGTAGTTACCCGTTCGGGCAAGTATTTCATCAACTTTTGGTATGAAAGCTTTGATCGCCGCACCGACAGGGGCGTAATGGTGTGTATTTCCCGATATTACTGTAAGGTTTACACGCTTCGCCGCGTCTGCGCCCGATGAGAGCGCAAAAGCAAGTGGCAAAGCTAGCAGGGATGCTGCCGCTATGCTCAACGTGTGGGATTTTTTCTCCCTTTTCAAAAGCATTAGTTCCTCCTCAAAGAAAATTAGTTTCTATTTGCTTGTTTGCTGAGCGAACAAGTCAGACATACAGTATGGCAGGTTAAAGTCGTTATATGAAGGTGTTATCCGCATCTGGTTTTAAACGAAAAATGCAGTTTACACGGCGATTATTTACTTCCCGGGAATGATTGGCAGCAACAAATGGGATGCATGAGATGGTCCGCTGTAAAGCGTAATATCGTTGTCGAAGATTTCGGCTGGTCTGTTTTTGGGTTCGTCGTGGCGGAAAGGTCCGACGCCCGTGAATACGCCCATCCGTTTTAGCCCTTTTGCGCCTGGGTCGCGCGCCGCATGTTCATAATCACATCCACGGACGGATAGCCCAAAACGATGGCCTGCCGGTATCGCTATCGAAGTGGGCCATATCTCAATGTCGAGTTCGTAGATATGACCTGGTACTAATCTTTGGACTTCGTCGTGAGAATGGTAGGGACGATAATCGAGTGATAATTCTGCATCGAGTTTGCGATGCGAAGCCCTCAGCCAGCCAAGAGCGATGGGCGTATGAGGGTCGTTTGAACCCTGATACGTAACCTCGTTTAGGTCGGGACCAAACACCCTGAATACAAGAAAGAAATCTGCGTCGTCCGTGGAGGATGATACGAAGAGTTTGCTTGCTATTGGGCCCGTTACCTCAGTGCTTTTTTCTAGGGGTGGGCTGAGGAAGGTCACGCCATCAGAGAAACCCCTATAAATTGTGTGTGTCAATTCTTCCAGTGGCTCCGAGGAGAAACCGAGTTGGTCGGTATCAAGGTAGAATTTTGACCAATTTGTTCGTGCTAAAGGCCATTCGTTCTCGTGGCGTTCTTCAAATATTTCTCCCGGATGCCTGATCTGTAATTGAACACGTGGCTGTTGTGACCATCCGTTATTTTCGTCTTTTAGAAAATAATCGAAGAACCGGCGTTGGAGGTCTACACCGTAGTCGGTATAGAAATGGGTCCAGTGTTCCAGCCCGTGGACTTCAAGCCACTTTTCTTCTGACGCCGATGCAAGAAAGCCCTCGAAATTACCGCGAGGATGGAGACCTTGCCCTCCCCAATTTGCCGCCGATAGAAGTGGAACTTCTATTTGAGAGAAGTCAGGTAATCTCGAAGTCCAAAATTCATCTGTTGCAAGGGTGTTATCGACAAGATCGGCATGCCAGTCACTACGGTTTGCCGCAAGTTCTTCTGAGGTAAGGGTTTCTGGCCCGGAGACCCAATCGTTGGTCATGCTGCTGTGTTCGCCCTTTGAACCAAGGCCGTTCTGCATTATGACAACGTAAGGACCATACCAAGCTCTGCTAAAGGTACACATAATGCCGCCATGATGGGCCATGTCCCGGTAGTAATCCGCGGCGCCCTCCCAAACACACATTGCCTTAAGGTGAGGAGGGCGAAGTGCAGCTACTTGCCATTGGTTCATCGCGAGGTATGAGATACCATTCAGCCCAACGCGGCCATTACTCCATTCTTGGGTGCCAGCCCATTCTATGCATTCGTAAAAGTCTTGTGCTTCCCGAGCGGACCAAGGGTCTATATAGCCGGGAGAGCGACCTGTGCCTCGTGAATCAACGCGAACGACCGCGTAGCCGTGAGGTACAAATTTTTCCGGATCGCACACTTCAAAACTCTGATATTTGTTTGTGGAGCCGTCAGGTACGTCTGGGTGTTCGTCGCACATCCGTGACCACTGTTCAGTAAACTGTTCACCAAAAACTAACCATTTTCCATAGGGACCATAGGAGAGTATTACCGGCCAGGAGCCTTCACCAGGAGGCCTGAAAACATCAGCCCGCAGAATAAGCCCATCATCGACTTTTATCGGTGTATCCCAGTCAATCTGCATACCGTCTTTGAGCTCGCTGCGATAGATATCCATCTCTTTTCCTTATTCTTGAGCTTTGTTATATCGTAATGTTAACCGAGGTTCGGTGGGCTGTTTGTACGTTTTTTTTCACCAGGGTATTTCCGCGCCATACCGATCTAGAAACTTACCTGAATCACTTATGGTTAGTTTGTCGACGACGTTTTTCATGTCATTGGCAACTTCGTCGGGCAGCGCCCCACTGTGACCTGTCATTTTCGTAGCGACAATGCCGGGATGGATTGCTATGACGATTACTCCTTCACGTAGCAGGTCTCTAGCCAGGGTGCATGTCAGCATATTCTGCGCGGCTTTCGACATGCGGTACCCGTAATCCCTGCCTGATCCATTATCCCCTATTGATCCCATTCGACTTGAAACGTTTATTAGGAATGACCCTCTCCGCAAACATTCGCGGAATGCGAGTGCAATTTTTAGAGGACCAAGGGCGTTAACCTCGAACTGTTCCCGGATGTTAAACAATTGAAGGCTATCAATGTCGTCGTCGATCAAGATACCGGCGTTGTTGATCAATACATCGACCGAGCGCTGACCAATATGTTTAGCCGCGACGGAAACATCTGTGTCATCCCGAATGTCGATCCCGTCAAACATTTCAGCCCCGGTCTCTTCAAGCTCTGGGCTCTTTTGGCGGCACAGAGCAATCACGTTGTCACCGCGCTGTGTGTAGACTTTGGCCAGAGCCAAACCCAATCCTGATTGTGCCCCGGTA
This sequence comes from uncultured Rhodospirillaceae bacterium, assembly GCA_964579285.1. Classification (GTDB taxonomy): domain Bacteria; phylum Pseudomonadota; class Alphaproteobacteria; order MPNO01; family UBA830; genus JAYZQT01. Next base: position 854 of record CAZOHS010000041.1, on the reverse strand, counting down.
ATTAGGATCGTTGCCATTACCCTCAGACCGCTGTGTAACCGCCGTCGACAATCAGGTCGGTGCCGGTCACGAAGGCTGCGTCATCACTGGCAACAAATAAAACAGCACCAGCGATGTCCTCAGGCTGCCCGAGGCGCCCGATTGGGTGGTTAGGAACCATTAATTCACGGATAGTCTCTATATCTTTGTACCGTGCGAGCAGCCGGTTCGTCTCAATGGCTCCCGGGGATACTGTTACGGCTCGTATGTTATCGCCGGCGTTTTCGATGGCGATCGCCTTAGTTAATTGGATTGCTGCACCCTTTGTAGCGTGATAGGCGGGCCGGCCCGGAGTAACCACACTACCAAGTTGAGAGGCAATGTTAATAATCACCCCGCCGCCGGCTTTGCGGAGGTGCGGAATTGCATATTTGCACAGCAAAAACATACTAGTCAGGTTTACCCTGAGGGCTTCCTCCCAATGCTCAAACTTCATTTCTTCCGCAGTCGCGGTCGGCTCCCGTGTGGCGGCAGAGTGCACTGTGGTATCAAGGCCTCCCAGGGTATCGGAAACTTCGTCTACGACATTTTTAGCAGAAGCAGGATCACCTATATCGACGGATAAAGAGCAAACTTTTCCGTTTCCAGGTGCCGCTAACAGTTCAGCGGCGCGCCGTTCGGCCGCGGCTTCGTCAGTGTCAACAATTGCGACGTTGGCACCCTCTTCATAAAATCGCTTCGCAATCGCTCCGCCAATGCCCCCACCGGCACCAACAATTAGCGTTCGTCTTCCGTCGAGCTTTCCCGTCATTACTTGTTACTCCTCGTCAAGGTGTGGCCTCTGTGGCCAGAAGTTCGTTGGTAATTTGGCGGGC
>CAZOHS010000040.1:0-18068 GCA_964579285.1 uncultured Rhodospirillaceae bacterium | reverse complement strand
GTTCGCCGTCGATTTCTATCTTCTGCCAGTGATTTCCATCATGATTTAAATGCATGTTTACGTTATTTGTGGGTGCGCCAGGGGCGATCCAAAAATTTTGAAAATTCGCGTTAACGCTAAACGGAGATACGTGTTGTAGGTTTAACTGCTCTAATTTCCTGTCAAAAAATGGCGTCGCGTCAAAACCTTTGCCGGACATTGAGATTAATAGGGACCGGTTATTGGTTCTCTTTAAATTGCCGCTAAATTCCGTAGAGCCGAGTTTAAAGTGACTTAAAAACAGCGTCTCAATTACTTTTCGTTCATTGTCTAGGTGGTCAGAAAAAGTGAGTTTTCCCGCTATGGACAAAATATTTGAGTCTAAGCTAAAGAATGGTAACGACGATATAGTCTCGCCATTTAGAACGGCCTCAATTCTGGCAAACGCAGGCTGTCCCGGTAGTTTTGCCCACTCGAAGCCAGGTATCAATATCTTTGCGTCTTTTAAGTTAAAGTTTGTTGACACTGTCGCTCTACCGTCATGCGGTAGCTCGTATAAAACATTTGCGTCTAGGGGGCCTTGCAGAATGTAAGGAACCTGGACTCCGATGGCGCGACGCACCGCCGATGTAGCTATTAGACTTGCTTCTATCCGTCTTTTAAGTTTTGTATTTCCCGTAAAATCTTCCTTCCATATTATGCGTGTTGGGGCATTGGCATAGCGAATACTACCTACCGCCGACAAACCCTTATTAGATACGTTTAGTGATAAATTCCCGGATGAAATGGGCCGTCCCAATAAAACATTTTGTAGCGTCAATCCTTTTAATTCTGACGATCCGGTAAACTTTATGTCACTTATTTTAAGCGATTTTAGAAGTGGCAACGAAATTTGGAACTGTGTTGAATGGGTACCACTAGCGCCCACAGCAGATAACCCAAACCGTGACAAAAACCCTAAATTTTTGTGCGAAAGAAGTTTTAAAGTAGCCCTTACAGGGCCAAAAACAGTCCCATTAATCGACAATGTTTCTTTTCTGTTATTTATTCCACTAAGTTTAAGTGACCCATTCGACACTCTAAGTGCGCCCACTTCCCCTGAGTTGATACCAAACGCAAGTTGAGTTTTGTTGAATGTGGCCTTGGCGGATAGATTGGTGATCGACGGTATAGTATTTAATTTAGAGACCGAAACTTTGTTTAATGAAAACGCTCCACTAATAGAATCCACTTCTACGCCCACACGGTCTCCCCTTCCGAGGTTTATACGTGCTCGCAATTTTGCGGTCCCGTTTTTCATTAGTCCCGCGCGGATATGCTTTAGCAACCACGGCCGAGCATTTTGGCCTAAGCCGACTGGCCAGTATTTGTAGAGTTCTATGACTGGCATTGAGGGTACTGTTATCGAGGCAGTTATTAGGGCCGTGTTTTTAACACGTTTGATAGCACCTTGCAGGTTTGCCGAAATGTTGTCCGCGGTTATTGAAAGCTTTTGAAATGTAATGCGATCGGGATTAGGCGTGAAGTCACCGACCATTTTTACGCTTTCAAAAGTAATCGGTGATGTGATGTGTTTTGGGGGTTTAAAGAGGCCGGGCCCGCCCGTAACATGGAATTTCATATAGGCAAGTTGCCCGCTTGTTGTAGACTTGAAGTCAATCTTTCCAGCGAGGGTCGATTGCAACAGTTTTAGTCGTGAAAAATCTGGGATGTTGTCGGCGAGTGTTCTTGGGTTTAGCCCTCTAAACTTAAAGTTGCCGACTATAGTCTTATCCGTAGGCTTAAATTCAGCCCTTCCCTCGATCGAAAGATTTTCTTCTATAACATTTAGGTCAAGATCAAAAGTACTTCGAAGACCATTTTCTGATCTTTCGATATTTATATCGGCATGTCGTGCGCCCCAGGAAATATTGTTTAAATCGTCCTGCACTCTGACAACTGCGCCGACGAAACTAACACGTTTAAGGTAACGATAGTTGCTGGTTCCACCCGACTTCTGGGATAACTCAGCAATCATTAACGACATTATATCTGTGGTGGCTTTTTCATTTGTTTTGGCTTTTTGGCCAATGCCGAATTTGAGTGTCCCGAAAGCGGTTCGTGTTAGATATATAATTGGGCGAGTGATTTCCAGGCTCGTAGGAGCCAGTTTACCTTTCATCAGCGCATCGACACTTATGCTCACCGACACTTCGCCCATGCGCACGACGGGTGTCATTGTTTTTTGTTCTATAATTTTTATGCCTACCGCACGGACATCGAGGGCATGCTCCCAACCAGCCCAGGATACTATTAGATCATCAATCTCTGGTCGCAGTGGATTAGAAGTATTTCCGAGAATATCGTCTGCATATGGCAGTAGAAAGCTTATCGAAACGGGACCTTGTGACACACGCCATAACGACAGACCAGCGCCGAATATTACCAGAAGCACAATTCCAAGTAGTATTTCGAGACATATGATTGAGGTTCTACGAAGCATCCGAAATAAATTTGATGGTTACAAAGCTTGTATTCACTTTATAGTCCTTGACCGCAGTGTGATGGAATAAAATCCGATTGGGAACGGGCGATTTGACATTATATTCAAAGTCTTGGGGAAGCGACCGTCAGCTATTACCGCAAAGCGGTAACGCTGAGCAAGAATTAATCCACCGACAGAGGTGGCAGGAAGCCGCCGACCAATATTCCGACGAGGCACTTGGAAAGTTTGCAAAAGATGTTCTAGATGACCCGGTCACATCGCAAGTTTTTAAAGCAATATTTGGGAATAGCCCTTTTCTAAGTCAGTGTTTGATTTCAGATTTGATTTTCGCGCGAGAGCTTATGTCCAAGGGCCCAGATTCTACCCTTCATAACATTCTACAGTCGGTCAGAGTTGGTCCCACACTAGCGACGGAAACAACAAACCAAATTATGGTTCGGCTCCGGAAGGCAAAACAACGCATAGCGTTAACAATTGGTGCAGCGGATATTGCGAACCTTTGGAATTTAGAAAAAGTAACGCGTGCGCTTTCGGACTTTGCGGATTCAGCACTAAGTGTCAGTTGTTCACACCTACTTCTAGGACTGGCCCGCCAAGGTGAGTTAAAGTTAGAAAATCCAGAAGAACCAGAGCGAGATAGTGGATTGATTGTTCTTGGGATGGGCAAGCTTGGCGCGAGAGAGCTGAACTATTCTAGTGATATTGATCTCATAATATTATTTGATGAGGAAGCAGTCTCACATACCGGCGCCACTGACTTACAGTCTGTATTCATACGTCTTGCAAAGGGTCTTGTCTCACTTATGGATGAGCGTACATCGTCGGGTTACGTTTTTCGGACTGATTTGAGACTCCGGCCCGATCCGGGGGCTACACCACTGGCAATATCTGTACAAGCAGCTGAATCCTATTACGAGAGTGTTGGACAGAACTGGGAAAGAGCGGCGATGATCAAGGCCCGACCTGTTTCAGGGGACATAAAAGCGGGCCAAAATTTTATAAAGTTAATTAAGCCCTTTGTCTGGCGAAGGTCACTGGATTTCGCGGCAATACAGGACATTCATTCGATCAAACGCCAAATAAATAGTCATCGAGGGGGCACCGACATTACTGTTGAGGGCCATAATATTAAGCTTGGTAGAGGAGGTATTCGTGAGATAGAGTTCTTCGCCCAAACCCAACAACTAATCTGGGGTGGTAGAAATACAGAATTACGTGTCCGACCCACCCTTTCCGCTATAGAAAAGTTGAGGAACGCGGGCCATGTGTCCGCTGAAACGACCCGAGAAATGGGGGAGGCATATAAGTTTTTGAGAAAACTTGAACATCGCCTTCAGATGGTCGGAGATCGCCAAACTCACATACTTCCCGGTAGTCAAGAAGAGCTTAGCCGCACGGCTGTGTTCATGGGGTTTAGGAATACTAATTTATTTTCTAAGGCGCTTCTTAACCACCTCTACAACGTAGAGAAACATTATGGTGAGTTATTTGAGGGGGAGACCGACCTTTCGGGTCCCGGAAATTTAGTTTTTACAGGTTCTGAAGAGGACCCAGATACCCTTTCCACGCTTACAGATATGGGGTTTTTAGAATCCCGAACCGCTGCCACCATCGTGCGTAATTGGCACATGGGGCGTTTCCGGGCGATACGCAGTGCACGTGCCCGTGAGTTGTTAACCGAACTAGTGCCTGAGATTTTAGGTGCATTTTCTTCTTCTTCCAATCCAGATGGTGCGTTAAAGCGTTTCAATGAATTTCTAGAAGGCTTACCCGCCGGGATACAGTTGTTTTCCCTATTTAGCGCCAAACCGGGCTTGCTGGAGTTGGTGGCTGAAATTATGGGTACAGCGCCGAGGTTGGCTAGTTGGTTAAGTCGGCATCCGGTTCTACTCGATGGCGTTCTGAGCCAGGACTTTTTCAGACCATTAGAAGACACGAAGGTAATGACCGCGGGATTGGCGGAAGCGGAAGCGGAGGCGAATGATTTTCAGGCAATTCTAGAAATCCAACGACGTTGGGCAAATGACAAAGTTTTCCAAATAGGAACCCATATACTTAGGGGTAAACTCTCGCCCACTGATGCGTCCGGACCATTGACGTCCGTTGCCGACATTTGCCTGTCTTCGCTATTAACATCCGTGACAAAGAACTTCCGTGATCAGCATGGCGAGGTACTTGGTGGTGAGCTAGCTGTCGTTTCATGCGGCAAACTTGGGTGCAGGGAGATGACGGTAGGTTCGGATCTTGATCTTTTGTTTGTTTACGACTGCCCGAGCAATGTTGGTGAATCCGATGGGAAGCGACGACTGCCTGTTGCGCAGTATTACAGTCGTCTTTCTCAGCGTTTAATTGGTGCAATTACTGCGCCGACTAAGGATGGAAAACTATATGAAGTGGATATGCGCCTTCGGCCCGCGGGTAATGCGGGTCCGATTGCGTCCTCATTTGACGCTTTCGCGAGGTATCAGCGATCAGATGCCTGGACATGGGAACACCAGGCCTTGACTAAGGCTCGGATCGTTTGCGGTAGCGCAAAGGTCTCCATTAAAATTAACGATTTGATTCGCGAAGTTCTCAGCGTTCCGCGAAATCATTTGGTATTGTCGAAAGAGGTTGTCGACATGGCCGCGCGGTTAAGAGCCAAACATAATGAAGACAGTGTTTGGCATGTCAAACACATACCGGGTGGGTTGTTTGACATAGAATTTATTGCCCAATACATACAACTCCGAGACGGAACAAAGGTATCGGAATTATATTCTCTTGATACGGTTTCTGTGTTGGAGGCAGCAATACGTAATGGCTGCATAGCAGAGAGCGCAGGCAGAGATCTTATTATGGGGGCAACATTCTGGCGTAACCTTCAAGGGATATTGCGGTTGACCGTCGATGGTGCGTTCTGCGAAGACAGGGCCTCGCTCGGACTAAAACACGTGATCGCTGTCGCGTGTGGTGTGGGTAACTTCGAACAACTTAAACACCGAATGCAAGTTATTAAGGATATGACCCTCGAACACTATCTATCGATATTTGGCCGACTACCTGAGAGAATAGAGACTTAATGAAAGGGAAAGCTAATGCCGTCTTCTGATATCTCATATACGACACGTGATGGTGAGAATTTCACCGGATACCTTTCCGAGCCGAACGGGGACGGGAAGGCACCTGGTATTCTTCTAATAACAGCAATTTTTGGAATTGATACCGAAATGCAAGAATTGGCGGACGCGTGGGCGGCTGACGGATTTATTGTTTCGGTACCGGATATATTTTGGCGGGTTATGCCCGGTCCCACTTCAGATGTTGAAAAAGCTTTTGCTCGATACAATGCGTTTGACGCGGAGCAGGGTTTTAAGGACGTTGAGGACCTTATGGGGGATTTGCGTTCACACCAGAGGTGCTCCGGTAAAGTTGCTGTGCTGGGCTTTTGTTTCGGTGGGCGCTATGCACAGGTGGCCGCCAGCCGTTTTGGTGCGGATGCAGCGGGTGCCTTTCATGGGACGTTAATCGAAAGCCACCTGGACGAGATGCAACAGGTCAACTGTCCCATAAGTTTTCATTTTGGGGCGGAAGACCCAGTTGTACCGATCGACGTCGTTAATGACATAAAGTCCGCCTATCAAAACAAGGCCGACGTTGAAATAGTTTTGCATGAAGGAGCAACCCATAACTTTTCTATGCCCTATAAGGAGGGATATCATGCGGACGTGGCAGCAGCTTCCAGGCAGGCCGTTCTTGAAACGTTTAATAGGATCAAATAACGATGCTTGTAACTGGCGATCAAGCACCTGAAGTTTTAGGCGTCACGGATGTTGGTGAATATCTCTCGCTGGGTGATTTAAAGGGCAAAATTGTCGTCCTTTATTTTTATCCAAAAGATGATACCCCTGGGTGCACAAAAGAAGCGCAAGGTTTTAGAGACTCTATACAAGCGTTCAACGCCGCGGGTGCACAGGTGATTGGTGTATCGAGAGACAGCGTAAAGCGTCACGAGAAATTTAAGGCTAAGTATGATATTCCGTATACGCTCATAAGCGATGAAGACGGCAAACTCTGTGAGGCCTATGGCGTTTGGAAATTAAAAAAGAATTATGGCCGCGAATATATGGGCATTGTTAGGTCAACCTTTCTGATTGATAAAAACCGAAATATTGCGGCTGCCTGGACCAACGTGCGTGTGAAGGGACATGTCGAGAAAGTTTTGGAGGCGGTTCAAAGCTTATGATTTTTTTGAAGTGAGCCCCCCGGTCATAGAAAGCCTCCAAAAAGCGCGGGATTAAGAAAAGCTTATTACACTGGTCTTAGGCTAGTTCTAATAAGATTTCTGCCAAGAGGTCGGGCGTGTCGATCATCACGTCATGGCCCGAAGCTAGTGCACGGACGTCCCAATCATCCTTCTCGCGAAATTTTTCTGAAAACCGTTCAAAACGGCTATTAGGGTGCAAGGAAGCCAGTAAATATAATTTTTTCGGGATGTTTTCCCATGCCCCCGACAATTGGATCGGTTGAGAAAATGTTTTAATGGGCTGGGGGACGCAGCGTCGGTTAACCCATTCCGCGTCATCCCGGTCCATGACGCCAAAATATTCTGGGGGTAATGGATCGACCTTCCATCCGTCACCCGAAGCCTCTGCTTGCTCTCGGATTTCCTGAGCACGCTCGTCTGGCCATACATCCATCAAGGATTGTCCGTTCGTGGGCACAAAGGCGTCTAACCATACGCCCGCCTTGAAGTAATTAGGGTGCCTATCGAGAACCCCTGTGATTACCTGCCCGCCGTAAGAGTGGCCGCACAAAATTACGTCTGTTTCTTCTTCTGTCTCGATGACCGCAATAACGTCTTGGATGTGACATTCAAGATCAATTTCAGGTGACGCGAGATGCGCGCGGTTGCCGAGGCCCGTGAGCGTTGGACAAAAAACCTTATGACCAGCTTTTTGAAGAATTGGAGAAATCCGACGCCAGCACCAGCCACCGTGCCACGCGCCGTGAACTAAACAATAAGTCGCCATGTATTTCTACTCTTTCTATCGGAACCGAATTGTAAGCCATCTATCACAATTACAGATCTAGGGAGGCACTCAATATTTTGGCGTAGGAAGCATTGACCTCCACGAACGCCAATCTTAGCGTACAAAAAATTAATCTAATGGCAAGGTCACGGGCTTAGGGAGAATAAAATGGCTTATATTGATGCGGACTCACATGTCTATGAAGTAGAAGAGACGTGGGATTATTTACCTAAAAAATATCGACACCGGCGACCCATCCCCATAACGATACCTCCGAAAGATGCTCCTTACATGGGCGTCGACAATTCTTTTTGGCTGGTTGATGGCCAGGCTATGCAATGGACCTGGGGCCCTGGAACAATTCAAATAGGCTGTCCATTAACCTCTGTTCACGCTGGGATGAAAGAATTTTCTATCGGGAACCAGTCTTTAATGGATGTACCGGCACGCCTTTCGGATATGGATCGCGCGGGCGTCGACGTACAAGTAATCTACGCGACCCTTTTGTTTGCTCCCATGACAGAGGATGATGATTTTCAGGCGGCGTTAGAGATTAGTTACAATCGTTGGATAGAGGAAAGATGCTCCGAAGCACCTGATCGCCTTAAATGGTCTGCCTCGTTGCCGCTCAGGAGCCCAAAGGCTGCCGAAAAAGAGGTTTATCGTGTTAAAGACGCGGGAGCAGTAAGTTTAATGTGTTACGGATCTGTCAATGATACGATGCTGCACGATAGCAAGTTTGATCGTGTCTGGGCAGCCGCTGAAGAATGTGGGCTACCGATCGCAGTACACGTTGGTTGGCCTGGGCCCATGCGTCAAATGTGTGATGAGCATTCGTCATCTCTCAATGTTTCATTTACGTTGCCATTACTCGCGGGTTTTTACTCTTTTGTCGGTGGTGGAATATTGGACCGGCATCCGAAACTGCGGGCCGTTTTTCTTGAAGGTGGAGCCGGTTGGATCCCCTGGTATCTTGAACGAATGGACCACTATTATCCTGTGGCCGAATTTTTTCGGGAATCGTTCGGGTTTGAGCCTATAACGTCCAAGAACCCCGAAGCATTCAAAGACCGCGTTCACACCACCTGTGAAGCTGGGGAGCGCTTACTACCACAGGTTATAGATTACCTTGGAGAAGATAATATTATGGTCTCCGAGGATATGCCGCACCTGGAAGCTCGCGAAGGCTCGGGCGACGATTTGAGCGCCCGAAGAGATATTTCCAAGCGCCAGAGGGAAAAGATCCTTTTCCATAACCCCGCTAAATTCTATGGCATTAAAGTAAAACAAAGCCGATCACGAAAAAAACAAGCGCAAAATTCAGCTCTCGCCGCCGAGTAAAAACGTAATATTTTATTACGGTGGCGGCCTTTGGATCAACTCGGGGTTTTTCCCGTCTAAGAAATATAAAAAAGGACAGTCAGATGCAGCCAAATGATCCAACGAATGGCGTAGCGTTTATTACGGGTGGCGGCGGCGGTATCGGCGGGGCCACCGCTGAGCGGCTCGCCGCTGGCGGAGTTGCGGTCGTCGTCACTGACTTTAAGGCGGATTTAGCGAATTCTGTTGCAGAAAAAATTACTTCGGCGGGCGGCGAGGCGTGTGCGTTTGCGTTAGATGTTACCGATGCCGAAGCCGTCGTTGAAACTGTTAATGCGGCAAAATTGGCACTTGGACCAATTGATTACTTAGTAAATACCGCGGGAATTTTTCAATGGGCGCCGGTTGAGGAAATATCTGATGCTGAGTTTGAAGAAATGTTTAGGGTTCACGTTTTCGGTATGCATACTGTGTGTCGAACAATCTTACCCGGCATGGTTGAGCGTAGCAGTGGAGCGGTTGTCAATATAACATCAATCCATCCGATACGTGGCCAAACACTCACCGCACACTACTCCGCTGCCAAAGGCGCAATTCTCGCATACACGAAGTCCCTGGCGCGGGAAAAATCACCTGAAGGTATTCGCGTTAATGCGGTCGCGCCTGGCCCGATTGATACGCCACTTTGGCGCGGCGATATGGATGCCGATACCCTTAAAGACAAAATGGCTGAGCGGTCTACTATTATTCCTATGGCGCGGCTTGGCACGCCAGAAGAGGTTGCTGCGGCGATAGCATTCTTGCTGTCGCCGGCTGCCAGTTACATGACGGGCCATATAATGACTATTGATGGTGGTGAGGTTATGAACTGACAACCTATAGCTGGAGGGCTTGCCTGTGGTTTAATAAATTTGTCGCGGATGTTTTGCCACCGTGACGCAATCAGCCAAACCGGTCAGTGCACGGTCTGACCTCCATCTACTACCAAAGACGTACCGTGGATGTAGGAAGCGGCATCCGAAGCGAGAAACGCGATTACATTGCCAATTTCGTCGCATTCAGCTAGTCGCCCCAGCAGTGCGAGTTCTTCAACCATCTTCCCGTCTACCATGCCGGAATCTATGTAATTTTTTACGCGGGGCGACAAGGTCGCGCCTGGGCAAACGCCGTTGACGCGGATGTTCTCGCGCCCATAATCGACCGCCAGTTGTCGAGTAAGAGAGAGTACGCCACCCTTTGCCGCACAATAGACAGGCATTTCAGGGTGTCCGATAATCCCGAATGTGGAGGCAACGTTAATAATAGAAGCGCCCGTGGGCGTTTTACGAAGCAATGGAAGAAAAGCCTTACACATGTAGTATACGCTTGAGAGGTCAATCCCGATAATACGGTGCCAATCGTCTTCTTCTAGATCCTCTAACTTTTTGACAAAATTCGTCCCCGCGTTATTGACCAGTGCTTTTATGTGTTCGTGTCGCGAAGAGATGTCTGTGGCTAATGCATCAACTTCGGCTTTTACGGAAACGTCAGTCACGTGGCCCTCACACGACGCACCCGAAGCCCTCAGAATCTTTTCGGTTTCTTTGACGTTTTCCGCTGTTTTGCTCACAACTATGATGTGCGCCCCGAGTTCAGCCAGCGCTTCGCAGGCAGAGCGGCCTATGCCTTGGCCGCCGCCAGTTACTAATACGGGTGCGCCTTCAAATTGTAGTTCTTTTAACATAGGTTATCTCCCTTCCTTACTGGGCGGCCACATTAATGGGTTCGAAACCATTATAGTTTTTGTCGTTTAGTTCTTGTAGGGCGGGTACAACTTCAGAAGCCAGCAATCTAAGGTTATTCTCCGTTAGGTCAGCCGGCAACGTTCCAAATTGTGGCATAATTAGAATTTGTTCGAAGCCTGCCTGGCGATGTCTTTGGGTTAAGGTGTCCCGGACAGTATCCGGGCTGCCGACCGCTATCACGCCGCGTTCCATCAAACCTTCAACTTTCTGACCGCCACGAAGTGCGGCTTTGTGGGCGAATATCTGCTTCATTGAACTAGTTGACATATAGCCTGGTGGGACAAACATGGACTGAGAAATTTTGGGAAGGAATGTATTGAATAAAGATTCAATGTGCGGACGCACCTCATTTACCGCTTTTTCATCTGTTTCGGCACAATATACCGGTACACTCCACGCGATTTGGTTAGAGGAGGCGTCGTATCCATATTTCTCACGTGCGACTGTTCTATACAAATTTAGATACCGTAGTACGGAATTGAAGGCTGAATATGCCTGCAGGTAGACATACTTGCGGTCTGGGTGTGCAGCCCATTCTATTGTTTCAGTGGAGCCTTGCGAGGGACACCAAATTGGTGGGTGTGGCTCCTGAAAGGGACGCGGCCATGTATTAACGTACTCGAAATGATAGTGCTTACCTTCAAAAGCAAACGGACCCGGTTCCGTCCAAGCCCTGATAACAAGGTCGTGCGCTTCTATATGCCGTTCTAGTGAGTGGGCAGGATTTACACCCATCGAAAAATACTCGCAGCCAACGCCGCGAACCATACCAGTGATGAGCCTGCCACCGGTAATGTTATCTATCATGGAATGCTCTTCGGCGAGCGTCAGTGGGTGTTCCCTCAACCCAAAAGCGTTACCAAGTATGGCAATTTTGCAGTCTTTTGTCCTTCTGGATAACGCCGCTGCCATCACAACGGGTGAGGGCATAAGTCCATATGCATTTTGATGATGTTCATTGACACTGATGCCGTCAAAACCCAGCTCTGCGCACAGCTCAAGTTCGTCTAAATAACGGTTATAAAGACGGTGTCCTACTTTTGGGTCGAAATAGCTGTTTGGCAACTTGAGCCAGACAGAGTTAAATTTCTCAGCGTAGCTCATGTCCAGGTCGCCGTATGGCATGAGGTGAAAGGCAAATACTTTCATATATAGAATTGCTTTGCGAAATGGGTGGTGAAAAATCGGTTACGTCGAAGCGCGTTCATATTCCGTTACGCATCGTTAAGGTCAAAGCAATCTTCACATAAATACGCTGCATTAGCGGCTATTCCGCTGCCGCTTGCGCCAGCTCAAAGCCCCTGTATTGTTGGTCATCTAATGGTCGCAGAGCCGGTATGACTTCCTCCGCAAAATACCTAATGTTGCTTGCTGTCTTGTCCGCAGGCAATGTCCCAAATTGCAGCAGTGCAACAAAGGTCCCAAAGCCCAGAACCTCGTGGCATTCAATGATCTTTCGGCGGACGGTATCCGGGCTGCCCACAATTACAACACCGCTTTCCATCAGGGCTTCCATAGTCTGAGAACCCATGATTCCGCGCTTATGAGCGGCCACCCGCTTGTAGGATTGCAGGGTAAGGTATCCGGGTGGAAAAAGTTGTTCGAAAGGAAGATAAAGAAATTTATTAAACAAAGCTTCCATATGTTCGGTGGCTTCTTCAACTGCTTTTTCGTCGGTCTCTGCAATATAGACTGGAGCTGTCCAGCCGATCTGATCAGAAGATGCTTCGTAACCGTATTGAACCTGAGCCACTTCTCTGTATTGATCGAGAAATTTGCAAACATTTTTGAAGGGGCTGTAGTTTTGCGCGTAGACGTATTTTCGGTCTGGGTGCGCGGCCCATTCAATTGTTTCCGTAGACCCAAGAGAGGGACACCAAATGGGGGGGTGAGGTTGCTGGTAGGGCCGTGGCCAGACGTTCACATACTCGAAATGATAGTGCTTACCTTCAAAGGCAAACGGCCCTTTTTCTGTCCATGCCCTTACCACTAGATCGTGTGCTTCCATGTGCCGCTCATGGCTCAGCGTCGGGTTTGCCGCCATTGAATAGAATTCTGCTCCAATCCCGCGAACAAATCCCGTTATAAGTCTTCCACCGGTAATGCAATCGATCATCGCATGTTCTTCGGCAAGGGTAAGCGGATGTTCTCGTAACGCAAATGCATTTCCTAGGATTGCTATCTTGCAGGTGTCTGCTGTGCGTCTCGATAAAGCCGCTGCCATCACAACGGGTGAGGGCATCAGTCCGTATGCATTTTGATGGTGTTCGTTAACAGTAATGCCGTCGAACCCGAGCTCAGCCGCTAGCTCTAGTTCATCCAGGTAGCGGTTATATAATTCGTGCCCGACTTTTGGATCGTAGAGTGAATTTGGCAATTTTACCCAAGCCGACGCGTGTTTTTCCCGTTCTTTCATGTCCAGTGCGGCGTACGGCATTAGGTGGAACATAAATGTTTTCATGACGAAAACCCTTTTCGCGCGTCGTTAAGCTGCATTGGAATGTATGAAGGAAGACACCGCTTCAACAAAGGGCGCTGATTGTTCTATATGCGGCAGATGGCCGGCTTTTTTTATCATCGTAACCGTCGAACCGTCTATTATCTTTCCAAATTCGGCTGCATAGACCGGATCAACGATTTTATCTGTATCTCCCCAAATAACGTGCGTGGGTATCGTGATACGGTGTAACCACTTTCGTAAGTTTGGGTTGAATAATCGCGGCTGCCAGCCCAGCCGGGCGGTCGCCACCCGGTTTCGAATTTGGATGTCCATTTGTTCCTCGCTCAATTCCAAATTCAATATGTTATCCGCAAATGATTGGTCTACGAAGATCTCCCGAACCAAATCATCTGGATCCATCATAAAGATGTCAGCGATCGGCTTGCCTTTAATTCTGATACCCGCGGCGCCCACGAGGGTCAGGCTTTTCAATCGCGCACTATTTCGTACGGCAATTTCCATTGCCAACCAACCGCCGAGGGAGTTCCCGACTAAATGGACACCCTCGAGTTCCATTTGGTCAAGGAAATCGAGGTAAAACATTGCAAGATCGTCCATCCCGTCCAGCCAGTCAGGCTCGTCCGAGAGACCATAGGTTGGATGGTCGGGTACCAATAAGTCATAACGTTCAGATAGTGCGTCAAAAGATGGTATCCAGCCAGCCACGCCGCTCGCTCCATGCAAAAATAGCATTGGTTCTCCGGAGCCCCCTCGGCGGAGATGCACGCTTGTATCCCGGACTTTGATTTTGCTTTCTGCACAGCCTGTCATGCGTTCTTCTCCGTTATTCTTTTGCGTTTTCGTGGCCGCCGAGCCCCGGTTTATATTTCTTGTCTAGGAAATCACCAATGCCTTCCTCCCGGAAGGTGTTTCCTTGTCTTGTTGTGTGCCAAGCCTGCAGCGCAGAGGCGTAGTTCATCGCCGTATCCCATTCCATATCTAACGAAAAACGATAAACCTCCCGTGTGGCTTGCAACGCTGAAGCGTCTTTTCCAGCGATTTCTTGTGCTAAGGCCATTACATTATCTCTCAAATCTTTGCGCGGCACCGCATAATTAACAAAGCCGATCTCCGCAGCGTTTTGCCCGCTCATAGGCCGTCCCGTGAGTGCATAAAGCATGTAGTCACGAGGTCGAAGCAAGTTACCCATAGATTTTCCCACGCTCCCGCCAGGAAATAATTTAAAATTAACCTCACTGAGACCCATTTTTGCGTCCTCGGCCGCGACTGCCAAATCGCAACCCTCCACAATGGTAAACGCGCCGCCAAAACAATGGCCATTCACCATTGCTATTGTGGGCTTAGGGAACAGGCGTAAGGTACGGCCGCGCCATTCGACCGCAAGTCTGTGCGCGCGATCATATTCTGCCGGCTTGTCCTCCAGTTCCAGGAAGAATTCTTTTAAGTCCATTCCCGCGCAAAAAGATTCTCCTGCACCGGTTATAACAAGCACCGCACAGCGCTCATCGTTCCGCAGATGTTCAAGGGCATCGGTAATTTCTTCCCCTAAGGTGGGGTTCATTGCGTTTCGTTTTTCCGGACGATTTAGTGTAAGAATACAAACACCCTTATCAAATTCCACCAGTAAGGTTTCGTATTCGTAGGCGTATTTTTGATTTTCGGTCACTAGATTTTCCTGAAATCAGATTATTAGGTTACTAACGAATTGTCTCGCCGTCCCAGAGTTATGTCAAGCTCACGGTCTTGCCCTTTAGCTCTCTCCCGTGTAAATCCGATAGATGGCGGATGATGACTACTTCGATCCGGAGGATACGGTTGGGTTCCTTCTTTGGGACGCGAATAGGGCGATGACACGTCAGTTTTCCAATCGAATTGAAAGACACGGCGTGACGCTTGGCCTTTGGCCATTTCTGAGAGCGTTGTGGGAAACGGATGGCCTGACGCAGCGCGAATTATCCGAAAAAGTACGTATGAAAGGGGCGACGACGGTTGCTGCTTTAAACAAACTAGAGCATCGAGGTTTAGTCCGGCGGCAAGCTAACAAAAATGACGCTCGTAAGATTAATGTATTTCTCACCGAAGAGGGGCGGAACGTTTACCGGAAGGTAATCCCGGAAGTTGAAACAGTAAATACACAATGCCTCTACGGTATGTCCAAACCAGCCCAGACGACTTTTAAGAAGTTGATTAGACAGATCCGCAACAATATTGCTGGAAATTAAACGTGTCTAACCGCACTGCTTCAATTGTCGATAACAAAATCGGAGCTTCGCAAGTGTGTCGACAATGAGCCAAGGGCGATATGCCTTTTTAGCTTTATTGTTAGGGCTGTTGCCGATGCTAATGCCACTCTCCGTGGATGGTTCGGTTGCTCTAATGCCTGCAGTTGCAACATACTTTTCCGCAGGGATTGAGCCAGTTCAAATGAGTCTGAGTTCCCTCGTGCTTGGCGTAGCGGTCGGTCAATTAGTTTATGGGCCACTCTCCGATCGCTACGGTCGCAAACCCATTATTCTCTTTGGTATTTTATGTTATTCGCTTTTTGCCGCTATTTGCTCACAGGCACCAAACGTGGAAAGCCTCATCTTTTTGAGGTTTCTTCAAGGATTTTTTGCCTGTTCCGGAGTTATCGTTGCCCGGGCCGTAATACGCGATTTATTTGACCGGGAGGCAGGCGCACGGTTGTTTGCTCTGATCATGGGGATACACGGTATTATGCCAACCATCGCGCCCGCAGTCAGCGGTTGGATGACTGAGGAATTCGGTTGGCAGTCAGTATTTTGGGCAATGTCCTTATTCGGCATGCTTACGGGGCTCGCAATATTGTTAGGTCTATCGGAGACGAACTCACAAAAAAACCCCAAGGCTTTGAACCTAAAATCCATGGTGTGTAATTTTGGAGAAATTATAAACAATAGAAATTTTCGGTCTCACGCGGTGTGTGCGAGTTTTATGTATGGAGCACTGATGGCATATTATGCAGGTGCTCCAGTTTGTTTGATCGAATACCTGGGCCTGACACCAAAAGTGGTTGGGATGGTAATGGCTGTTCCCATGGTGTTTTACTGTATAGCACAAATTACTGTTGCCCGGTTTGTACATGTTGTCGGTATTCAACAGTTAATCCGTGTTGGAACATGTATTGGCTCGCTTGCGTCAGCAGCGCTGTTGCTCTTCGTCTTATGTGGCCAGATAAACGTGTACACCCTAATGGGTCCTATTGTCGTAATATTGGTGGCCCTGGCGTTCGTAGTACCCTCGACGACTGCAGGCGCCATGTCACCCTTCGCCAAAATTGCCGGCGCCGCTTCTTCTCTCCTTGGTTTTATTCAGTTTCTTGCTGCTGCGGGTGGAATGTTTTTGATTGCTGTATTAAATGATGGCACGCCATTGCCAATGGCAGGCGTAATCTTCGTCTGCGCGGTCGGCGCTTTTGTGTCTTATTTTTCTTTTATCAGGACACTCAGGTAGATACGTGTCTCTTTCCGAAATAAAAAACGCTAAAACATTTGACAACAGTGGCTTTGCGGCATTCTTAGCGCTCACCACTGTAGCCACTGCCATGGGAATAGACGGGACTTTGCCGTTGATGCCCTCTATCGGAATTTATTTCCAAACTGATAAGGAAGCCGTCCAACTTTCTCTGAGTATGTTTATGCTCGGGGTCGCTTTGGGGCAACTTATTCATGGCCCCATATCTGATAGATTTGGCAGGAAACCTGCAATACTTGGTGGGCTTCTTCTTACATCAGTTTCGACCATTGGTTGCGCACTCTCTAATTCCGTCGAAATGCTTATCTTTTTTCGTTTTTTGCACGGTATTACTGCGTCGAGTGGCTGGTTGATTGCCCGTGCCGTAATTCGTGACAGACATGACCGAGACGGAGCTGCCAGAGTTTTGTCCTTGATGTTAGTGTTCCACGGAATTGCGCCTTTGTTGTCCCCAGTAATCGGTGCGCACCTGTGCTTAGCGTTTGGTTGGCAGGCAATGTTTTGGTTTCTCGCCTTGTATTCCTTTTTAGTCGCCTTGGTTTTCTCTTTGGCTTTTACTGAAACAATTAAGCACAAAATACCGAACGCCTTAGACCTATTTCCTATGTTTCGTAACTTCTCTGAAATCATTCAAACGGGCTCTTTTTGGTCCTATACCGGTTGTGCTGCTGCAGCTTATGGGATTCTCTTCGCTTTTCTGAGCGATTCCTCCCACATAATAATAACCACCTTTGGTGAAAGTGAGGCCGAGTACAGCTATATGTTTGCCGGGTGTATGCTTGGTAGTTTTATTGGCATGCTGTTGAGCGCGAAGGCTACAGTTCATTGGGGTGCTGACCGGGTGTTACGTTGGGGTGTTTGCTGTGCAATTGTTTTTGGTGCAACGCTCGCAACTCTAGCGTGGTTGGCCGTTAATCATTGGGTCGCCGTAATAGCGCCAATGTTCATGATGATGATTGCATTTGCGTTAATTTTCCCCGCGTCAATTGCTGGTGTTTTGCAGCCGTTTCCTCATATCGCCGGTTCTGCGTCATCTCTCGTGGGGTTTGTACAACAAATTATAGGTGCTCTAACCGGCATAGCCGTTACCGCTTTGTCAGATGGCACTCAGAGTGCGTTGGCAAACGGGGTTTTATTTTGGTCAATCATTGCTTTCGTTGTTTATTGGGCGGGAGTTCGGAAATTCCGGACAATTTAAAGCACCTGCTTTAAGGAATCGCTTAATTCTGATAAACCCCAACCATGTCTATTCCGCGATATTCTCGCGCCAAGATGGCGGCGATCTGGGAACCAGAAAATAAATTCCAAATATGGTATGAAATTGAGGCTCACGCCTGTGATGCTCAGGCTAAACTTGGCCTTATTCCCAAAGCGGCCGCAAAGGCTGTTTGGGAACGAGGTAAATTTGATGTTGAGAGAATCGATGAGATAGAGCGCGAAACGAAACACGATGTTATAGCTTTTTTGACTAATCTAACTGAGTACGTTGGAACTGAAGCAAGATTTATCCATCAAGGAATGACCTCCTCGGACGT
>CAZOHS010000039.1:0-18135 GCA_964579285.1 uncultured Rhodospirillaceae bacterium | reverse complement strand
TTTTGGCGGGGGCGGTACACCGACACAGTATATGGGGACGTTTCCGGCGTTTTTATCAGCGTGGGGGCCGATTGATATGGGCTTTGGTGGCGGGCAGGGTGTAAAATGTTATCATTCTGAGCACCTTTACGGTGAGCTTTGGCACCGTGCTTTTATTGTTTCTCCTGACACCCCCTACTGCAATTATGTCATTAACTGCGGAAATAACGTAGAAGCATCCGGAGGCGTCGCGGGGGTCTGGCGGCAAGCGGATGCGAGGGTCCGCGGTCTGAAACGCGTTCAGGTTGAGCCACATCTATCTGTTACCGGGGCGCTTTCCGCGGAATGGATACCCATAAAACCAAAAACCGATGCGGCGTTTCTTTTCAGCCTAATCCACCGAATGTTGTGTGAGCGTGATTGGCGCGAAACCTGTGATGTTAAACATTTGCAGGAGGATACCACGTCCCCTTATCTTGTGGGACCGAATGGGTATTATTTGAGAGATCCTGAAAGCCGTAAACCTCTGATATTTGATCTTTCGGACAAAAGAGCCAAATCCTGGGATCAAGATGTTGAGGATATCGCGTTAGATGGTGCGCACATAGTTTCAGGTGTTGAAGAAGGGCCCGACGGACGGGTTTGGGAACACCAAAAGATATCAGTTAAGACGGCGTTCCAACTTCTACTTGAGCACATGGCTGCATTTGATCCCGTGTGGGCTGAAGAAGAGTGTGATGTTTCTGCTGAAAAGATACGTCAAATTGCAGACGAATATGTTGCTCACGCGTGCATTGGCGAAACGATCGAGATCGAGGGTGTGGAGATGCCCTTTCGCCCTGTCGCCGTTATGCTTGGAAAGGGCGTAAACAACGGGTGGGGAGGTTATCAAACGTGTTGGGCCAGAACATTACTTGCCTGCTTGGTGGGCGCGTTGGAGGTACCTGGAGGGACATTAGGGACGGCGGTAAAATTAAATAGACCGGCAGATAATCGCCTTAATACTGTGCGGCCGACACGCGACGGTGTAATGGATTATCCCTTTAATGAGACGACAAAAGACGAATGGTCATCCGATCCACATATCCGAAATGCCTACAAAACATTGGTTCCGCTTGCTGCGGACTCGGCGTGGTCCCCCGCGCTTGGGCCGGCGCACCTCCCTTGGCTGTTCCAAAAGAAACAACCAAAAAACTGGCCAAAACAAACCAAACCCGAGATGTGGATAAATTATCGGACCAATCCCGCCATTTCATCTTGGAATGCGCCGGAGGTCGCTGAGCGAATTGCCGAGTTTCCGTATACGGTATCCTTTGCATATACCAGAGACGAAACCAACCACATGGCGGATATCATTTTGCCAGATTGTACCGATTTAGAGAGCCTGCAACTCATTCAGATCGGCTCTACTAAATTCACGGAACAATACTGGAAACATCAAGGATGGGCGATCCGGCAACCTGTAGTCGCCCCGCAGGTAGATGCAATGGATCTCACCGACATAGCGACCGAATTGGCGGAGCGCGGTGGGGTCCTTGAAAGTTATAATAATGCCATTAACCGCGGCGCCGCCGGGGCGCGGCTCGTGGGTCGAGATAACGAATACGATTATGGGATTGATACCGAAATTCCGAATTCCCGTGAGGTAATTTGGAACGCGGTTTGCAAGGCTGCGAGCCACACATTGACCGATGGAAGCGAGGTTCGAGATCTGGATTGGTTTCGAGAAAACGGGTTCATGCTCAAACCCTTTCCGCAGTTACAGTGGTATCTCTACCATAAGGTTAAAAAGGAAAAGTTGCGTTTTGAAATGCCCTATCAAGAGCGCATTAAACGTCATGGTGCACAGCTTGCGGCGCGCCTTCATGAGATAGGTATCGATTGGTGGGAAAAACAATTGGATGAGTACCAACCCCTACCGGTTTATGAACGGTTCCCTGATATCTGGAGTGACCATGTTCGGGAAGCGGGAAAAGACCCGAAGGATTTCCCGTTTTTTGCTTTAACCGCACGTTCTATGCAGTACTCGTGGGGTGCTAACGTCGGAATTCCATTAATTAATGAAGTGGCAAATAATATAGCTGGGCACCGTGGTGTCATTATCAATCGAACGAAGGCTTTCGAAATGGGGTTGAGAGAGGGAGACCGCGTGGAGATCCAATCGGTTGCGGGTATCACGCGAGGGAAAGCTGTGCTTCGCGAAGGTATTCGTCCGGATACAATTTTAATGATTGGCCAATTTGATCATTGGGCAACGCCTTACGCAAAAGATCTTGACCTTCCTAGCTTGAATTCGGTGACGTCATTGTCCCTGTCACTTACGGACGCGACCGGGTCAAGTGCAGATCTTGCACGGGTATCTATCCGGAAGGCCGATAGCGAAAGGACAATCGCGTGAGTGTTGACGAGACACCAAACGATGTCCGCTATGGGATGGTAGTGGATCTTAATCGTTGCGTCGGCTGTCAGACATGTACGATCGCGTGTAAGCACGCAAACGATACACCGCCAGGCGTGCAATGGCGGCGCGTACTGGACGTGGAACGCGGGACGTTTCCCGATGTGGAACGTCTTTTTATGGTGGTTGGTTGCCAACACTGCGCAGAGCCACCCTGTGTGCCCGTATGTCCGACAGGCGCCACGAGACAAAGAGCCGACGGATTGGTGACGATGGACTATGACACTTGTATTGGATGCGGTTATTGCGCGGTCTCTTGCCCATACCAAGCTAGAACCATTGGGCATGATACGGATTGGTACTACGGCGAAGAAACCACCCAGGAAGCCCATGTTTTTCACGAAGAACGGGTGGGTGTTGCCAATAAGTGCACATTTTGTGTGGAACGGGTTGACGAGGCTAAAGCGGAAAAGAAAATACCAGGCGTAGATATGGAATATACTCCGGCTTGCTCAGCGGCGTGTATTGCGAGTGCTATCCATTTCGGGGATTTTAACGATCCCGAGAGTAATGTGTCGACGCTTTCTAGAGAAAATAATTTCTTCCAAATGCACGAGGAATTGGGGACGGACCCGCAGATTAAGTATCTCTATGATGTGCCAAATGTCATCGCAGGGCGCGATCCCGAACCGGAAGATATAAATGATGACGTACTTGGCGACCCAACAAACCCGCTGGTGGGCGAACGACAAACATTTTGGGATTATAGGGCGGCAATGAATTTTGTATTTGGGGGTATGTCCTCCGGGGTGGTAGTCGCGGCGACGCTCTGCCACTTCTTTTTTGGCTTGTCGTCTCAAACACTTCTCTCCCTTTATGTAATTGCCGGTATCGGTATGGCGATCGGGCTTTTTTTTGTATTTCTTGAGATAGGCAGAAAAGCCCGCTTTTTGCTCGTGGTGTTGCGTCCTCAAACGTCGTGGATGACGAGGGAGACGTATGCCGTCGCTATATTTTATCCAGCACTCCTGGCAGATCTGGTATGGCCAACTCCACAACTTCATCTATTGCTTTCGCTGGTTGCCTTGTGCTTTTTGTTTTGCCAAGCACGAATTTTATATGCGGCTAAAGGCGTACCAGCGTGGCGCGTCGATTTAATTCCGACCATGTTATTGATGGCTGGTCTTATGGAGGGCGTGGCGCTTCTTGGAATAGGAGCAGGGATATGGTTCGACACGTTCAGGGGTTCAGCGTTCTTTATATCAATTTGCGGGCTGATCCTGACACTGTGCAACGCATGGCTTTGGCAACGCTACGTTAAAAAAGCGTCACACTCGGGATTGCCCCCACTCGCGAGAGCTGAACTCAGGAAAATTACGCCTACGCTTAGAATTGTGGGACATCTCTTGCCGCTTGTCTTTTTCGTTCTGGCGATTGTGTTTAATCCCGTTTTCTTCCTAGTTGCTGGAATTGCCTCAATTGTTGGGGGATTTATCTGGAAGTATACTCTGATAACACGGGCGAGTTATCTGCAGGGATTTGCATTACCAAAAATGCCTCAGAGGGGATCCGGCGATCGAGCGGCACCGGCCCGCGTGGGCGGGTTTTAATCCTCTTGATCGATAATTGCGTGCCGGATCCGGTGTAGTGTTTTGACTGACGGTTTATCTCAATTCTAAATTGTTAGATCGTTTCCGGGCCACGGGTGTACTTCCCTAGTCGTTTCCAAAAAGACCACGCTGCTTATGCCAGTCTTCAATCCCGATGTCGGGGTAATACTCGAATTCCACATCGTGGTCGTCGATTCGAATTCTGACCCAGTTTGCCTTATGAGCGAGCATTAAGTGCGTGCTTTCGGGTGCCTGAGGTAGCGGAGAGTCTATCGCTGAAACGAACGGGTAGATGTAATCTGGCCAGTCACTGCCGTGCACCCATAATGCGGATCCGCATTTTGAGCAGAAATGACGCCGGGCTTTGCTGAGACCGTCGTCGTCATAGTGGTCTCGGTCATTTTTCGCGGACCGGTATATTGAGATATTTTCTTCGCCAGAGATCTTTAAGCTGTTAGCACGTCCCATAATATTTATAGCGTAGCCACCAGCGCCAGCAGTTTTTCGGCAAATAGAACAATAACATTTGTTATAGGGGTAGGGTGTATCTGATGCGACGGAAAATCTAACCGCCCCACAGTGACATGAACCTTCAAGTTTCATTGGGTTATCCTTAAACTGTCATTGTCAAACCATACCCTATCCGTTTGAGGAAGATCTAAACCTAATTGTTCACATTGAATAAAGTTTAGTTAGCTCATTGAAATTTGGTTGTTTTTATAGACAGCCACATTTGGTTTTTCTCTATTTTACCGTCCTTAAGTTTAAAAACTCCGCCGCATCTTCATCGTATTTTTTCTTTTTGATAATATACTGGTCGGGCCGCACCGATTTTAATTAAAACGACTAATTTTGGTCCGAAAATCTACAACGATTATGAATTTATTGTGGTATTTTGAATTTACTTAAATTCCGATTGATCCGGGAGCCAAATAATGGATAGCGCCGAAGAGAGTGGGATTTGGTGTGAAATTCGCAGTGGCAAATTGGCGCCAGGACATCCCGCTCTGTTTTTGGATCGTGATGGAACGATCATCGACCTGATTGATTATTTGTCGGATCCGAGCCAAGTGGTATTGATACCGAATATGGTCACGCTGTTGCGTAACGCCAGAGCTGCGGGCAGAGCGATTGTTATGGTCACGAACCAATCTGGAGTGGGTCGCGGTTATTATGGTTGGAAAGAGTTTGAGGCGGTACAAAACCGGATTTATGAGTTACTTGCTGCGGAAAATCTCTCAATAGACGCCATCTACGCTTGCTCGCATCCTCCTTCCTCCGCAGGCGGTCCGAAAGGTTCCGCATATAGGAAGCCCGCTCCGGGTATGCTGTTGAAGGCTTCTGTTGATTTGGGATTGGATTTATCCGCCTCAGTGATCGTAGGAGATACCGCTGATGACTTAGAGGCCGGGAAATCTGCAGGTTTACAGTTGGGAGCGTTGGTAACGACAGGTTACGGAAAAAATGCTATCGAACGCCAAAAAGCGCTTAAGTTATCTGACGATAAGTTCCGCGTAACCTTCGAAATGCAAAACCTGATCTAAAGAGCATTCCCGACATTTTCGCATAGCCGTACTCGTTAGTGCGCATAGAATTTTGTCTACCGGGAAGCGGTTTGGATTTTGACTTTGTATTCGGCATAGTGTGTATCAATTTTGTGAGGGAGTAGATAAAAAATGGCAAAGGTACCGCGACTCAATAGTGCAATCGGCGCCTTAGAACAGGGCGGTGCAACCTTTTCCGCCTTTGTGCCTATGGATATTCAAACCGCCCAGGTGATGACCGCCACTAATTACGATAGCATTGTTTTTGAGGGTGAACATTTGCCTTGGGATGCCAATTCTTTGCGAGATGCGCTGCAATTCATGTTGGACCGGCGTGTTATCGCTGATAGTGGGTCTGTTAAGCCGTCCGTTACACCGTTTGCCCGAGTTCCCGTTAACGGCGTTGAAAAGGGGCAATGGCACGCAAAACAAGCACTGGATATCGGATGTTATGGAATTGTCTGGCCGCATATCAGCACCGTTGATGAGGCGTACAACGCGGTTGCCGCATGTCGCTATCCACGTCTTAAGGACAAGCCGCTGTATGAACCGATGGGTATCCGCGGCGACGGCCCCGTTCGCGCTGCGCGCTACTGGGGGCTCACGCAGCAGGAATACTACCAAAAAGCTGATGTTTGGCCGCTAGCTCCCGAGGGGGAAATTTTTGTTATTTTACAAATCGAAGACACAAAAGGTATCGAAAATCTGCCCGATATGTTGAAAAATGTACCCGGTATAGGCGCCATACTTATCGGGGAAGGTGACCTTGGCCAAGAATTAGGGTTTCCCCGACAATATGAACATCCTGACCTATTGGACGCGATGGCAAGGATTGTTGATACGTGCATTCAACACGATACGATCGTTGGACACCCCCATGCGGATGCCAAAAATATGGAATTGCTATTGAAACAGGGTTACCGGTTCTTGATGGCCGCACCCGCTCGCACGTATGAGGGCCTAGATAGGGGTCTTGCACTTGTCGGTCGACAATAACCCATTTTACGGAGAAAAGTGATGATTGCTGAAAAAAAACCGGAGATGCGTTCGTTTGTAGCGGCCAGTGAAAACTTTCCTGATGGCTCGGATTCGCCCAGCGCTTTCCTAGATCGGTGTGTCGCCGATATAGATCGTCTGGATGCTTCAGTTAAAGCGTTTGTGACGATTAATAGAGACGCAGCGATTGCCGCGGCCAAGGAATCGTCGGCACGCTGGACGGCCGGAACACAGCTTTCCCCGATTGACGGGATGCCTATTGGTGTGAAAGACATCATGGAAACCGCCGATATGCCAACTGGCCAGGGTTCTCCTTTATTTGATGGATGGCTTGGTCATCGTGACGCTGCAGCCGTCGCAGCCTTGCGCGAAGCCGGTGCCATTATGCTCGGGAAAACTGTGACAACTGAATTCGCTTCTACCCACCCGGGAGCCACCTGTAATCCGTGGGATCTCCAGCGCACGCCTGGGGGGTCGAGCAGTGGCTCCGCCGCGTCGGTGGGTACGGGAATGGTACCCGCAGCCTTGGGCTCACAAGTCATTGGTTCAACGATAAGGCCCGCCGCCTATTGTGGGGCCTTTGGATACAAGCCCAGTGTGGGCGGCATTAATCGGGGTGGGAGTTTTGATGGCTTTAGCCAAAGTTGCACCGGCATTATTGGTGCGAGCCTCGCGGAGTGTTGGTTGGTTACCCGAGAGATTACCTCACGAACAGGCGGCGACGCCGGTTATGTCGGCGTGACCGGCCCCATGCAATTACCGGCTAGTGTAACCCCCAAGAGGATAGGGTTATTGAATACGGCTGGTTGGGCGAGCGCAACAGATTGTGCAAAGGAAGAATTGAAGCGGGGACGAGAGTTGTTGGAAGAGGCCGGCATAGAGGTTGCGGACCGAGGGTCGGATGCACTTGTTGACGATTTAGAAAGTGCCATAGCGGACGCCATGGACCTTTCGATGAGAATTAATGCTTGGGAAGGGCGGTGGCCTCTTGATACATATTCGAGTGACATGGACCCGTCACTTCTGAGTGAAAGTGCGCAGGGACGTTTGCAACAGGCCTTCGCAATGTCCCAAGATGAATATTCGGGATTGCTTGTGGAGAGGGACAGGGTGCGTGCTGTTTACGCTAACTTAAGTCAGGACTTTGACGCGTGCATTACCCTGTCCGCTCCGGGCGCAGCACCCAAGGGACTGGAATGGACAGGCGATCCTATGTTTACGGTGCCGACATCCCTTGTGGGTATGCCCTCACTGTCATTGCCGGTTCTGTGGGACGAAGACTTGCCCCTCGGATTGCAGGTTGTTGGGTTTACGAATGAGGATGCTAACTTGTTTGCGGTTGCGGGTGGTATCTTGGCGCTCTTTTAAAATTGGGTTGATCTGTATGGTTCAAACAATGAAAGCAATGGTGTTTAAAAAGTTTGGGCCGCCTGACGTTCTTCACTACGAAGAAATTCCGATGCCAAGCGCTGGCCGCAATCAGGTGGTAATACAAGTCAAAGCGGTTTCCGTAAATAGGGTTTTAGATGTTTCGGTTCGCGCTGGGACGGCGACCCGCCACTGTGAAAATTTAAACCTGCCGCATGTCCCGGGCGTTGACCCCTCGGGCGTAGTCGTAGAGACCGGTGACGGCGTCACAAAGTTACAGGTAGGGGATCATGTGTCGGTGACGATGATGATGCCCAACGGGAAGCTTTTTGGTATCGCGTGTCAGGGCGCGAATTCAGAATTTGCCGCGGTCCCGATGGAATGTTGCATAAAGATCCCTAAGGAGGTTCCGATGGCTGACGCGACGGTGATCGCCCGGCACGGACCTGTAGCCCATAATCTGCTCTTCAATATGGGCAGATTACAGGCGGGACAATGGGTTTTGATCCTTGGTGCGGCGGGGAACCTAGGGTCAATCGGCATACAATTAGCCAAGGCGGCGGGCGCGCATGTTATAGGGGCAGCCAGTAGTGCTGCTAAAGCAGAAGTGGGAAAGAGATTGGGAGCGGATCACTCGGTCGACTACAGTAATTCTAACCTCGCCGAGGCTGTTGCTGATATAACTGGCGGCGACGGCGTCGATTTGTTTTATGACAATATTGCCAATCCGGAAATTTGTCCCCTTGGACTAAAAAGTCTCAAGCAAGAGGGTAAGATGGTGACAGCGGGCGCTCATGGAGGTCCCGTGGTGCCTGTTGACTTCGACGTGATCTACCACAACAGACTAACAATTATGGGAAATCCGCGCAGCAACCCTAAGGACGCGCTGCCTTGTTTTGATGCGGCCGCGAAAGGTCAGTTAAAGGCAGTTATCGACCGGATTGTGCCGTTGTCGGATGCGCCGTTAATGCACGGCCTTTTAGAGAGCGCTGACGGACAATCCGTTGGAAAAATTATTCTGGATCCCTCGCAGGGGTGAGACGGTTTTCATTTTTGTCCGATACCTGGAGCAAACAGGTTTTCTATCGGAAATGGCTTAGCAATATAATGTTGTTCAACCATGTATTGGATTTCTGCTTCAAGCGTCGGGCGGTTGAGTTCAATGCCGTAGGGCCAGGGGTCGCCGCCAAAGATCCGGTCAATCTCATCCACATCGTCGGGCAGAAATGGCAACATGTACCGCAAAGCACCTGAAAACCGCATGCGGTCCAGCGCAATATTCTTTGCGGCGCTGAACGCGTCATATAAGGCGGTGGCCACACTCGGATTTGCATCATAAATCTCTCGCCGTATCACCACGAGATGCATCATTGGGAATATGTTTGTTCGTCGGTAATAATCCGCTTCAACTTCTCGAAAATTCGGGAACAGTCTGACTATATCCGGGTTTTTCCCCAAACACGGTGGAAGCATGGCCGAGAGGATGCCGTCGATTTCTTCGTCTTCAAGTAATTTACTCAAGGATTTCTCGGTGTCGTTATTTTCGATGCTGGGTTGTTTTAGTAACGGCAGGATGGTGGGAACGCCGTGCGCTCCAGGGCCATCAATAGCGCCTTGAACCCACCGAATCTTGGATAGGTCTACGCCATAGTCATGCTGCAGCATGCCCCTTATCCACATGGCAGCCGACATGGTATAAAGTTGTACACCAAGGCGTCGTCCTTCGAGGTCTTTTGGGGTTTTTATTCCAGAGTTTTTGTTAATCACTATAAACCCGTGCCGGAACATCCGAGATGCAATGACGGGGATCGCTATAAATGGGCAATTCCCAGTCGACATTCTGGTAATATATTCAGTGCCAGACATCTCGCAGGCGTCAAACTCAAGATCGCCCGCCATCCGGTCAAAGATTTCCCGCGGGTCGTCTATAACGGTGAAATTGAGGTCGACACCAGAAGGCATCACTTCTCCCGTGTAGAGCGGCAAGAAACGGTCGTAGAGGCCGCTGGCAAAGTTAATTTTTACATCAACCATTTTGCACCTTTTTAGGTAACTGGTTTCATTATGTGCTTCTGATATCCGGGTCGTTCCGACAGCTTATCGCACCAGCTTTCGAGGTGAGGATAATCTTCCCGGTCTATTGGCATGTTGAACCAGCGCCACGCAGCGATACCAAGGGGTATATCGCCCATCGTAAAGGTGTCGCCCGCAAGGTACCTCTGATTTGCAAGCGCACTGTCTAAAATTGCCATTTTCTTTGAGAGCGCAGATCGCGCGCGTTCGATCAATTCTATGTCCCTGTCTTCCGGTGCGGTTCGCACCATACCACGAAACACTGGAACCATAACCGGACTGACGGTTGTCACCTGCCAATCCATCCATCTTTCGGCTACCGCACGAACTTTGAGATTGTCGGGGTATAGCCGCCCGGGGTCATGCTTGGCCGCGAGATATCTTACACAAGCATTTGATTCCCAATTTACAAAACCATCATCAATTATCACCGGCACCAGGCCGTTCGGGTTCAGCTTAAGGAACTCAGGGGTATCATTTCCACCATATTTGCCGCCGGTGTTCTCTCTCTTAAAGTCAATTCCCAGTTCGGCGCAGACCCAAAGAACCTTCATGACGTTGGAGGATGTATCCCTTCCCAGAATTTTTAGCATTTTTGCAATCCAAAATTTCTATTTGGAGATTATTCTCCATCTTTCGTGTTGTGTCGACGGGAAGACAGAGTGTCGATAAGATCGGAGAAAGGAAAATTACAGAATGTCACTGCGGCTCGGTTTTAAATCAGAAACAGTTGTAATCAATGGTGTTCGTATTGATTTTTCCCGAAAGGGGCGGGGACGCCCATTTTTGGTTATACACGGGGAAGACGGTTACGAACTTGACGACCCGGGTTATATGTCTCTGGATCAATTAACGCATAATAATGAAGTTTTTATCCCGCGCCTCCCAGGTTTTGGGCGTTCTAGTTTGCCTGATTTTATTCGATCGGCTGACGAGGTTTCATACATTTGGCTTGATTTTCTGGATCATTTTGACTTGAAGGATGTCACGGTGGTGGCCTTCTCTGTAGGCGGGTGGTTGGCCCTAGAAATGGCGTCTAAATCCTGTTCTCGAATTAGGAATTTGGTTCTTTGTGGGTCAGTTGGAGTGAAATTTGGCGGTCCATACGATCGAGATATAGGTGACATCTATTTTCATAACGAAGCGGACGTCCGGATTATGAAGTTTCATAACCCCGAAAACGATCCTCACTTTCGACTAGGGGGCGTATCAAAGCGGGCGGCTTTGGCACTTGCGCGACAAAAGGAGGCTATCGTTCGGTTTTGTTGGGACCCTTATTTCCACAATCCATCTCTCAGGCATCGGCTCAACAGAATTACAATCCCCACATTGGTGGTCCAGGGCGTCAAGGATGGGTTCACACTGCCGAAATATGGTCGGGCCCTGGCACGCGCTATACCTGACGCTCGTTATGTGTCTATTCCACTGGCGGGGCACTTCCCGCATCTGGAACAGCCAGAAAAATTTGGAGCAGAAGTTGCGAGTTTTCTGTCAGGAAGACGAGGTGCAAACTAATGGAGTTCTATCATTTTACGGAATTTGCTTGGCCTCATTTGCCTCCTGATAACGAATTCACGTCCATGCGGTTGAACTTACCTAGTAGTGTCTACGACCCTAAAAAGGGCGCGGACCTCTATAACATGTGTCTTGACCAATATTTACTAGCCGATGAGCTAGGCTTGAATTGTATGGTAAACGAGCACCATCAGACTGCCACTTGCCTTAACTCTTCAGCGGTGGTGCCGCTTTCTATATTAGCGCGCCAAACTAAGAAGGCGCGCCTTCTGATCCTCGGTAACCCGGCGGCAAACTTGGCCGATCCAATACGCTGTGCTGAAGAAATGGCGATGATTGATAATATATCGTACGGACGTCTGGAGTGTGGGTTTGTGCGAGGTGTACCCTATGAGCTTTTTGCTTCAAATCGTAACCCTACCGAAACCAGTGAGCGTCTTTGGGAATCCATCGGGTTAATTCAAAAAGCCTGGTTAACGCATGACGGCCCATTTAATTATGAAGGTAAGTGGATCCATAAACGCCAAATTAATGTTTGGCCAAGGCCATTTCAACAGCCGCATCCACCTATTTGGACTACCGGCGGCAGCGATTTGTCACACGCGTGTCGAACCGTTGCAGAGGGTTTCACGTTTGCGATGTTTCTAACGCCTGTTCAAAAGCTTAGTGCGATGTTTTCCGGTGTTCGACAATGGTGTCGAAGTCAAGGTCTCCAACGCCCGGCTGCCGACAGATTTGCTTTTATGCCGCTGGTCGCGGTCGGTGAAACCGAGGCAGAAGCTGCGGCGGTGATCGAGCGGGTCTTTTGGTATGTCACTCACAACAAGGCTGAGGCCCAGCATCGGGCACCTCCCGGATACGTGGAGACTTCCTTGTATGCCGATTTTCTGTCTGGGCGTTTTACGGGAGGGCGTACGGATGCCATTCGGAAACTGGGACTGGAATATTTCCGGAAAAATCACGTCGCTATTTACGGAACGCCCGAAAACGTTATTCGCCAAATTAAAGCGCTTTACAAAAAAGTAGGCGGCTTTGGACATCTGATTGCCATGATGCATGCTGGCGACATGGACTTCGACATGACGGCAAAAAGTATGACGTTGTTTGCAAAGAGGGTTTTACCCGAGTTACGAGACCTTGGATCCACAAGTAGGCGTTTTGGACCACTTGCAACAACCCGCTCACGCCGTGTAGCACGAGATATGATTACGGATACTTTAGCCCAGAAGCGCGTTTAATCCCGTCAAGACCACACCCATAATTAGGGACGTCAGAAAAACGTACGAAATATTCGCCCAAGTGATAAGGTCTGTCGGAGGAACTCTGAACATCGTGGCGCCCGTCGCAATCATGAGGCTTCCTAGTGATATAACACTGCACAATCCCCAACCCACTAATAGTGTTTGCATCAGGATTAGATCATTCAAGCCGGTTGGAACATTCGTAAAAATTACTAACATGAGGGTGCCGGTGACTATCGCGTTAATGCAAAATAATCCCCCAATATTCATAATTAAGATTACAGCAAAGATCACCGCGACGGGCGGCAACTCAAGCGCCGTCAGCCATTCTAAAAACCCCATATTTGGCAGCGCCTCGTCAAAAACAACGCCGAGCATCATTGCGCACGCCAGTATTGATACCTCGGGCCCCAGTCTGCCAATGCCGGTCATTGTTTGACGTAATGCTTGTGAGGGATTGCCGTTGGGTGCTTGCATAACCGCTAATAGACAGGGGATAGGCAAGGAAATAATAAGTGCTTCCATTGTCGAAAGACCGGTGAGGGTAGTTGTTCCTATCACAATCAACGCGGCGGCAAATATTGGGAAAGCTATAGGCACCAACGCTGTGAGTGCATTTATAAAGGCGGTCAGACCTGGCTTGCGGTCAAATACTATAATTGAAATAAGGAGCCCCACGAGTGCGAGAGACAACCCCAAGGTTACAATTTTCCATAAGGATACCGTGGGAAGATATTGACTGGCGACCGCCATGCCGACAATGAACGGTGACCAAAATGGCATTGTACCCGTTCCCCTTAACGCCACTGCGCACATTGCTCTCCGTTCTTCGGCTGGTGCGTCACGACCCAGGATGGGGGCCAAAAACGCAAATACACCGACTTGCAAAACTGCGGATATAAGATGGGTACCAACCAATACACCACTGTCTCGCTTCGTTGGGTCCAAGTGTATAAACATAGTGCGAGCTCTTATTACTTCCGGCCGCCTGTCAGCTGCTTCCCGCAGCAATACAATGGTTGAGAGAAATGCAGGAAAAATTGCGGCTTTTGCGATACCGGTTAAAAGGGCCGACCACTCGCTAAAAGACCAGGCCAAGGTCACAGCGGCAACGACTAAAACCCCGCAGACGACCTGAGCGTACCA
Source organism: uncultured Rhodospirillaceae bacterium (assembly GCA_964579285.1). Lineage (GTDB taxonomy): Bacteria > Pseudomonadota > Alphaproteobacteria > MPNO01 > UBA830 > JAYZQT01. Next base: position 4,265 of record CAZOHS010000039.1, on the reverse strand, counting down.
GGACAAGCGCGGAATTGCGCCGAGGACATAGCATATTAACAGTCCAACCATAACCAGTGAGAGACGTGGAAAAGGAACAAGAATTTGTATCACGGTAAGCGCCCACAATGTGGCCGCTACGATGCTGAGAAGTTTACTCACGTGATCACTAGGTAACTTTGTCTTCTGGGGTCATTGCGACAGCATCAATTCTTTGTCTAATTTTAAATTTTCGGGATTTCCAAAAATACCCGAAGTCTACTATCCTAAACTTCATTATAGCCAAAGTAACACCGGAGCCAGGGAATTGAGCAACAAGGATTTACGCGATTGGATTGGTGAATTGGAGGCCAATGGGCAATTGCAGCACGTGACTGGTGCTGATCACCATGAGGAAATTGGTGCTATTGTTGACATTCATATGCACAAAATGACGAACCCCGCCGTTATGTTTGATGAAATACCGGGATTTCAAAAGGGAACTCGTGTGCTTGCGAACATTCTCACATCTGTGCCTCGAATAAACATAGCGCTTGGGAAACCTGTGGACACAAGTGAAATAGAATTGGTCAATCATTGGCGAAATTATATGAAAGACCAGCCTGTCAATGCTCCCGTGGAAGTAAATGGGGGGCCGTTAATAGAAAATGTTTTTGAGGGCGATGAGATAGATATTACGACTATCCCGGCGCCGAAATGGCATGAGCTAGACGGTGGTTATTTTATCGGCACGGCGTGCATGGTGGTGATGAAAGACCCTGATTCTGGATGGATAAATTACGGGGCGTACCGCGTACAGTCGCATGATCCGAAGACGGCTTCGGTTATGGTGTCGAAGGGAAAACATGGCGATATCATAATGCGGAAATACTTCGACAGGGGTGAACCATGTCCAATTGCTGTGGTTGCTGGCATGCACCCGGCTCTATTTATGGTGGCGGGCCTAGAAATGCCCTACGGTAAAAATGAATACGATTGTGCTGGAGGCTTGATCGGCGAGGGGGTTGAGGTGATTAATATGCCAAAAACCGGCCTGCCAGTGCCGGCAAATGCAGAGATCGCTTTCGAGGGTTTTATACATCCTGACGACCTTGTTGACGAGGGGCCATTCGGGGAATGGCCAGGATATTACGCGGGCGATATGCATCCTGAACCCGCCATTAGGATTGAAACGTTTATGCACCGAGATGACCCCGTTTTGTTGGGTGCTATTCCCGCAGTGCCGCCAAACGATGACACCTTTTATCGTGGCACGTACCGATGTGGGGCCGTGTGGAACCAGCTTGAAGCCGCAGGTATACCGGAGGTGAAGGGTGTCTGGGCGCATGAGGCCGGTGGCAGTCGGATGTGGCTTACCGTCTCTATCAAAACGATGTATGGAGGTCATTCCAAACAGGCTGGATTAATAGCTTCCCAGTGTCATGCCGGAGCTTACGCCAATAGGTGGGTAGTGGTGGTCGACGAAGATATAGACCCGTCTAATATGAACGATGTAATTTGGGCTATGTGTACACGTTGTGACCCGAAGGATGGCGTCGACATCTTGAACGGCTGCTGGAGCACGCACCTCGATCCGATGAGCTACAGCAACGAAGACCGCAGAAATTCGCGGGTAGTCGTTGATGCTTGCATCCCCTTCCGCGAGAAAGAGACATTTCCCGCGGTTGCGCGGAGTAGCCGCGAACTAGATGAAAGAATCAGAGCCAAGTTTGCCGACGTTCTCCCTGAAGGCTCGTAAGTCGCTAGGGTGTTCTGCTGGACAGAACAGCGTGAAAGTGAACACACGGTGTCGTGTTTAATAGAATCTTCGCTCTTTAATATTTTGCCTCAATTATTAAGGTCATTCTGCTGCTTCCGCTTTTCCGTCGTCCATAAGGGATGCAACGTAGTATTGCTGTCGTCGGAGATTAGCGTGAAATTCTACGAGAAATTCAGGCGCTACCGCTCCCGATACAACCTCGTTTGATAACAGTGCTTCTGCCCATGCCTTTACGCGCGGGAACTGATCAAGGAGATTTGTCTTCAAAAACCCGTCAGCAACAAGGAACCGCTGAAAAAATGGCGCATAAGCGGCGTCGACAAGAGAGAGTTTTTGCCCGTTGAAATACGGCCCTCCATTTTCATTTTGTTGGAGAAGAGCTTCTTCCAGGCGACCAAGAGCTTTGGGCGCTTTTTCCAGTCCATTCTCCATCGCTTCACGTGTTTTTGTATAATAGATTCCGGTTAATGCTCCGGCAAAGGTTGGAACAAAATCGGTCCAGGCACGATTGCGGGCTCGGGCTACAGGATCTTCCGGGTGAAGCCGCGGGGCAACTGTTTCATCTAGGAATTCGGCGATTGCATTTGATTCAAACAATATATCGTCATCAACCTTGAGCACTGGCACTTTCCCGTGCGGGGAAATTTCCAAAAACCAATCGGGCTTTTCGCGAAGATTTATAAAGGTGACCTCGAACTCGACGTCTTTTGCGCGCATCGCAATGACCGCGCGTTGAACCCAGGGTCAGGTAAAAGAGCTTATAAGATGATATTTTACAGTCATGCCTATTCCTTCATTGAAGCGCCCCACGATCATAGCGTATCTAATTTATTAAATCGATACGGCTGGCGGCAAGTCTTCTTCGAGTATTGAAACGTTTAGGGTATATGAAATCTCGCCATCTTCCTCGTCTCTATATAAGACCCCAATAAATTCGTCCCCTAAGTACACTTCAATCGGTGCGCCCGGTTTTTTCGGTTGGTGCACTTTTATGCGGTTATTCGAGAATGATAGCCGCAGGTATTCTTGTACCCTGGTAATCTCATTTAATGTCATAAACGTTTTCCTTTACAGCACCCGGCAATATGATTGGCTCTCTAATACAGTGGCTACTAAGATCTGGCGCAATTTTCAAGCCGGATGTGCGGAACATGTTGCTTAGCCGATTGAAAATCGGTAGCCTGTTTGGATAGAAATTTGTTTCTGATAGGAGTGGATTATGACCCGTAAGGCTAATCAACCTTTCGTTCGAAACGCGTGGTACATTGCGGCGTGGTCAGAGGAAATTGAGGCTGGGCTACTTTCGCGCACCATTATGGACCAGCCAATGGTTCTTTACCGGGATGCCGAGGGAAATGTTGGAGCGTTAGAGGATCGGTGTTGCCACAGAGGAGCGCCCCTCACTCATGGCCACATAATCGACAAGGGACTGCAATGCGGCTATCACGGACTTACCTTCGATACGAAGGGCTCCTGCGTCATGATCCCGGGCCAGAAAAATATCCCCCCTCAAGCACATGTCCGTCACTTCCCGCTGGTAGAACGAGACCAAATACTGTGGATATGGATGGGTGATCCTGCGTTAGCGGACGAGAGCCAGATTATCGATTACCCCTATCACGATAACGTGGAGAAATGGCCTCACCGTAAGGCAATGTTCCAAATCAAGTCGAACTATATGTTAATGATCGACAACCTCATGGACCTCACTCACCTGGGTTATGTGCATGGGTCGACCATCGGGGGTAACCCGAATCATCACGTCGAAGCTGAAATGGAAACACGCCAGACTGAAAAGGGAGCTTATTTTATTCGCTGGATGGAAAACCATATTCCACCACCAACCTACCAAAAGGGTGGACAGTTTGACGGCAAGGTTGATCGTTGGCAGGAGTTTGAATATGTGGGTCCGAGCATCGTGCTTCAATGGTCGGGTGCCCTAGAAGCGGGCACGGGTGCTCGCGACGACCGCAATCAGGAGGGTTTCCATCTGAGACTTCTGCACGCGGCAACGCCGGAAACGGAGACGACCTTCCACTATTTCTGGTCCACAGCGAATGGGTACCGCCAATCTGACCCTGCGGCTACCCAGGAAATGTACGACGAAATCTATCCGACTTTTATCGAAGATAAAAATATTATGGAGGCCCAACAGGAGCGTATTAACCTTAATCCAGACCGTGATTTAGTCGAAATTCACGCGGATGGAGCCCTCGCTCTTGCGCGCCTTTCACTGGACAATCTTGTCGCACAAGACCAGGCGCAGATGGCCCAGGCCGCCTAATAACCTTTTTTTGGTTTGTGAAATGCGGCGGGTTTAACCCGCCGCTTTTTTATTGAAAGAATAGTTGCGAGCGTTTGTTGGACGTAAATTTTCGACTCCAGTGGTCTTAGTTTTTCAATCCCAGGTCAAATTTTTATGAGCTCCAAGGCAATGAATTGGGCGAGACACAACACGGTAGATGGCCCCGCCGTTCCCTTCGGGAAAATATTTTTTTATAATCCCTGAGGCGGATGGCCAGGAGCT
>CAZOHS010000038.1:0-18203 GCA_964579285.1 uncultured Rhodospirillaceae bacterium | reverse complement strand
GTTGCAAGATCCGATACTTTCGTCCTATGAGGCTCGGTACCACTTTCGCTGCTCGTTCAATAGCGCGACGGGCCGGCGTATAGCGATTATAAGCGCCAACTTGTACGGCCCAACCGCGGGTGTTTTTTGCTGCTCTTTTGATCGTATATTGTTGGTATTTCACAGCCTTGTGTCGCGCTATTGAACGAGAGGCATGTTTGACTGGTCTCGGTGAAACTTTTGTTTGTTTCGTCGGGAACTTACGCGAAGTTATTCTTTTTGATGCAACGGTAACAGGTTGAGTGCTAATCAATACTCGAAAGCCCTTATCAAGTAATCGTTTCATATGGCGGTCGCGGGACCGAGGGGTTTTGCCGCCAAAAACTACCCCTATAACTCTATTTTGGGCACGTTTAGCGGAGGCCACTAAATTAAATCCGGAAGCACGGATATAACCAGTTTTTATACCGTCCATCCCAGCATACCGCGACATTAACTTGTTATGGGTCCTATACGTTAAGCCATTGTAGGTAAAGGTTTTTTTTGAAAAATAATGATACATGTCTGGATGGTGATTCAGCAATGCCCGCGCAAGGATGGCCATATCTTTTGCCGAACTTAGTTGGCCCCGGTTGGGTAAGCCAGAGGCATTCCTAAAAGTTGTATTTTTCATTCCCAATGCCCTGGCTCGGCGCGTCATAATCCTGGCGAATTTTCGTTCGGTACCACCGATCGATTCCGCAAGCACTGTTGCGATATCATTTGCTGACTTGGTAGCGAGGGCCCCAATCGCATTTTCGACCGATATTGTATCTCCGCGTCTTAACCCCAGTCGCGAAGGTGATCGGCTTTCCGCAATACGTGAAACGGGTAGCCTTTGTCTAAGGCTTAGAAACCCACTTTTTATTGCATCAAAGGTTATAAAAAGTGTCATAATTTTGGTGAGTGAAGCGGGGTAATTCTTTGTATTGGAGTTTACAGAATACAGAACCCGCCCAGTTTTTGCGTCAACAACGATAGAGGCATATTTAGCCTCCCCATCCGGCGATTTCCCCAGAACTGTAAATACAAAAAATATAAAAGCTACCGAGTACCGAAACAATTCAACTCCCAATCCGCGTGTGTTTCAGCAGACCTGATAGTTTGAGCGAACAAAGATTTTCAAAACAAGCAGTTGTTGGACATTCTTTTATAGGTTGTGTTAGCTGCTAAGATTTGATTGCCCATAATAATTTTGACACTACTCAATGCACGGATTCGTGTCTAATATGAACTAAGGTTACGGTATGCCGAATAATGCGAAAAATTGGAATACTCTTTGATTATCAGTGGTTGATTTTATATTATTAAGATTATGAAACAGTTTTTAACCCCATATCGATATTTACGCTTTTTGCCTGCCGAAATGGCTAACAACGGCGACGGTGTTCCAGGTGACAACGATCCAGATATAGGAAGAGATTCTGGGGTTGTCCTCGAAAGGAAACCCAAATCAAAAAAGCCGGCGATGTATAAAGTAATCATGTTAAATGATGATTATACCCCTATGGAGTTTGTCGTACTCGTTTTGGAGCGTTTCTTTAGCAAAAACCAACAAGCGGCAACCCAAATTATGCTGCATGTTCATCAAAAAGGTGTGGGCGTATGTGGTGTCTTCACCTATGAAGTGGCTGAAACTAAGGTCCAGCAGGTCATGGACCTCGCTAGGCAACATCAACACCCACTGCAATGCACTCTTGAAAAGGCTTGAGCGAATGCTTTCACGTGATCTTGAAAAAAGTTTGCACCGTGCTCTTGGGTACGCGAGTGACCGTAGTCACGAGTATGCGACGTTAGAACACTTATTATTTGCGCTTTTAGAAGACCAAGATGCTATTTCGGTTCTTAAGGCATGTGGCGTGGACATAGATAAGCTCGCGAAAGATGTAAAACGGTATTTAGACGATGAATTATCTAACTTGGTTATCGAAGGTGACGACGACCCTAAGCCTACAGCAAGCTTTCAGCGAGTCGTTCAAAGGGCTGCTATTCATGTTCAGTCCTCTGGGCGGCAAGAAGTTACTGGTGCGAATGTACTTGTTGCAATGTTCTCAGAGCGCGAGAGCCACGCCATATACTTTTTGCAAGAACAGGATATGTCGCGTTTCGACGCCGTAAATTATATCAGTCACGGTATAGCCAAAGTACCTGGTAGGTCAGACGAAAGGTCGGTGCACGGGGCTGACGGAGATAACACCGATGGTGATAGTACTAAATCGGCGGGAGAGGCTTTAGACACCTATTGTGTGAACCTCAATATGAGGGCAAGTGATGGAAAGATAGACCCTTTGATTGGGCGTGAGGCAGAGATAGAACGGACAATCCAAGTTTTGTGTCGCCGGAGAAAGAATAATCCACTTTATGTCGGTGATTCTGGCGTAGGTAAAACAGCAATTGCTGAGGGTTTGGCCAAGCGCATCCATGACGAAGAGGTTCCAGACGTATTAAAAGGTGCGACGATCTTTGCTTTGGATATGGGGGCGCTTCTCGCAGGAACGCGTTATCGAGGGGATTTTGAAGAGCGCCTTAAAGCGGTTGTGGCTGAATTAGAAAAGCACGAGGATGCGGTTTTGTTCATCGACGAGATACACACTGTAATTGGTGCTGGCGCGACAAGTGGTGGATCGATGGATGCGTCAAATCTTTTGAAGCCAGCGCTTCAAGGAGGCTCTCTAAAATGTATCGGTTCAACCACATACAAAGAGTATCGTTCCTATTTTGAAAAGGATCGAGCACTGGCTCGGCGTTTCCAAAAGATAGACGTGCCGGAACCAAGTGTAGAAGACGCAGTAAAGATACTGCGAGGGCTTAAACCCCACTATGAGAAGCATCATAGGGTTCGTTATACGGCTGCAGCTATTCGAACGGCTGTAGAACTAGCATCAAAATATATAAATGATCGTAAACTGCCGGACAAAGCTATTGACGTGATTGATGAGGTGGGGGCAGCCCAAAAACTCCTACCAGAAAGCCGCCGAAAGAAGCTTATCACGGTGAAAGATGTTGAGGTTGTAGTAGCAAAGATTGCGCGGATACCCCCCAAAAGTGTTTCGCGATCAGATAAGGACTCTCTGCAAAATCTTGCCCGTGATCTCAAGACCGTTGTATTCGGACAAGATCGCGCGATCGAAGCACTAGCGTCCTCAATTAAGCTTGCACGTGCGGGATTGCGAGAACCAGACAAACCTATTGGCTCGTACCTGTTTTCCGGGCCAACAGGCGTGGGAAAGACTGAGGTGGCCCGACAACTCGCAATCACCATGGGTATTGAGTTGACGCGTTTTGATATGTCGGAATATATGGAACGTCATTCTGTTTCGCGCCTTATCGGTGCCCCTCCCGGTTATGTGGGGTTTGATCAAGGTGGGTTATTAACAGATGCTATTGATCAAAATCCGCATTCGGTTCTTCTGCTGGATGAAATTGAAAAAGCACACCCCGATGTGTTCAATATTCTTTTGCAAATAATGGATCACGGTCGGCTGACCGATCATAACGGCAAAAGCGTGGATTTTCGAAATGTGATTCTTATTATGACTACTAATGCTGGTGCGGCTGATATGGCAAAACCAGCCATTGGATTTGAACGATCTGTGCGTGTTGGTGAAGATGAAGAGGCAATAAAGCGGATGTTTACTCCAGAGTTTCGTAATCGGCTAGACTCAACCATCCCGTTTTCTAGCTTGCCAAAAGATGTTGTCCTTCGTGTTGTCGACAAATTTATTATGCAGTTGGAAGCGCAACTAGAAGATCGCAACGTTACTTTTGAACTAACTGGTGAGGCAAGGCATTGGCTGTGTCGTAAGGGGTATGATGAAGCTTATGGTGCCAGACCATTGGCCAGGGTTATTCAAGAAAATATTAAAAAACCTCTTGCTGATGAAATTTTGTTTGGAAAGTTGGCAAAGGGCGGAGTTGTGCAGGTTGATGTAACGAAAGACGAAGACAAACTTACCTTTGTGATCCAGGCCGCTCCCCCAAAGGGCGCCCAAGCCAAGGATCCGGATGGTGATATCGATCCTGGTGACGGTCGAATAGAAGAATTAGTGGAGTAACATTGCAACCACGGTGTTTAAACAAGCTTCTAGTACGAGCTTTATATTTGGAAGTTTCCAGTCGGTGTACTGGGCGTTCAAACTGCTCGCATCACAAATTCTCTAATTTTTTTAATAGCCGCTATAGACGCTCCATTTGAAGGGTCTGATGTCACGAACGTGTGTGGCTGTGCATCGTATTTGTGAACCTCTACCCTGCCTCCTTTTGCTTTGTATAAGTCGGCAAACCTATCTTGCCAACTATGGTTTACATTCGCGTCGTTTGTACCTTGTATAATCAACATGGGGGGAGTCAGTTCTTCTTCATTGCGCTGCAGAATAAGATAGTGGTTGCCTGTTTCCATATCGTCTTTGGATCGAAAATAGGCGTCATGTGCCGCACAAAGTCTGTCGTTTCCCATATCCAGAACCATTTGATACCGTGCCAATGGGTCCAGCACAGGCCAACACGCTACAAAAAAATCGATACAAGGGGATATATTAGTGAGCCCAATATCTGCGGTTTTCCAGTTTTCATCACTAGGTCGAAGAGCGACTAACCCAAGCTGCTGTGCTCCGCTAGACGTGCCCAATCCGCCTATTGCTAACACTTGCAAACCAAGCACGTTTTTGTTGGCTTTAAACCATCGTATCCCATATGAAATATCTGCCACGGGCAATGGGTGTTGCGCCACGTCTGAAAGGCGAAAATCAAGGGAAAATACTCCTATACCGTTTCGAGCTAGGTCTTCATGGATGATCGCGTTATTCAGTCGATCTCCGGAACCCCAAGCCCCTCCATGAACGTCTATGACCCAATTTGTCGGACCTGATGTTGTTGGGTGGTACATGCGCCCTAGTAAAGAATGACCGTCAATGTTTCTATAGTTTATGTCCTCAACGTCATTCAAGGGTTTTTTCCTCACGTTTGAATGGTGACAGTTTCGTTAGTAATGTCATCTCCGCGTTTACGCCACGTCGTTCTTGTTGCAGATATTTTTCAACAGCGGTTCTAAAGCCTTCGTCCCTGATCCAATGAACGCTGTAGGTTGGATGAGGCAAATAACCGCGACTAATTTTATGGGGACCCTGGGCCCCCGCTTCGACTCTTGCTAAACCATTTTCGATCGCGAATTCTATACTTCTATAGAAGCAAGCCTCAAAATAAAGCATACGAAATCGTTCGCTGCATCCCCAATTGCGACCCCATAGCGTATCCGGTCCACGGAGGTTTAGTGCGCCGGCAACAGCTTTGCCGCTCTGGGTAGCTCTCACCAAGACTATATTTTCTGGCATTCGTTCGTGAATAAGTTGAAAGAATTCATTATTCAAGTAAGCATGAGCCCACTTACGATCTATTGTGTTGATGTAAAATTGATAAAATTCGTCCATATGATGCGATTGAACCTTATCGCCAGTAAGGACTTCTATTTCGACTTCTTTATTGGCTGCAGTGCGTTCTTTTCGAATCATTTTTCGCTTACGCGAATTTAGGGTCTCCATAAAATCGTCAAATGTTTTATATCCGTTGTTATGCCAGTGGAATTGTTGGCCTTGCCTTTGAAGAAGGCCCTTTTCCCCCAAAGTAGTCCACTCATCTTCGGTTGGAAATGTAACATGGAGTGAAGAGACACCATGCTGTTTACTTAGTTCCAAAAGGCCCGCTGTCAGCATTGCTTGTGTTCGTTCGACATCGACACCGTCACGCACAAGAAGGCGAGGCCCAGTGACCGGTGAAAATGGTACGGATACCTGTAGCTTTGGATAGTATTGCCCACCTGCGCGTTCAAATGCGTCTGCCCAACCCCAATCGAACACATATTCACCGTGCGAATGATTTTTTAGATAACAGGGAACACATCCAGCTAGGCCCGTGTCATTTTCGATAAGAATGTGTTGGGGTAGCCACCCCGTTTCATTACATACAGCTTCAGAGTCTTCTAAGCATTTTAAAAACGTATGCGACACAAAAGGATTCTGATTACCGGCGCACGCGTCCCATTGAGTCTTTGGCACTTCAGTTAGTGACGAAATGACCTTGATCGTTAACGCGTTCCCTCCGTCTGGCATTCTTACGTAATCTCAAAGATAGCGTCAACCTCAACGGCGGCTCCCCCTGGGAGCGAAGACACCGCCACGGCAAAACGCGCATGTTGGCCAGCGTCTTGGCCCATTATCTCTACAAACAAATCGGAGACACCATTAATTACTGCTGGGGCGTCGACGAAGTCTGAAGGTGCGTTGACAAATCCGCCAAGCTTAATAGCTTTAGCGCTATCTATATCAGGTCCAATAGCAGCGGTAAGTTGAGCCAGTATATTCAGTCCGCAAAGGCGAGCTGCTAAATAGCCCTCGTCGGTACTCAGGTCCGCACCAACTTTACCTTTTATGGCATTTTTATCAGTGATGGAGACCTGACCCGCTATATAAATTTGGTTCCCCGAACGGCGATAAGGGACATAATTTGCGGAAGGCGTCGGGGGATTTGGAAGCGCAATTCCGAGCTTTTTTAGTCTCTGCTCTACTCCATCATCCATTCTAACTCTCCAAAGCTTTCGTGCACCCTAAACGTCCCATTAACACGGATCTAGCCCAAAACAGTCTTTTTAACCCCATGTCTTTAATGAGAATTACGTCGATATTTTTCTTGCTTTGCATGGATCCCAATGCTGGACGAAGCGAAACGAGTTTGTCATAGTCTGCGCTTACTTCCGTAAATTTTGATAAAAATACCCTACAGAATGCAAATACTATCATGACAATAGGAACCAAAATATACACTTTGTTATGGGGAGCAGAAGTTGGCCGCGATTCCCAAGGAAATGTTTACTACCGTGCAAAGCGCCCATCGATAGGTGGGAGGGAAAAAAGGTGGTTACTGTATGATGGGAAAGCCGAGGCGTCCCGAGTGCCTCCAGCTTGGCACTCCTGGTTACACCATACTACGAATGATATTCCTACAGACGATGTTGGGCGGCAGTGGGATTGGCAACTGACGCATGTTCCAAATATGACGGGCACAGCGGATGCATATCAACCACCAGGCCATATTATAAAGGGTGGCGTGCGCACCTCCGCGACAGGTGATTATGAGCCTTGGCAGCCATCTTGAAGAAGCAGGAAAGCTACGAAGGGGTTTACGTTGGGAAGATGACGTATGCGTAACAATTTAATCGAAACAGTAATGGGCGCTGTTGTCCTGCTAGTCGCTGCCTTTGTTATCATTTTTGCGTATAATAAGGCAGATATAAGTTCAACGAACGGGTATGACATTAAAGCCAAATTTGATCGGATAGACGGAATATTAGTGGGTTCCGCGGTCAGAATGAGTGGGATAAAGATTGGCTCGGTTACGTCAGCCTCTCTAGATCCTAAAACTTACTTTGCGGAAGTATCAATATCCATTGAGGCTGATGTCAAAATACCAGCTGATACCTCTATCTCAGTGGCGGCAGAAGGGCTCTTGGGTCAAAAATATCTTTCTTTATCGCCTGGCGGTTCCGACGAAATGTTAACCTCCGGTGACGAGATTACAGTTACGCAAGGTTCCATTGATCTTATGGGCTTGGTAGGAAAGATGATATTCAGTCAGACCAAGAAAGATGCCGGACAACGAAACTAATCGAAAGCTTAGGTACCGTTTTATTTTTTGGGCGGTGTCTATAACCGGTCTAGTTTTGGGTATAAACAGTTCTAGTTGGTCCTCACCACAAAGTCGCGTCGAATGGCAAGCAGCACTCCTGCAAGGCTTAGATAAAATCACTGCGCGTGTATCAAAAATTGAAGCACCAGTGGGTTTAACTGTCCGTTTTGGAACTTTAGATATCGTTGTCAAACGTTGTCACAAGCGTCCCCCTGAGGAAACTCCGGAAACAACAGCATACATCGAGATTCAGGAGCGTCGATTAGGCGAGAGTGCTCAGCAACTATTTGCCGGTTGGATGTTTAGCTCTAGCCCAGCTGTTTCGGCTATTGAACACCCCGTCTACGACGTTTGGGTTGTAGATTGTAAAAACGTTTCAAGCTCAGAATAAGATAATTCACTTTGAAATACAGCGCTTACGTCCAGAGCTGACGACAAAATTTGGCGGTAGCCCGCACGGGGTAATTCTACACCGCCAAATTGAGAAAGGTGTTCTGTGATGAACTGGGTGTCTAATAGTCGAATCTCACTTTTTTTTTGGCGGGCAACCAAATGCACTAGTGCGACTTTACTAGCGTCACGTTCTTCGCTGAACATACTTTCCCCAAAAAAAGCGGCCCCTAAAACGACGCCATACAAACCGCCTACAAGCTTCCCATGATGCCACGTTTCTACGCAATGGGCGCGACCCATGCCGTGTAATTCTGTGTAAAGTGATACTATTTCCTCGTTAATCCAACTTTCATTATTTCCTTTTCGAGGGGCAGAACACGCTCGTATAACGTCTTCGAAGGCTGTATTGCAGCGTATATGGTATGTTCCAGCCCGAATTGTCCTTCTAAGTCGGCGTGGTATATGGAACTTATTTAAAGGCAGTATTCCCCGTGTTTCGGGGTCAATCCAATAAAGCGTCGCATCATTCCTATGCTCTGCCATTGGGAATAACCCAATCGCATAGGCACGTAAAAGGATCTCTGGTGTTAGCTTACTCATCAAAGACGGTGTTTAAATCGATCAAGATTAAGTTGAGTTGTCAGAAACAAAGCGTTCCAGCCAATGAATATCATATTCTCCATTTAAAAATGCCGGATTTTCTATAATCTTTTCATGAAGCGGGATTGTTGTTTTTATACCACCAATAACATACTCCTCCAGTGATCGCCGAAGTCGCATCAAACATTCATTTCGACTTTGACCATGTACAATTAGCTTCGAAACTAAACTGTCATAATAAGCGGGCACTTCGTAACCGGAGTAAAGCCCTGAATCGACTCGAACGGATAACCCACCCGGTGGATGATAATCAGTTACTTTTCCGGGTGAAGGGGCAAAGGTTTCAGGATCCTCCGCGGTAATGCGGCATTCAATAGCGTGACCGTTGAAAGAAATAGTGTCCTGAGAAAATGACAAAGGTAACCCATCGGCGACACGTATCTGTTCTCTAACCATGTCCACGCCCGTAATCATTTCCGTTACGGGGTGTTCAACCTGTAACCGCGTATTCATTTCTATAAAGTAAAAATTTCCATCTTCGTAAAGAAATTCTATGGTCCCGGCATTTTCATAGCCTAGTCGCTTTATTGCCGCCGAGGCAATTTCGCCGATTTTATTGCGTTCGGTTTCGGTTAGTGCCGGCGAACGCGCTTCTTCCAGAACTTTTTGGTGGCGACGTTGTAGCGAACAATCCCTTTCACCGAGGTGAACAGCACTCCCATGGCTGTCTGCAAATACCTGAACTTCAATGTGCCTTGGTGTTTCTAAAAATTTTTCTACGTAAACGGTATCATTTCGGAAACTTGCTTTCGCTTCAGCTCGGGCAATAGTATATGCTGATTCCATATCACTTGGTTGGCGAACAACTTGCATACCGCGTCCGCCACCTCCACCCGCCGCTTTGATTAATACTGGGTAACCGATTTTCTCAGATACTGCCCGCGCCTCTTCTGGGTTTTCAACTACCCCATTTGAGCCGGGCACTACGGGTACGCCGAACTTCTCAAGAACTTCCTTTGCTGCAACCTTATCACCCATCAAGGCTATATGCTCAGGTTTTGGTCCGATAAATGTAAAACCGTGTTCCTCCAGAATCGACGCAAAACCAGAATCTTCTGAGAGAAAACCGTATCCTGGGTGAACGGCATTAGCCCCAACGATAGTAGCCGCGGACACAATTGCTGGAATATTTAAGTAACTATCCTTTGCAGAAGGAGGACCTAAGCAAATACTTTCATCAGCCAGACGAACATGCATAGCGTCAGCGTCGGCCGTCGAGTGCACCGCTACTGTTGCTATACCCATCTCTCGGCAAGCTCTATGAATTCGAAGCGCTATTTCGCCACGATTCGCTATAAGGATTTTTTCAAACATTAGCGTTTAAGTTTAATTTGATCTCGAAGCTATTCTATTAGCACCAGTTCTTCACCAAACTCAACTGGGGTCGCATCTTCAACTAGTATTTTCAGGACTTTACCTGTTTTAGTCGCCCGTATGGGATTATATGTCTTCATCGCTTCGATAAGCATAACAGTATCCCCTTCAGTTATGACGTCGCCCAACTTCACAAAAGGCTCAGCGCCAGGTTCTGGAGCGAGAAAAACAGTCCCAACCATAGGAGCTGTAATTGGTATCCCCTCGTGTTTTTCTGATGTTGCATTTACCGGCCCGGATTCGGGAGTATTATTTAGCTGCGTGATTAACTCTCCGGTATTACCTGAGGTTAATGCACTTGCAGCATTATTGTGCCGGCCAACCCGGACACGTCGCCCACCACTTTCATACTCTATTTCTGAGAGCCCAGTTTCATCCAAAAGTTCGGCTAGTTTGCGAATTAGGTCTGAATCTATATCTAATCTGCTGGCCATTAGGCCCCCACCTCCGAACGTATTAGATCTAACATCGCATCTATTGCCATCTTATATCCCATAGCACCAAACCCAGATATTACTCCGGTTGCGCCGGCTGAAATGTACGATGTACTGCGGAAGCTTTCACGATTAAAGATATTAGAAATGTGTACCTCTATAATCGGCAATTCAGTAAGGATTAAAGCATCCAAAATTGCGATCGACGTGTGGGTAAAAGCGGCGGGATTAATTATTATGCCCTCTACATTATCACGAGCGGCGTGTAGCCAGCCGATTATCTCTGCCTCGCTATTGCTCTGACGGAAATCTAGTTCTGTATGCAAGGTAGAGGCGTGGCTTATACAGATATGAGAAATTTCATCTAGGCTAATACGTCCATATATTTCTGGTTCACGAACCCCAAGCATATTAAGGTTAGGCCCATTGACGATTAGTATCTTGGTCTTGGAAGACAAATTAGTACTCACATGACGGCTGTAACAATTCTAAAGCCTTACCCTAAGATGACTCGTTTGGGCAATGCCTATAAACAGTATATTCGACCAGTTCTATAGAAATATGATTCGGAAGTCGGCAAAAACTTCACTATTAGCTTTATCTTTTTTCGTGGGGACATGATGTCACGGGCCTAATACCTATTTTTTCACTATAGTTTTTTTTACGATTTGTATTTGTGGTATGTGAAATGTTCCGTAACTCTACCGCCATGCAATCTGGACAAGAAAAAACCCCAACCAATATTCTTTTAGTTTTGTTATCACACCCACATTAAAAAACCCGCCACGATGACTGATAAAATTAAAAAATTCTTAGAAGAAAAGGAACCAGAAACACCCTGTCTGGTAGTTGACCTGGATAGGATTGGTTTGAGCTACCATGCTCTTCGCCGGAATTTACCGCAAACGGAAATTTTCTATGCAGTGAAGGCAAATCCTGCTCGTCCTGTCCTTAAAACATTATTGGCCCTGGGTTCAAGTTTTGACGCTGCGAGCATCTATGAGATTGAAACTTGCCTTGATATTGGCGTATCTGCTGAAAAAATAACATTTGGTAATACTATTAAAAAAGGTCGAGATATCGCCCGCGCTTTTGATCTTGGGATAAATAGATTTGCGTTTGACAGTAGAGCTGAATTGGCAAAATTAAAATGTTATGCGCCAGGGGCCAAAGTATACTGCCGCCTATTTATGGAAGACGGAGGCGCTGCGTGGCCTTTGTCGCGAAAGTTTGGCTGTGAACCCGGTACAGCAATAGAACTACTGGCTGACGCGGCACGTGAAGGGATGAAACCAGTTGGGGTATCCTTTCACGTCGGCTCCCAGCAGCTAAATCTTTCGCAATGGGAAGTGGCCATTTCTAGAACAGCCAAGGTCTTTGAAGAACTCAATAAACAAAATATCCAGTTAGAACTTCTAAACATTGGTGGTGGCTTCCCTGCTCAATATCGGCAATCTATCGAAAGTATAGAAGCATATGGAAAAGTTATACAAAATGCTTTGCAGCGACATTTTAGAGGGTCGATGCCCAGGGTCATTGCTGAACCAGGTCGAGGGATTGTTGGCGACGCAGGCATAATACAGGCTGAGGTAATTTTAATAGCACAAAAATCTAGAGAAACCAGCAGACGTTGGGTCTTTCTGGATATCGGAAAATTTGGTGGATTGCCCGAGACATTTGAGGAGGCTATACAATACCGTGTTACTACTGCCAAAGATGACCAGCGATTTGGTCCCGTGATCTTAGCGGGGCCTACCTGTGATGAGGTGGATGTGCTCTACGACAAATCGGATTACTCACTTCCACTAGGTCTGATTGCTGGTGACAAAATAGAGTTCCTAAGCGCTGGGGCATACACCGCGAGTTACTCGTCAGTATGTTTTAATGGCTTTCCACCTTTAACAGAATATTATATTTGAGAAGTATGAGATGTTGTCTAATTCAAGCGCTAATACAATTTTTAAGAATAAGGACTGGGACTAAATGAAACTTTATGGATTCTCTCGGTCTTCAGCCGCATTTCGTGTGCGCATCGGGTTAAACTTAAAAGGTTTTCAATGGGAAAGTGTCAACGTTAATTTGCCTGAAGGCGACCAATTTAGCGATCAATACCTTGGGATCAACCCTCAAGGACGTGTCCCTACGCTAATTGATGGTGAAACTGTTTTATACCAGTCTATGGCTATTCTAGAGTACCTTGATGAAGTGCAACCTCAGCCACCATTTTTACCTAGCGATCCAGTAGCGCGGGCGTGTGTGAGGGGCCTTGCAAACATTATCGCCTGTGATATCCATCCTCTAAATAATTTGGCGGTACTCAAGTTCCTTTCAAATGAAATGGGTGCAACAAAGGATGATATAAATGTTACTTGGTACCAACATTGGGTATATGAGGGTTTCGCCGCAGTTGAAGCTCACTTAAACGAAGATTCCTCCGTTGGAATGTTCAGTCATGGCGACGCGCCAGGACTGATGGATATTTGTATCGTGCCGCAGGTTTTTAATGCACAGCGTTACCAATGCGATCTTGAACGATACCCGTTGTTGATGAGTATTTTTAAAAACTGTATGCAGTTGGACGCTTTTGACAAGGCACAACCATCGAAGCAAAGCGATTGACTTTTTATTCTCGTTGGTTGGTAGGCTTTTTTTTCCGAAGGTCTTGAACAATTGCGCGAAGTGTTTGGAGGTCCCGCCCGCCGCGGAAGAGCTTTTGCTCGATAACGAGAGAAGGTGTACCATTTAGCCCCAATTGCTCTGCCAGCCGATAATTTTTTAATAAAATTTCATCGACTTTGGGACTTTTCATATCCTTTTTGAGCTGTTTAACATTAATGCCAACTGACTGGGCTAGCGCTGTTACATTCCGGACTGATAACCGTGAATGTGATCCTAATAACGCGTCGAGAAAAATTTTATATTTTCCTTGACGTCGCGACGCTATTGCGGCGCGAGATGCCAGTATGGAGCTAGGGCCTAATATTGGCCATTCTTTATATAACAGCCGTACCCCCGGATCTGTTCTGATTAATTCATTTAATATTGGGTGGAAGCGTTTGCAAACACCGCAGCCGTGATCCACGAATTCAACGATTGATATGTCGCCATTTGGGTTGCCTAAAATTGGCGTGTCAGGGTCCCGATACAACGCATTTACGTTTTCTAACACTCGTTTTTCGTCTGCTTGTGAGGCGATGAGTCTTTTGTTTTGCTCAAGCTTCCGAATAGCTTCCTCAATGATTTCTGGATTCTCTAAGACATAATCGCGGATAACACGTTCGATGAGTTGTCGTTGTTTTGTAGATAGATTTTGGATGGCGTTTTCGGCGGCTAACTTAGATGGGGTCACGCCCAAAATCACTGCTAAGACGATACCTATTAATGTGTAACGGATAAATGCAGTAGCGGTAGTCATATAACTAGAGGTCCCTTAAATTTTCCGATAAATTATTTTTATCATACTGTTTTAAAATTGGTATTTTTAGAAATTCCACAAAATAAGGCTAAATACTCTTTTTATGGAGTGTTTAGTATTAATCTCTATGTTTATCTAATTTGTATCAGACCGTCTGACTTTTTTATTTTGGTGCAGGATGTCTTGGGCTCTTATCCAACTTGGTGAGTTCTTTAATAAAGTTCGAATGGCCTTTGCTGCTTGCCGACGAGCATCCGCTGGTCTTCCCGTCAGTACATTGTATTCAGCTAACATTAGTGCAGACATGCCCAATTGATCATTACGGCCATAGGCTATTGATGCTAGACGCCAGCAAAGGGGTATTGTTCGATCATATCGCAGAGCTTGGATCAGGTTTTTGATCGCAGACTTATTCAGACTAGGTGTCTGGAGTTCTACTTGTATATGGGCAAGACCGACTCTCAGCAAAGATGCGGTGGGTTTTAACCGGACCGCTTTTTCGTATGACGGCAATGCGCGGGTAAGTTTGCCACTTTCAAATAAAATCTGCCCTTTGAGTTCGTGAAAATAAGGATTATTTGGCGATTGTGTGATGAGGTTACCTATAAGAGCAACAGCTTCATTCGTGCGAGAAATACGATAAAGCGCTATTGCTCGTGCGTACCTAGCATTTGTATCTTCATTCTCGCCGCTGTACTCAGCTAACGTTTGCGACGGCGGGTTCAGGAAAGCTTTTAACTTGGCCAACATACGAGCGTGGCGCGCTAGTAGTGCAGGGTTTATTGGTTTATTTGAGATGTTGGACAAATCAACCTGGTTTTGAACAAAGTTTATACGGGAACGGGTAAGTGGATGTGTTACCAGGTAAGGGTCCTGTCGAGCGCGCACAAGAAGTTCTTGTTCCTCGAGGAGCGTTAGAAACTCTAAAAGTCCGCGGGCTGATATTTGAGCCCGATTGAGTAATTTAATTGCGACCTGGTCGGCAGACTGTTCTTGAATACGGTTGAATTTATGTAATTTTTTTAAGGCAATATCTCTAGTCTTGAGACCTGTAGCCGCGGTAAGCGAGGGATTTTTTCCCAATAGGCCAATAGCGACCCCAATTAGTTGGCCAACGAAGGCTTCCTTGCGTCGGTTGGAGACGGCATGTCGCAGACGTGCTAGGTGACCACCGGTTATATGACCAATTTCGTGAGCTAGAACCCCCTGAATTTGTCCTGGGTGTTGGGCCTCCATCAGAAGGCCTGTTGTTATGTAAATATTCTGTCCAGCAGTAACAAACGCGTTTATCGCTTTGTCTTTTATAATGTGAAGGCCCAAATTTTTTACGTCGACCCCAGCTACTGTCAAAAGTGGCGAAGCGTAGTCGCGGATGGTATGTTCTATCTCTGTATCACGGATTACAGCAGCATGCGCTGCGCTGATAGCCAACATTTTCTGTGGCAGCAAAAATGAGGTAACAACCCAAATGGTTGCGATGGAGGAAATATAATTGCGCACGGGCAGTACTTTCTGTCGCAGTCTAATAAGTAAGTGGCGGTTCATGGTCCGTCAATCTTCAGGTTTATTAATCTGCGGCATTTTATTCTCGGCGTGCGGAGATTTGAGCCCTCCAAAGGATCCAATTACGTATTTAAAGATCAAAGGCGGTGTGGTCTCTGACGAACCAAGGTCTGCCCTTGTTGGAAAACAAGTCCTGACGTCCGGTGGTAATGCCGTAGACGCATTAGTAGCGATGTATTTCGCTCTGTCGGTTACCTACCCTGTTTCTGGAACGTTGGGGGGCGGCGGAATTTGTATAGTTCATGATGGTAAAAATGGGACCACGACTGCGATTGATTTCCGGCCTGGAAAATATGTCACTAAAGACACTACTGTATCTATTCCTGGGGCAGTGCGTGGGATGTACGCAATTCATGCGCGTTTTGGTAGGGAAAAATGGGAAAAGCTGCTTATTCCGGCGGAGCGACTTGCACGCTTCGGCTACCCGGTATCGAGAGTTCTTGCGCGCAGGCTTGCGGAGTTACCCCAGAGTGTGTTTTTGCACCCAACAATCCGTCAATCGTTTACCTCTAATGGTGTGCCTCTCAAAGAGCGGCAAAAATTTGTGCAGCAACAATTGTCATCAATTATTGAGCAAGTTCGGCTGAGAGGTCCAATGGGCTTTTACGCAGGAGATGTAGCTGTAGATGTGATAGCAGGAATGGAAGAAACGACTAATATGGCTGTGCCTGCCGCTGCCCTGACCTCGTATCGCCCCAGTTGGGTGACCCCAAAAACTATCACGTTTGGGAATCGAACAATGTTTGTTCCAGGCGGACTAATAGGTTCCGAGGCGATCGCCATGTGGCGAGCGGCAATTAAGCGTCGTTACACTCGTGCGTTATCATCTAACCGGTCAGATAGTGCGGGATTGTCTGCTATCGATGTAGAAGGAAATGCTGTGGCATGCGTAGTTAGCGCTAATGGTGTCTTGGGTGCGAAACGTATGATTGGTTCTACGGGTATATTGATGGCAAATACAAATGCTGAACGGTTTCCCGGATTGCCTATTATATTTGCGCACAAGTATCGCACCGATGCTATCGGTGTTGTCACAGGTTCCGGAGGATCAAATGCGCCGATGATTGCGATAAATAGAGCGGCTAGAACATTTTTTATGGAAACCGGACTACAACAATCGATTAAAGAAAGTGGTTTGGAAGCAAACGTTAGGGCGAATATTATACGGTGTCCCAAAGGGTCACGGAGAGGTCCTTTAAGTTGTGAGTTTTTTGCAGACCCAAGAGGATTTGGATTAGCGATTAGCGGGTCTCATTGACCATGGTGTTTAAAAATTCACGAAGAGGGCAGGTTAAACCCTTTATCGTTATGGATGTGATGCGGGAAGCAAACCTTCTGGAGTCTCGTGGCGCAGAAGTACTG
The DNA here is from genome assembly GCA_964579285.1 of uncultured Rhodospirillaceae bacterium. GTDB lineage: Bacteria > Pseudomonadota > Alphaproteobacteria > MPNO01 > UBA830 > JAYZQT01. Next base: position 1,307 of record CAZOHS010000038.1, on the reverse strand, counting down.
CACTTGGAAGTAGGTCAGCCGTCTACAAGTGCCCCTGATCGCGTCCTTGAGGCCGCTAAACGGAAAATAAAAACGGATAGACTGGGGTACACAGACGCGTTGGGAATTCCCCAGCTCCGGGAGCGAATTACCGAATATTATTATGAAAAATATGGGCTTAGTCTAAATTCTGACCGTGTTGTCGTGACTACAGGATCCTCGGGTGGGTTTATGTTGGCGTTTCTTTCCGCGTTTGACGCGGGAGATCGTGTGGCGTTGGCAACGCCAGGGTATCCGGCATACAGAAACATATTGAATGCCTTGGACATCAAAACTGTTGAAGTTCCCTGTGCTGCGGACAACGGCTATAAGATCACGCCGGCTGTCCTAGACAGAATCAAGATGCCAATTGATGGTTTAATAGTCGCCAGTCCCGCAAACCCAACCGGTACCATGTTGACAGCCGATGATATCAGCGCGATTGCATCTTACTGTGATGAGCGCAAGATACGTCTTATTTCAGACGAAATATACCATGGAATAACCTATGGATTGGCGGAAACATCCACCCTGTCATATACAGACAATGCGTTTATTATAAATAGTTTTTCAAAATATTATTCGATGACGGGTTGGAGAGTAGGTTGGGTTGTAGTACCCGAAAAGCTGTTGCGATCCGTGGAATGTTTGGCCCAGAATATATATATCTCCGTACCGGCTATATCGCAGCATGCTGCCTGCGTAGCCTTCGATTGCATCAATGAATTAGATAAAAACGTAAATCGATATGCAGTAAATCGGGATTTTCTATTATCCGAACTACCGAAAATAGGTTTTGATCAAATCGCGCCGGCTGATGGTGCGTTTTATCTCTACGCAGGGGTAGAAGAATTTACTTATAATAGCGTCCATTTTTGCCGACGGTTGTTAACAGAAACAGGAGTTGCACTCGCACCGGGCGTCGACTTTGACCCGGACACAGGACACTTGTCTGTTAGAATATCCTTTTCTGGCGAAACAAAGACTATCGTGGAGGCTATGTCCCGTTTCGGTGAATGGGTCACCAAATTGGACGCAAGAATATAAGAACTACTCTGTGGTTTTTCGCCACCAGCCACGACGTTTAGGCTGTTTCTCTGAGTTGTCGTCAACGCTATTGCTCGCCACGTTTTTATCCTCAACTTCAGTCTGAATTAATTCATTTGCTTCGTCCGAAGAAACCGTATCAGGAGAATCTTTTGGGGATTTCGGTTTTTTTTCTGTTTGTCCTGCGTTTTCGTTGCGCACTTCAACGATTTCAGTTTCATTTTTGGCATTGTCTTCTGCAG
>CAZOHS010000037.1:0-18868 GCA_964579285.1 uncultured Rhodospirillaceae bacterium | reverse complement strand
AAAGTAAAGCTCACGGCATCGCGTGCTTGAAGGCGGCGTCCAAATTTTCTGTGCAGCGCTGTTTCCGACATATAGGTAATGTGTGCAGCCATTCGGGCCACAGACAACCCACCCTTTGGCGTGGTCTTTTCCTGAATATAATTTCCTTTATGCCACTCGGGATCTTCCATTATTGCCTGCCGACCAACCTCGTGAAACGCAATATTTTGAGCCGAGTGCCGGGCGGCGCCCGCGATGGGAATAGCGGAGAAAACGCGATAAGGAAACTTCGTGGCCCATTCTAAGACCTGCATTGCACCCATCGACCCGCCGATCACGCAAAACAGTTTTTCTATTCCCAAGCTATCCAGGAGCAAGGCCTGCGCCCGAACCATATCGCCAATGGTGATAACCGGAAAATTTAATCCCCAGGGCTCGTTATTGACTGGGTCTAGATCACGTGGACCAGATGACCCCATGCACCCGCCGAGGACATTGATACAAACAATAAAGTAGCGATCTGTATCGAGCGGTTTACCCGGACCAACCATCAACTCCCACCAACCGGGCTTACCCGTGATAGGGTGTCGTTCAGAAACATATTGATCACCCGTTAACGCATGGCAAACGAGGACGACGTTTGACTTAGCGGGGTTTAATTCCCCGTCCGTCGTATAAGCTGCGGTGAACGGACCAATAGCCGCCCCAGACTCGAGTGTCATGGGCACTTCACTGGCTAATTCGACGCTAAATCCCGGAAGTGCTTCAGTGCTCAACCCTGTAACTATGTTAGTATCCTGTTTTGAAGTCATCTCTTAATACTTGATACTTGCTCCCAGGAATAAAAGGGGAGCATAGCTAGGGTCGCCCTGCCGCTATGTCAATGTTTTCTTTTGCATTTATAACTGTTGCCGACTAAATATTGGCGCCTTTAGGTGAAACATCCAGAGCAATCTTTGCTCGGGGCTAAATTGTCCAAATTTTTTACATTTGGCGGACATATGTCTGAAAAAAATATAACGCTTGCTAGTTTGCGAGAAGAAATTAACCGGATTGACGGCGCGCTGCAGGATTTGTTAATCGAACGCGCTGCGATTGCCGAAAACGTGCGGGTTAGCAAAAGCGGAGCAGCAGTTTGGCGACCTGCCCGCGAAGCACAAATTCTCCGTCGCTTGATCATGCGCCATCGTGGTTCCTTTCCCCGTATTACAATCGTCCAAATTTGGAGAGAAATAATATCTTCGATGGTACGATTGCAGGGAGAATTTTCCGTTGCGATATATAATCCGGAAAATTATCAATCTTGTCGCGAAATGGCGCGAGACCATTTCGGTCGGGATACTCCTATGGCATTATACACTTCAGCCCGAGCTGTGCTGAAAGCCGTTCAAGACGGATCCGCGACAGTAGGTGTTCTTCCTACCCCCGAGTATAGCGAAGAGACACCTTGGTGGCCAATTTTGGCTGGTATGGCAGGCGGCCGACCTGCGATATGTGCCAGGCTCCCTTTCGGAGCCACCGTGTCAGGAAGTGGAGAACAAGCACTCTGCGTTTCTACAACACCGCCGGAAGAAAGTGGCAGAGACGTAAGTTTATACGCCTTTAGAACCAGCCCTAATATTAGTCGCGCGAGACTGAGCGAAGAAATAGCTGCCGTAGGCATAAAACCCATACGACTACTTGGTGGTGCTATGCTATCAAGCGATTCTTTTGCATTTTATGCTGAACTGGGCGGGTTTGCGACGCCAGACGATCCTAGAATAGCCAGCCTTCTAGATTCAGTGGTAGCGCCCACGGAGGATGCTATTTTTCTCGGATCATACGCGAGCCCATTTAAGATAACAGAGCTTAAAGACGCGAGTGCCAAATAATGACTAGACTGCAACCCAGACCGGGAATATCAGATATCGCGCCATATGTCCCGGGAGCCTCTACGGTTGCCGGGCGCAAAAATATTATCAAGCTATCATCAAATGAAGGCGCCCTTGGGCCAAGTCCGCACGCCATTGCAGCATACCAAGGTGTATCTGACGTACTGCATCGGTATCCAGACGGCGATTGTGTGGATCTACGGAAAACAATCGGAGAGCGCCACAATCTAAACCCAGATCGTATTGTTTGTGGTGCAGGTTCAGATGAGTTACTAAGCTTACTGGCAAAGGCATACGCTGGGCCTGGTGACGAAATATTGTTTGGCGAACATGCCTTTGTGATGTACCCGCTCTTCGCTCAAGCCGTCGGCGCAACCCCGGTAACTGCTCAGGAAATAAACTATACTATTTCAGTAGATGCGCTGCTTGAAAAGGTAAGCTCGTGCACCCGTATAGTATATATTGCGAATCCTAATAACCCCACCGGAACGATGATCACAAATGACGAAATGGCGCGGATGCGGTCAGAATTGCGGGAGGATATTCTATTAGTCATCGACTCAGCTTATGCGGAATATGTCACTCGCGACGGATATTCCCCAGGGATCGAAATAGTAAACGCCCATGAAAATGTTGTTATGACGCGTACCTTCTCGAAGATATACGCCCTCGGCGGCGTACGATTGGGTTGGGCATATTGTCCAACTTCTATTTCAGATGTCCTAAATAAGATACGACCACCTTTTAATGTAACCAGCGGGGCACAGGCCGCAGGTATCGCCGCTGTAAACGACCACGCATTTCTAACTCGTTCAAGAGACCATAATACGGTTTGGCAACCTTGGCTTACGGAACAACTAACAGCCATAGGCTTAACAGTCGTGCCCGGAGTGGGAAATTTCGCTCTGGTTCTCTTTCCGAAGGACGGCGAGTATACCGCCAATTTAGCAATGAAATACTTGCCGTCTCAGGGGATTATTGCAAGAGGGACAAAAAGCGCTGGAATACCGGATGGTGTCCGTATAACCATTGGTCTTGAATCAGAAATGCGAGCTACAGTAAAAGCTATCCAAAATTTTATGAGCCGTTAATGACAAAAATACTATTTAACCGTGTTGCCTTTATTGGCATGGGACTAATTGGTTCCTCAATTGCTAGGGTCATACGGCGAGACAACCTAGCCAATACAATAATTGCATGTGCCAGGACAGACAAAACTTTAGAATCTGTTGTCCGTCTTAATCTCGCAGATGAGACCACTAAAGATATCGCCAGCGCCGCGCTCGATGCCGACCTTGTGATGATATGCACGCCCTTATCGACTTATAGCTCAATCGCTCAAGCCTTGGGCCCTGTACTGAAAGCCGGATCAATTGTTAGTGACGTAGGATCAGTGAAAGTCTCGGCAATCAACGCTATTAAACCACATTTGCCTGAGGGTGTGCATTTCGTGCCCGGTCACCCCATCGCCGGCACGGAAAATTCAGGACCGGATGCTGGGTTTGAAAGCCTTTTTGAAGATCGTTGGTTGCTCCTAACGCCTCCTGAGGGTACGGACCGGAAAGCAATCGACCAGATATGCAGATTGTGGGAAGCAGCAGGAAGTAAAGTCAACTGTATTGATCCTGAGCACCACGACCAAGTCCTCGCAATAACTTCTCATTTACCCCATCTAATAGCCTTTACGATCGTCGGAACCGCTACAGACCTTGAAGATGATATCAAGTCCGAGGTGATAAAATACTCAGCTTCTGGTTTTCGCGATTTTACACGCATTGCGGCATCCGACCCGGTAATGTGGCGAGACATTTTTATTTCTAATCGAGAGGCTGTGCTCGAAATGCTGGGGCGTTTGTCTGAAGATTTAGCGAGCCTACAACGAGCAATTAGAGTTGGTGACGGTGACAAACTTGAGTCCCTATTCCGTCGCACTCGAGAAATTCGTCGGGGCGTCGTTGAGGCCGGCCAGCACATACCACCGAATCCCGGGAAAAACTAGGGCCGACTGGTGCAGTACACGGGCTCTGTTACTCCCACCTAATTTGTCCAAGCCGCTGCACCGGAACCGGGCCTATATACAACCGTTGTTTTTGAACACTAAGAGGCAGTCTTACTTTTGAACCACCTACAGAAAAGGTACGATTAGCAAACTTGGCCGCAAAAGCGGTTCTAGCATCTATGACACCCGCCTCGATAAGAGCATGCAGTGTCGGCTCTAACCCCTCGATTTCGACGCTCGTTGCTCCTTGGGGTTGAAGTGTTTCGTCTAAAGCGAGTGTTCCGTTAGCGCGGAGAGACAACGGTTCCCAGTCTAATTTAAGATTGTTTATATCAATGGCACCCCCTGCCTCACGCCATCAATGGAGAGCGCCTGTCAGTTTGACGGAAAACCGAATATCACCAATTACAAAAGCATTAACAAAAAGTCGTGAGATCTCGCCCTTGAGGCCCAAACCCCAAGCTTTAGGTATACTTACGTCTCGAATATCGAATGTAAGCGCCAAGTTATTTTGTGATATATTAGTCTCGGTTTGAACTTTTGCGTCGGTTTTAATTTCAACCACCAGAGACTGAGCCGTCACACTGGGACTGTCAGGTGAGGTTACCTTAATCCCAGCCAGCCTCACCGCTCCAGTTTTTAGCTTTCCAGACCTAAGTTGAAAATGTGCGTTAGCCTCCTCTAATTGGAGCATTCTAGTATTTTTAAAACCTTTTACGGTGTGCATGCCCGGTGCTTTGATCGATATCATATGTGGGTTCCATGGCCGGGCGCGCGCCACTATCTGTGGCGCAATCCATCGCCAGCTATTTTCCCGTACAGCCAAATCAACTTTTTCGAAATGGATACGGACTGCGAAGGGAAATCCGGAAATCGTTGGGTGTCCGAGCGAGATCTGCGAACCCTTCTCGCGATGGTCATGCGCCCAACGTTCTAGTCCTTTTTGGATACCATTTACAGAGAGGTACCAAAATACGGTATAGCCACCAAAAATCACAACCAACAGACTTCCAGCAGCGATCAATAGCTGAATAGCTCGAGAAGACATTTTAACGATATACCGACAGTGTTATCCAAAGTCGATGTTATGAAGCTGAAGAAATTACAATTTTTATATAATTTGTATAGAACAGGGTTTTGTAAGTAACCTTTCGGACACCAAAATTAAATGCTGAAATGAGCTCGAAAACTCCGAAAACTTCAATCCGAAACTCTTCGCTGGTTGCTGGCCTTGCCGGGTCTTTCATTTTCTTGTGGGCCAGCGGTTTCGTTGCAGCTAAATTCGGATTGCCCTACGCAGAACCATTCACTTTGATGGCCAGTCGTTTCGTAGTCGGGTCAGTTATCCTGGTGCCTGCTTGTTTCTTGCTCCGCGCGGAATGGCCTAAAAACTGGACTTTGGTATTACACATACTGGTTGCCGGTTTCGGTATACAGACATTATACCTCATTGGTGTTTACTATGGTATCTGGCTTGGCATTTCAACTGGATTAGCCGCTCTCGTCGTAGGGTTACAGCCGTTACTGACAGGCGTCCTCGCAGGTGTTGTATTAGGAGAAAATGTAACCCGAAAAAATTGGATTGGTCTCTTGCTCGGTTTCTTCGGTCTAGCGTTAGTGGTCTGGGATAGAATAGCCTCTCCGGTCGATACCCTCTGGGGGTTGGGGATTTTATTTGTTGGCTTGCTCGGGATCACCGCCGGCACGCTCTACCAAAAACGGTACTGTGGTCAATTCGACGTAAGAACCGGCGTAGCACTGCAGAATGTTATGTCCTGTATTGTAATGCTGATGCTCGCATATACCTTTGAAACGATGACGATAATTTGGACAAATGAATTTATTTTTGCAGTTTTGTGGTCAGCAATCGGGCTTTCGGTCTTTGGAATTTGTTTCTACTACTGGCTTGTACAACGGGGAGCCGCGGCCCGCGTCACCAGCCTAATTTATCTGAGCCCACCAACTACTGCCATTATGGGTTGGGCGATGTTTGGTGAAATTTTGTCTTGGCTTGCGATCAGTGGTTTGATGATCTCAATGGCCGGCGTAGCCCTCGCCGTGAGGAAATATGAAGCCTAAAAATGTGGCAATCGCGTGGGGCGGACCTTTCCTTTTTATACTTTTCTGGTCGTCAGGGTTCCCAATCACGCGTTGGGGCCTCGAATTTGCAGAACCATTCACTATTCTGTGGGTCCGCTCGGCGCTTGTTGTCTTTATAATGTGTGTTTATGCACTCTTTATCCGGATTCCATGGCCAGGCGTCAGAGAAGTTGCACACATTGCTATCGTAGGGGTTACTCTACAGTGTTTTTACCTAGGCTCCATGTTCATGGCACTTGACGGAAACGTGAGCCAAGGACTAGCCGCGCTTATAGCCGGCATGCAACCCCTTTTAACTGCAGCGATCGTGGGAATAGCATTGCTCGAGAGGGTCAGTCGTCTGCAGTGGATTGGATTTATTTTTGGGTTTTTTGGGCTTTTTGTGGTGCTCATTGAACGACTCGGGATCGGAGCAGCCACCACAACCGGCATCGTTTTCTCAGCGTTAACACCTATTTTTATAACTGTTGCTTCCCTTTATCAAAAAAAATACTGCGCACACTCGGATTTGCGCGTTGTGATGATAGTCCAACAGACCGCTGCAGGAATTTGTAATTTCTGTATCGCTTTGGTTATCGAAAGTGGGAATATTAATTGGGGGTTTGAGATTATTTTGGTATGGGCGTGGCTCGTCTTCGTTCTAACAATTGGAGCCACAAACATATATTACCTGATGTTGCGATACGGTAATGCCGCTCGGGTCTCCAGCCTGTTTTATCTCACACCGCCAACGACTATGTTTCTTGGCTGGATAACATATGGTGAAAAAATGGGAATGATTGCTCTGATTGGTTTTATCGTATCGATTGTCGGCGTGTTCCTCGTGACGCGTCCACCAAAAGAAAATAATGGTACCGATTCGTAACTCGAACATGCAAAACCCAATCAATTTAGGGTTTTGTAGTGATGGCTCACTCACCAGCCAAATAGCCGCATCATCTCGAAGTCACCGGAAAATAATTATTACCTAGTCGACTTTGGTGTAAAACTAATAAATGCGATCAATGATAGAGGATTGCGTGCTCTTTTTCATCAGACTAAAGAGACATACGAAACTGTTGAAACAGATTCCGGCGCCCCGGGGGGTATAAAAAATGTTGAGGGAGGTAGGGTTTTGAAACTCATTAGTTACCGACATAAGGGACGAGAGTCATACGGTGTGGTAAAACACGATGGTATCGTTGATATGACAGAACGACATGATCATCCAGACCTAAAATCAGCGATCTCAGGATTATCAGTTAGCAAAATAGAGAAGTTAGCTTCTCGGACAGACGCGGATTTTTCTCTCGACGATATAGAATATATGTTTCCGATAACCAACCCTGAGAAAATTTTTTGTGTAGGCCGTAATTACCGTGCTTACCACGAAGTAGTCGAGGACGGCGGGCCTAAGTGGCCAAGTATCTTCCCAAGGTTTGCTGCAAGTTTCTCGGCACACAGTCAGCCAATAATTTGCCCCAAGGTATCGGACCAACTCGATTATGAGGGCGAACTCGGTGTAGTCATCGGCAAGGCGGGACGCCATGTACCAGAGGAAAACGCACTCGACTATGTTGCGGGCTATACCATTATAAATGAAGGCAGCGTTAGAGACTGGCAATCAAAAGGCACGCAGAATTGTCCTGGGAAAAACTTCTACCGATCGGGCTCTATAGGCCCGTGGATGGTAACGCGAGACGAAATTATCGACCCGGATGCATTACATATTAAAACTTCTGTTGACGCGGAAACCAGACAAAATGCCCCCACGGAAATGATGATATTCAAAATACCTTATATTATCTCACATATAACAAAATTTACGTGGCTAGAGCCTGGAGATATCATTGCCACCGGATCACCGGGCGGCAGCGCAATTGAGAATGACCCGAAAAATTGGTTGCGCCCTGGGGAAAAAATCAGCGTAGCTATCGAGCCTATCGGGGTTTTAGAAAACAAAATTGTAGCAGAATAAAACAGGGTGACTAATGAAACTAGCAAGCTTTACAATTGATGGTCGTCAAGGTTTTGGCGTTGTCACCGATCATGGTGTAATCGAATTGACGGATCTGCTGAAGAATAATCAGAACACTCTTCAGGCCGTCCTCGCTACTAACGCCATCGACGAAGCTAGGGCAGTTGCAGCACATGCTGCACCAGATCATCGTTTTGACCAGATAGACTTCGATTTGCCGATACTAAACCCCGAAAAAATCTACTGCGTGGGTCAGAATTATCGAGAACATATCATCGAAATGGGTTTTGACATCCCGAGTTCGCCCAGTATTTTTTCGCGATATGTGAGGACCTTTGTTCCTCATAATGGCCAAATGACGATGCCATCGCACTCTAGTCATTTCGATTACGAGGGTGAAATGACTTTAGTAATCGGGCAACCAGCACGACACGTGTCAGAGGAGGATGCACTTCAATACATTGCTGGTTACACAATCTGTAATGACGGCAGTGTGCGCGATTGGCAGAAAGCCGGCCCCCAAGTCGCACCCGGTAAGAATTGGGAACACTCCGGAATGCTGGGACCCTGGATAGTAACAACCGATGAGGCCGGTGATCCTGAGAACATGTCACTGACAACTCGAGTAAACGGAGAGATACGCCAGGAAGGAAATACCAGCGACCTGGTTTTCTCAGCAGCCTATCTTGTGAGTTACATTTCTACGTTTATAACCCTTATGCCTGGGGATTTGATTACGACGGGATCACCTGCCGGAGTAGCAGCTGGCTTTACGCCACCCAAATGGCTCCAACCAGGCGACAGAATTGAAATTGAAATCGATAGTATTGGTACTCTTGCTGCAAACGTCGCGAGTACTTCTCAAGACCACTAAAGGATCGCCTTCGAACAACTTATTGTTCACAATATGTGATTAATCGAGCTAACCGTTGTTTCAGCAACGGCAATAATAGGGTTACAAACTTTCCCGCGCATACAAGCAAAACATTGTAATCCTGTTAGAGCCGTCAAAATAAATGGTTTATAATGAATTTATCCACCCATTAAGCTATGGCAAACTCCGACCCACATATTTCTTTTGAAACCTTCCCGGATAACACCCAAATAAGGGTGGGACGTTGGCGGTCAAAAAATCAAACGAACGCAGTGGTTGTAATCCTGCATGGGCGTACCGAATTTATCGAGAAATACACGGAAACTGCAGAAGAATTACTGACGCGCGGGTACGACGTTTGGACGATGGACTGGAGGGGGCAAGGTTTGTCGGTTCGAGAAGTTGAGAATAGGCAAAAGGGACATATTGATAGCTTCGACACATATATCAGTGATTTAAAATGGTTTCTCACTCACATTATACCCCAGCGTGGAGTTAAACCCATAGTGCTGGCGCACTCGATGGGTGCTCATGTTGTAGCGCGGGCGGCACTCGAGAAACCGCACAATTTTAGGGGCGTGGTATTAACTTCTCCAATGTTCGACATATCAATAGGCGGTGTCAGCACACTTTTCGCAAGACTAATTGCGCACACAGGACAACTAATAGGTTTCCAAAAGAGGTATGTCCCAGGCACGAAAAATTATGTTTTACAGTCTAAAACATTTGAGAATAATAGGCTAACTAGTGACAAAGAGCGTTTTTATCAAAGTCAAAAGGAGATTGAAAAACAACCAAACTTAGAAATCGATCGCCCTACACTTGGGTGGCTACATGCCGCATTTCAAAGCATAAACGCTCTTTACTGCCTGCCACCAATTACCAGCGGTTGCTATCCAGTCCTCGTTTGTACTGCGGGGGCGGACCAAGTCGTTTCAATTAGTGCCCAGACCGACATATGCGAAAAGTATGGCTGGAAACAAATTTCTTTCCACGGGTCAAAGCACGAAATTTTACAAGAGGTCGATACAATTCGTGATCAATTTTGGAGAGCATTCGACGAATTTGAATCTCAATTAATTTGATTCAACGCCTCACGAAGTAGACGTCTGTTACCGGAGTTTATGCAGTCGGTCAGGAGTTCCGAAAATACTGAAATATCTTGACCAGGTTCGATAGCTGGGTGGAACTCGGCAATAATAACACCAGATTTCTTCAGAAAGCTTCTCCGTCCCCAGAAAACGCCCGAATTGAGAGATACTGGGACCACGGGAACCCCGCATTGGCGATATACCGAATTAATTCCCGATTTCAGCGGCACCTCGTCGCCTGGTGCCGAGCGGGTTCCACCAGGAAAAATGACAATTGAACGCCTCCTGTCAATACTAGCCTGCACCCCCCGAATCATTTTTCGAATCTCTCCGGTGTTACCCGACCGATTAACCGAAACCAAACCGAGCCGACGCACATATGCACTCAATAGGGGAACTTTAGTCAATTCGTTTTTTACAATGTAACCAGGGTCTCTTACGACGGCATAGAATGCTATTGTATCCCAAGCCGACTGGTGAGCGGACGCGATTATATATGGTGTTTCTGGAAGAAGGTGTACGCCTCTAAATTCAAATTTAAGATTTAATAACGTTTGTTGGAGAAAGAAAATCCCGAAGACCCAAAATCTCACAGCCCCCACTAACCAACTCTGAGGCGCAACAAGAAGTGGAAGATAAAGAACGAGAAGAATAAACGTCCAAGAAAATGAAGCTACGTTGAATATAAGGGAACGCGCGAAATTCACTTAGTTTCCTTTCCCAAAAAACTTTATCTCTAAAATAGCAAATAGGTATTTATGGTATTCAGATATGGCGAGACGGGCCGACCCTCGCCAACGCCACCAATTATCCTGACGAAAGCCGACGGGGAAAACCGGATGTGTCACGATGCGAACGCCTTTAGGAAGAGCATGTCGAAATTCTAACAAGCTTCGCGGCATATGATAGCTCGCTGTTACAATCCGAATTGACGAAATTTTTTCACGCTCTATCCAAATAGAGGTTTCCACAGCATTTCCCCTAGTGCTATCTGCTAGATAGCCCAAAGCTATGCAGCACTCAAACTCACCCGGTGCCCGGCGTGCGATTTTGAGAAGGGCTTGAACATCTACGCCTCTATAAACGCCAGATACAAAAAGTCGCTTTCCAAGGCCCCTTTCGAGCAGCGACAAACCCTCGCTTACTCGCCTGGCTCCGCCAGTGAGGACTACGATAGCATCTGTTTTTTCGGTCGATATTGGGCCCGCCTCAGGGATAAGTGCTGCGAAATGGTATAGACCGACCATCCAAAGAAAAACAATTACTAACAAGATGCTCAGGGCTATTTTAATGCCCTTATTTTGCCGCCTTTTTGCGCGACGGTTCACATCATTTTCCCCAGTCTGTACCGGACGGTAACCCCAACTGTAAATATCAATAACAATGTCATAATGAAGGGTAGCGCCGCGAGCACAAACCATTGGATCAGACTTAAAGTAAAGTCTGGGAACGAGCCCCCGCCGACCCCGGTTGCGTGTGCCTGAATCATCCACACCGATCCCGCACCAACCAAAAAACCCACAAGCGCACTGGGACCTAGCAATAATAACGTTTGCACTTGAAATCTCCGAGCAACATATAGATCCGTTGCGCCGATAAAATGGAGAATTTCAACGATATCATAATTAATTTCCAGTCCGGTGCGCGCTAGGAGAATAACGGCAGCAACCGTGGACAAAATTATAACGGAGATGACGGAAAAATATGTTTTTTGTAGAAAATTAAAAAATTCCCTGACGCCGAGCAGCCAGTCGGAATGGTCGTCTAAAATCACACCGGGATCTATTTTTTTTAACTTTGATGATAGCCCTTCGATATCGACTTTTGTCCCTGGTAGGACCATAACGTCGACTAAGACAGGTATAGGAAGACCAAGTTGAGAGATGTCGGAACCAATCCACGGCTCTAAAAGTTCAACTACTTCCTTTTTTGAAACGACGTTAGCCGAGACGATTTTAGGAGTATTCATTAATAGTGCTAAAATGGTGTCTACAGTGTTATCTTCAGCAGCTTTTGCCGGAACTTGTACTGTTAAAGTACCGGACATATTCGTTCGCCATGTATCCCCCGTAGTATAAAGAAACATGCCTGCTGCTAGCGCCAGTGTACTCACAAAAACAAGCAACCCGATTAGCATTGGCAGGTAGCGACTGATTGGGTCGCCCCGGAATGGAAATACTCTATCTTGCGTGCTCATAAATGACCCCAGTGGAAGAATCACTTAATCCTCCGTTCTCAATCCGAATTTCTGGATACGAAAAACGTTGAACCAACGCATTATTATGAGTGGCCACCACTATCGTCGTGCCATTATTATTGAGACCTGCCAGGAGATGCATCAAACGTATGGCAATTTCACCATCCACACTACTGGTAGGTTCGTCCGCAAGGATTAATTGCGGACGGGTAATTACAGCTCTTGCAATGGCGACTCGCTGCTGCTCCCCCCTGGAAAGCCGCGTAGGCGTCGAATTTATTTGTTCCTCAAGGCCGACCCACCTCAATAATTCAGAAACATATTCACAAATTTTAGCTTCACCCGCACCGGCAATACGCAGCGGTAACGCCACATTATCTAAAGCAGACATGTGATTGATTAACTTAAATTCTTGAAAAACTACTCCTATCTTTCGTCGCAGTGCGGCCTGCTCATCCCTAGTTAGATTGATGGTATCTTGACCAAACATCGATATTCTTCCTTTGGACGGTCGATGCGCAAGATACATCAATCGCATCAAAGATGATTTTCCTGCGCCGCTCGATCCAGTTAGAAAATAAAATGACCCAGCCGCCAGCTTAAAGCTAATCTCATGCAATACCTCGGCACTGGGCGGATAGCGCATACTAACGTTCTCAAAACACACGATATCTTCAAATTCATATGGCAAAGCTGCTATTTCCTCATTCGATCCACTCAAAAATCAATAAGTTGCAGTATAGCCCCAAGAAGAGGGCCCGCGTATTTTACATACCCAGAATCGGACCCTCTTAAAAGGTTTGATGGCATAGGGTATTAAGATTATATGATAATTAGCTGCTCCTCATGCTCCGCGCGATATGTCGTTCAGGCAATGGATATCGGGGAAGATGGTCGTACCGTAAAATGTGCAAAATGTAATTATTCCTGGACTATACCTGGTAACCCGGAAATGGCGTATCGGGCGATTGGCGAAAATACTGGGACACATCCATCGCATGCATCGCCGGAACCCCATCTTGCCAAAAATTCAGAGGACACTATTAGTCGTGTCTCCGCCCAAGATCATCAAAAACAGGCAGGTCGAGAAAATCTTGCGAGCCATACTGGTAAATCGGGTCCGGTCAATATAAAAAAGGCGACGCCAAATGATGGCAGTTCATCATCTAAAAGTGCAAATTTAACTATACAATCAAAACCAACCATTCGGGATAAGAACTCAACCCGCTGGGCTAGTATGATTGTATGTTTAGTTCTATTTCTCTTGGTTACCGGTACGATAGGCGGTGCCGTGAAATATAGAGAATGGGTAACAACGACCTGGCCTTCCACTGCAGAGGCGTACAGCATTTTAGGGCTTACAACTCTTGTCCCGAAGGCCAAATTAAGAATCAGAAATGTAAACTATAAATATCTTACTTCTGATACTCTGAAAGTACACGGTGAACTGGTAAGTGTCTCAAAAATACCCCACAAAACGCCTACCCTTAAAGTAGTATTTCTAGATGGAAACGGGATTGCAATCCTGAACCGAAAGTTAACACTGTCAAAAAAGGTCGTTAGGGAAAATGAAACGTTAAAGTTTTCTACTGAAATTAATAATCCACCAGCTAAAGCCAAACGCATCGAAGTTGATGTAGCTAAATGACGGGATCCTCTGACAAACCAATGGAACACAATCTTTCTCAAATTGACGTGATTTACGATGCGGAAACGATCGCCGACCGAATAGAGGTACTTTCGCAGAAAATAGCCTCGGATCTTCCGGAAGACGTTTTGATAATTGTTATATTGAAGGGAAGCTTTATTTTTGCTGCCGATCTACTACGCGCCCTAGATTCTTCAGGAATGCAGCCGATGGTCGACTTCATAACCATCTGGAGTTACGGGGCTAGCACCGAAAGTACTGGAACTGTCAATTTGACACGGGACATAACCGAAGATGTCCGTGACCGAGCTGTATTAGTAGTTGACGACATCTTGGACACGGGCCGCACACTTGCGTACGCGAAAAACTTAATGACTAGCCGCGGCGCAAAAACTGTCCATACATGTGTGTTATTAGATAAGGAAGCAAGACGCGAAGAACCAATTGAGGCAAACTACGTCGGATTTCCCGTCGAAGACGTTTTCGTTGTGGGATACGGGATTGACAAGGCACATCGGTTCCGAAGCCTGCCCTTTATTGGAGTGGTAAGAACCAGTTAGAAAACTGGTTAACTACTTATCCATTTATTCATGACAAATGATTAATCAACTAACAACACACAGTTCCACGGGCTACGGAAGACTAGACTGCCACCCCGGAACGTAATCTTGAGCAATTAACCCCTCATAATCGGGGCGAGGCCTAATTACGGCATATTCATCACCGTTTACCATTATCTCAGGAATAAGTAACCGGCTGTTATAATTAGAGGACATTACGGCACCGTATGCACCAACCGACCTCAGAGCAATTAGTTCCTCAGCCTTAATAAGGGGCATGTCGCGCTGAACTGCAAAAATATCTCCGGTTTCACAAACGGGACCCACAATATCTATTGGTTCTTTTAGAGTATTTTTGGGGGGCTCAATTACTGGATCGATATTATGCCAAGCGTCATAAAGTGTCGGCCGCATTAGGTCATTCATCGCGGCATCAACTACCACAAACGTGCGCCCGCCACTTTCTTTAATGTAAATTACTGTTGTAACGAGTATCCCTGCATCACCCGCAAGGCGTCGCCCGGGTTCAAACGTCAATTCCAGCTCATAGCGCCCGAAAACTTCGCGCACTAACTGGGCATACTCCGCAGGTTTCGGCGGCCGTTCGTCGCGATATACAATACCTAAGCCACCACCAAGATCTAGTCTGTCCACAGACAAACCTTCCGCCCGAATATCCGTTACCAGCTTTGCAATTTTATCAAACGCCGCCTTAAACGGAGCCAACCCAGTAAGCTGGGATCCAATATGTATAGCCAAACCGGCCACCACCAAGTGAGAATTATTGTTGGCCTCCCTGTAAACCGTAGGGATCCGATCATATTCGATGCCAAATTTATCGCCCGCGCGGCCCGTAGAAATTTTATCATGCGTATCAGCGTCAATATCAGGGTTAACACGTAACACGACAGTAGCCGTCTGGCCTTTCTGCGCTGCTATACTGGCTATAATTTCCAACTCTGGTTCGGATTCGACATTAAATTGGCCACAACCCAAAGACAACGCTGTAGCAATTTCTGATCGCGTCTTACCAACCCCAGAAAATACAATTTTATCCATCGGCACACCGGCGGCGTTCGCGCGACGCAGTTCCCCTTCCGAAACCACATCAGCCCCTGCGCCGAGATTTGAAAACAAGGAAATGACCGCCTGATTGCTGTTTGCTTTAACGGCATAGCAAATTTGGGCGTCCAGTCCACTAAAAGCATCGCGAAACTCTATGTAATTTCGGCTGAACATCTCTGCAGAGTAACAGTAGAACGGCGTGCCCACCGACGCTGCTATATCAAGAACTGAGATATTCTCCGCATGCAGGATCCCGTTACGATATGCGAAGCTATTCATTACGTGCAGACCTTATTTAGGTTTGGGGTACTGTGTTGGGAACTCCGGCGCCCCCTCAGGAGGCCCGACGTCACCCGGCTTTTTTCCGCATCCGAGCGAAAATCCCAGGAACAGAGTGACTACTAGAAGAGAAATAAGACTATGAAACTTCATAGTCCGAAGCGTTTCTTTACACTGGTAATTTGTTCACGCACATTTGTTGGTGAAGTTCCTCCGTAACTTGTCCTGCTATTTACGGAGTTTTCCATACCTAATACTTTATACACTCCCTCGGTAATCCGATTATCTATATCCTGCAAGTCGCTTAGTGAAAGGTCCTCCAGATCACGCTTTTGCTCTATTGCCATCTCCACAACCTTGGCTGTGATTTGGTGGGCCGCACGAAACGCCACACCACCCTCACGCACCAACCAATCGGCGAAATCAGTAGCACAGGTGTAGCCCTCACTTGCCGCATGCAAGAGCTTATCGCGTTCAAATGTCAAATCGCGGATCATACCAGACGCTGCCGACAAGCACATCAACAAGCTGTCCACCGCATCAAAAACAGGCTCCTTGTCCTCCTGCATATCCTTGGAATATGCGAGTGGCAGCCCTTTCATCACTGTAGCCAGCGCAACAAAGGCACCGACAACCCGTCCTGTTTTTCCCCGGATCAATTCCGCTGCATCCGGGTTTCGTTTCTGGGGCATCATGGAGGAACCTGTCGAAAAGGCGTCTGAGAGTTTTACGAATTTAAATTGCGCCGATGACCAAATCACGAGCTCTTCCCCAAGACGCGATAGGTGCCCCGCACAAATTGAGGCCGCGGCCAAAAATTCGACGACAAAATCTCTATCTGAGACGGCGTCTATGGAATTCGCCATCGGTCGATCAAAACCAAGTGCTGCCGTAGTCATTTCTCGGTCAATCGCAAACGAGGTCCCGGCAAGAGCGCCCGCTCCCAGAGGAGATTCATTTAGTCGCACTCGGGCATCATTTAGGCGCCCACGATCACGTCCAAACATTTCAACATAAGCCAAAAGATAGTGCCCGACAGTCACAGGCTGCGCCGCTTGAAGGTGGGTGAAGCCTGGCATTACCCAATCTGCATGCATTTCTGCTTTTGAAACCAACGCGGATTGTATTTCTGCCAAGCCCTTGTCCGTTTCGTCGATGGCATCTCTAAGCCAAAGGCGTAGATCTGTCGAAACTTGATCATTCCGGGACCGCGCAGTATGAAGACGGCCGGCAGGCTCACCAATCAACTCAGCGAGCCTTGCTTCAATGTTCATATGTATATCTTCTAGCTCGGTTTTAAACTCGAAGAGACCCTCTTCAATTTCCAAACGAATAACTTCCAACCCATCGCAGATTTTTGTTACGTCGGTCTTTTGCAAAATTCCGGCCTCACCGAGCATATTTACGTGAGCAATGGACCCGCGGATATCATACGAATATAACGCCTTATCAAAATTGATAGAGGCGTTAATTTTTTCCATAAGGATATCCGGCCCTCCCCTAAAACCGCCTCCCCACATTGGGTTGGGTTCACCTCGGGAGCCTTTTGTGCCACTAAGATATTTTTTGTCACCCATGTTTTGTTTCAAACCCATGTTTACAGTAAAGAAAAAGACGGCCCTAAATAACTACGTTGCTATCAACTTGGCGATAATGGCGATTATTGCGGCGGTTTCAAGCACATACGCTATAGCAGAGACAAAAAACAGTGCACTCCTCAAAGGTGAATTAACCCGTTTTAAACCCGCATTAAGTATTATTAATGCACCTGACACTCCATTTACAGACGGATACGGACAAAAGTTGACCTTAAAAAACTACCGCGGACAGATGATTCTCGTAAATTTTTGGGCAACCTGGTGCGCACCTTGTATAAAAGAAATGCCCTCCTTGGAACGACTACAAAATAAATTTAAAAGTTCTAGTTTGAAGGTTTTAGCCATCTCTGTGGACCATGGGGGTTGGGCAAAAATCAACCCTTTCGTAAAAAGAATGAGCTTAACTAACCTCTCAGTTTTCCACGATGTCAGCTCAAAGCTTATGTTTAGACTAAAGGTAAAAGGCTTGCCCACAACAATCCTGTTTGATCACCAGGGAATCGAACTTGGCCGATTAACGGGGCCCGCTGAGTGGGATTCAGACGAAGTAACCACGCTGATACAACACCACCTTACCAGGCAAACATTCAAGCGTTAAAAAAAGGTTATTCAACCATCCGAACATTAGTCCCGACAGCATTATTAACCGACTTAAAACCATCTTTAGCGAGCAAAAAAGCAAGGTCGTGTTTAATTTTCGGGATCAATGACGGTCCTCCGAATACGAGCGCGGTATAAAGCTGAACCAGGGACGCGCCGGCTCGTATCATCGCGTAAGCATCCGCGCCAGAGGCTATACCCCCTGACCCTATAATTGGTACCCGCCCCTCCGTCCGCTTATACATATCTTCTACCATCTTTATCGCCATCGGAAAAAGCGGCGCTCCGCTAAGCCCGCCCTCTTCGTTGGCCTTAGGATCCCGCAACCCTTTAGGCCGGGCAACTGTGGTGTTGGCTACAGTTAATCCATCTATCTCATGTTCAGTAATTACTGATGCGATATCTGCTCTTTCCTCATTCGAAAGGTCAGGTGCAATCTTAACGATAAGGGGCGGGTGACGGCTCACGTCGCTTACGGCCCTTGCTCTGGCACCTTTGGCTCTCTGAATTAGCTGTATTAGATTTTCTCGGTTTTGCATCGTTCGAAGTCCCGGGGTATTTGGAGACGAAATATTAATCACCAGATAGTCCACATATTTTGCTACGGCTTCGATTCCAATTTCGTAATCACCGGCGCCATCAATCGTCGCCTTGTTCTTGCCAACGTTAGCCCCCAATAAACCTGCTCCTTTATAGCGGGAGGAAATACGCCGAACATAAGGGGACAACCCCGTGCCATTAAATCCGAGCCGGTTAATAGCTGCTTGATCTTTATTGAGTCGGAACATCCGCGGTTTCGGGTTTCCCTTCTGCGGCAGCGGTGTGACGGTCCCAGCCTCAACAAAACCAAATCCCGCTGCGAGCATTCTATTTGGTACTTCTGCTCCTTTATCAAAACCAGCAGACAGCCCAACCGGGTTAGGAAAATTTAACCCCCACACCGATGTGGCAAGGGACGGGTCATCTGGCGTTCGGTCCTTGGGGCCCAAACCCATTGATAATGCCTTTATTGTTAATTTGTGGGCGGCTTCAGGAGGCAAGCATCGCAAG
>CAZOHS010000036.1:6554-18991 GCA_964579285.1 uncultured Rhodospirillaceae bacterium | reverse complement strand
AGCCAAAACGGAAAGATTGGTACCAAACGAAGGATTAGAAGATAACTCAACTCATTTTCACGCATATGAGATTTAATGGGCGCAAGAAAGCGCCCAACTTTTTTTCGAAAGAAATCCACAAAAAGAAATTTAGCCAGAAAAAAAACGGCAATCGCGCCAAGGCTCGCACCCACTACTGAGTAAACTGTTCCCCACCACGGACCAAATAAAAAACCAGCACCAATTGTAATGAAAACAGCACCCGGAAGAGAAAATGCGACCAATATGGTGTAGACGACGATCAAAAGTATCACCGACAGTAGATAGTGCTCCACAATCCAAAATTCGAGGATGGTTCGACTAGCTTTTAATCCTTCAAGAGTAGCGTACTGATCCGGTTTTAGGACGAACCATATTGCGATCACTATAAGAATGACCGTAAATAAGACGCAACGAGACAGTGAAAAGTTTAAATGTTTGAGCACACCATCTTAAAGCGGAACAACGCTATGATTTAGCTGCCTGCTTTAGCTCCAGATTTGAATAAAGATACAATATATGACCAGCTTTCGCAGATACAAAATAATGCATCATGATATACTAGATCGTTTTAGCGCATGACACATAGTCCACGAAAGAGAGATAACCATAGTCAAGCTCGTCACATTTCTGATTTAAATTAGAGAGGACTATGTGGGCGCTTTTTAGCTTCCATGGCCTTTCGTTGACTTCCGCATAACAAATCACTATACAGCGGCCCAGCTTTCAGACCAGTTCTCAGCCGGGGTCAACCGTGAAACGTACCTTTCAACCTAGCGTTCTTGTGCGCAAACGACGCCATGGTTTTCGCTCGCGCAAGCAAACCGTTGGCGGTCGCCGGGTTCTCTCCCGCCGACGTGCCAAAGGTCGCAAGCGTCTCTCAGCTTAAGAGCACCGGCGCAATGTTAGAGCGCCTACGAACGAGACCGCAATTCTTGAGAGTCGCAGCCGAAAATCTTAAATGGGCCGCACCCGGCGTTGTTCTTCAGGCAGCACCGCGGGTGGAGAAAAGCCAGTGTAACGAAACTGGGCTGCGGTATGGGCTTACTGTGAGTAAAAAAGTTGGAAACTCTGTTGTCAGAAATAGGGCTCGCCGCCGGCTTCGTGCGGCGGCAGAAGAAATACTCCCACGTTGCGCTAAAACGACGTTTGACTATGTTCTAATAGGACGCAAAGAAACACCTACTCGAAAATATGATGAGTTAAAAAAAGATATTGAGAAAAGCTTGCACAAACTCGATCTGTTTCAGACATGAAGATTTTGGCCAATCACCGGTAGTCACACGCAAAATAGTTGGACGTAATGAAGACCTTAACTAGATTTTCTACCATGCTGATACTGGGACCGGTGCATGCTTACCGGCTGTTTGTATCACCAATATTACCGCGAACCTGCCGATACCACCCTACTTGCTCAGCCTACGCCATCGAGGCGGTAAAAAAGCACGGCGCCGGGCTCGGCGGACTGTTCGCGTTGCGGCGGTTTTTACGTTGTCACCCATGGGGAAGCGGAGGATATGACCCGGTGCCCGAAAAGGACCCGCGCTAATGATGGACCAGCGTAATCTAATCATGGCGATCGTCATGTCAGTTTCTATTCTGTTGGGCTGGCAAATATTTATTGAAGCGCCGCGGGTGGAACAAGAACGCGCTAAAATCGATGCTCAAAAACCCGGGACGAGTGCAGAGACCCCAGCCACCGCACCAAACAGCTCCGCAATCCAGGCACCGTCGCCAAATACCAGAGGGAATTCTTCTAATGCTGTGGCACCCGTTGCCGGACAACCTGCCAGACCGGCAGCGGTTTCCCGTGAGAACATCCTTGGCGCGGTGCCCCGTGTAAAAATCCAGACTAATCGTTTAGTGGGATCTATTCGACTTGATGGAGCGCTGATCGACGATTTAACGTTGTTGGATTACCGCCAATCGTTAGACAAAAACAGCGAAAACATTGTACTCCTCTCGCCCCAAGGCACAAAAGAACCTTACTTCACCTGGTTTGGTTGGGCAGCCATAACGCCCAATATTACTGTCCCAGACACCAGCACCAAATGGAAAAGTGACAAAGAAATTTTGTCAGTAGGCAGTCCAGTTACGCTGCGCTGGACCAGTCCTGAAAATATCGAGTTCACACAAACGCTCTCTATCGATAAAGATTTTATGTTCTCTGTTCGACAAACCGTGACGAACAACAGCCAACAGTTGGCCGAGATTCACCCCTTCGGCTTGGTCTCGATGACCGGAACGCCGGAAACGTCCGGTTTCTGGATATTACACGAGGGACCGATAGGTGCTTTCGACGGAAAATTAACGGAATTAGATTACGATGATATTGAGGATGAAGATGGGGGAATAAAAACCCAGAAATCAACGGGTGGGTGGATCGGGATTACTGCCAAGTATTTTGCCACGACCTTAGTTCCTGATCAAAAATCCCTGAACACCAGCCGTTTTGTTCACACAGCGCCAAATGGGCAAAATAAATATCAAGTCGATTATCTTGCCGCGGCTCAATCTATTAATCCGGGCACATCATCAGAATTTAACGCGAGATTATTTGCCGGTGCAAAGGAAGTAAAAGTACTTGACGCATACCGTGATGAGCTAAACCTTCCTATATTCGACAAGCTTGTTGATTTTGGGTGGTTTTATTACCTGACAAAACCCATTTTCTACGCCCTAGAGTATTTTCATCGCATCCTCGGCAACTTTGGTCTCGCAATCTTGCTCCTAACTGTCTTGATCAAGATAGCGTTTTTTCCGCTCGCCAATAAATCGTATCGATCAATGAGCCGGCTCAAAAAACTTCAACCGAAAATGGTTGAAATTCGTGAGCGGTATAAAGATGACCGTCAACGCCAAAACCAAGCAATGATGGAATTATATAAGAAAGAGGGCGCAAACCCGATGTCGGGATGTTTTCCCATATTGATCCAGATACCGGTGTTTTTTGCCTTATATAAGGTGCTGTTTGTCGCAATAGAAATGCGGCACGCACCATTTTTTGGCTGGATCCAGGATCTTTCGGCTCCCGACCCCTTAGGCATATTAATCGGTTTTGGACTGTTTGAGTGGAATGTCCCGCCAATGCTCGCAGTCGCAAATATTGGCATTTGGCCTATCATTATGGGGATCACAATGTATCTGCAGCAGAAGCTGAACCCGCAACCCGCGGATCCCATGCAGCAGAAAATTTTTATGGTGTTACCCATTGTGTTTACGTTTCTTTTGGGGGGCTTTCCGGCGGGACTGGTCATTTATTGGGCCTGGAATAACCTTTTATCAATTGCACAACAGTGGGTAATAATGCGAAAAATGGGTGTTTCAGCTTCTGGCGCGGCCATAAACCCTGGGAAGCCAAAGCCGCCCCCGAGGGGAAACCGCAAAACTAAACAGCCCTCAGCAGCGACAGACAGTGTAGAAAATCCGTCCCAAACCTCGGGTGCAAATAAAGATAAAGCTCGAACTAAGAATAAAGGCAAAACGCGGCGGCGACGCAAACGACGCTAAACAGATAACGGAGACCCGGTTATGTCGGATCTGCCGGAGATATACAGAGAGATCGATAAAACGGAGAAAGAACGCGGCCGATGGCTGTTCGCCCAGGAGTGCGTCTTCATATTGGGAGCCCCTGACTATACAGCCCTACCGGACACCTCATTGCCAGAAATTGCTTTTGTCGGACGTTCAAACGTTGGGAAATCGAGCCTAATTAATGCGCTAACAAATCGAAAAACTTTAGCTCGCACCTCTAATACGCCAGGCCGTACACAGCACATAAACTTTTTTTCCCTGGCAAGCGTATTAATGCTTGCGGATCTTCCCGGCTACGGCTTTGCGAAAGCGTCGAAGGGCGAAATCAAACGATGGACACAGCTTATATTTGATTATCTTCGAGGCCGTCCTTCTCTTCGACGCGTCTGCTTACTAATTGACGCGCGCCACGGCCTAAAGGACGCCGATAACCAAGTCATGAAAGACCTGGACGAAGCGGCCGTCTCATACCAAATTGTTTTAACTAAGTGTGATAAAGTAAAAGATGAGCATCTTATTGGGGTCGTGAAAAGGACAGAAAAAACCCTCTCAAAGCATGTCGCTGCGCATCCAACAATTTTCCAAACAAGTTCATCAAAGGGACGTGGTATTGAACTACTGCGCGCTGAACTGGCAATGATCGCAGATATCCGGTAAACGCGGTCCCAGGAACAGGATCGTCTTTCCGTTTTTAAGGTCTTAGATAATGAGCAAAAGCCGTAAAACAGAGCCTACAAACATCTCCGAAATAAAGTCTTTATTGCGTACCGCGGAGACCCTTATTGAGGCCCTACCCTATCTTCAACAATTCACTGGTGAAACTTTCGTTATAAAATATGGCGGGCACGCTATGGGAAATGCCAAACTTGGACAACAGTTTGCCAAAGATATTGTTCTTCTGAAACAAGTAGGAATTAACCCTGTGATCGTGCACGGTGGCGGCCCTCAGATTGGCGAGATGCTCAATCAAATGAAGATAGAAAGTAATTTTGTTGATGGCCTCAGAATAACAGACCAGAGAACCGTTGAGATTGTTGAAATGGTCTTAGCCGGCTCCATAAACAAACAAGTGGTCACCGCTATAAATGACGCCGGCGGAACAGCCGTGGGTATATCAGGCAAAGATGGAAACCTAATTCAGGCCCGAAAGTTGAAGAAAAAGCGCATAACCGACTCAAATATTGAGAAGGTAGTCGATTTGGGATTTGTCGGTGAACCTCATTCCGTAAATACAAAGGTCCTGCATACTCTTGCAGGGTCACATATGATCCCGGTAATTGCCCCGTTGGGCATAGGCGAAAATGGAACCACATATAATATAAACGCTGACACCGCTGCCGGGGCTATTGCGGGGGCAATCGGAGCAGCCCGCTTGTTAATGCTCACAGATGTCGTTGGCGTTTTAGACAAACAAAAAAAATTAATAACGGAGCTTAGTGCCCGTCAGGCCAAAATGTATGTTAAAAATGGAACGATCTCGGGTGGTATGATCCCAAAGATAGAAACCTGTCTAGATGCCGTAAAACAAGGAGTAGAAGCGGCAGTGATAATGGATGGCAGGGTGCCACATGCCCTGCTCTTGGAGATTTTCACTGAACATGGCGCAGGAACAATGATACGAAGTAGAAAGTGAACTCGCATTGCCGAGCAATTCCGCCAAAAGTAAAAATTGAAAAAAAACGAAGCATTGATGTCCGCAAAACCGCTATCACGTTAAGATAAGCCAATTTCCGGCCACACTGCCCGTACCGGCCCTACTGATGTCGAAATTAGGGAGCTCAAACCTGTTGGATTAAAGATCCCTTGCACGTGCGAGAGCCATTAGGCACATTCACCCCATGACTGCACCCCTTATTCAAGCCCAAGAAATCAAAACCTGGATTTTCGATCTAGATAACACACTGTATCGAACTACGCCGGGAATGTTGCAACAAACTGATGAATTAATGGGTACATTCATTAGCAGTTTTCTGAATGTCGATAGAGCCGAAGCCCGCCGGATACAAAAAAGTTATTTCAGGAGCTACGGGCTGACTTTGAGAGGATTAATGCTACAACACAGCCTCAATCCGCAGTTGTATATAGACCACCTTTCACAACTTGATTTATCGGATATAAAAGCGGACCCCAAACTCTCCTCATGCCTTGCAGAGCTTCCGGGCAAAAAAATCATCCATACAAATGCCTTTACTTATCACACTCACCAAGTAATGGAACGGCTTGGAATTACCCAACACTTTGATGGGATTTTCGATATCAGCGACGCAGATTATATACCGAAGCCCGCTATTGAACCCTACCGTATGTTGTGTGACCTCTATGATATTCAAGCTTCTTGCGCGGTGATGGTCGAAGATATTTCTCGCAACCTTGAACCCGCTGCGGCGCTCGGAATGACAACTGTTTGGATTCAAACAAATACGAGCTGGGCGAAGAACGTCACAGAAACCAGTCATATAGACCATGTGATTACCGATTTGACGGGGTTCTTGGAAAACTTAATAAAACGCGGTTGAGATAATTTTAACATCAACCATATTGCTTTATATTGCGCCGGTTATACGAGGATTTGACAAATAAGATGAAGAACAGACAGTTAGAAGAAGCAATCAATAAGGTCTGGGAAGATCGCGATGAGATCACTCCTGCGTCAAAAGGCGCAGCACGCGAAGCCATCGATGCCGCTCTCGCGGGTCTTGATGCGGGTAATTTACGGGTCGCTGAAAAGAAAGCGGAGGGATGGGTTGTAAACCAGTGGCTTAAAAAGGCCGTGTTACTTTCTTTTAAAATATTTGATATGGCGCCTCTACCCGGTGGTCCAGGATTTCCCGGAATTGGTGACAGCCCTTGGTTTGATAAGGTGCCTTCAAAATTTGCTGGCTGGGGTGAGAATAATTTTAGAGAAGCGGGTTTTAGAGCTGTTCCAAACTGCACGGTTCGACGGTCCGCTTATTTAGGTCCCGGGGTAGTCCTGATGCCAAGTTTCGTGAACCTCGGCGCCTACGTTGGCGCGGGCACAATGGTCGACACCTGGGCCACCGTTGGTTCCTGCGCTCAGGTCGGCCAGAATTGTCATATCTCAGGAGGCGTGGGGATTGGTGGGGTTCTGGAACCGCTTCAAGCGGACCCTGTTATAATAGAAGATAATTGTTTTATAGGCGCCCGCTCTGAAGTGGCAGAGGGCGTAATCGTCGAGGAGGGGGCCGTGTTGTCGATGGGAGTTTTCCTGGGACAGTCAACAAAAATCCTGAACCGGGAAACCGGCAAAACCTACACCGGCCGTGTGCCTGCGTACTCAGTTGTTGTTCCCGGCACAATGCCTGGTAAGAAACTGCCGAACGGAGAAGACGGACCCAGCCTTTATTGCGCTGTAATCGTCAAACAGGTAGATGAACAAACCCGTTCAAAGACATCAATTAACGAACTGCTACGAGACTAAAGTTATTATTGACGCATTACAGCTCGCTCGCGACTTGATTCGCCGACCCAGCATTACTCCAGAAGATGCGGGAGCACTTGGAGTATTGCAACAGGCCCTAGAGAAATTGGGTTTCACCTGTCACAGGTTGTCATTTACGGACACCGACACTCCACCGGTTGAAAATTTATATGCAAGAATAGGAACTGGCTCACCAAACTTTTGCTTTGCCGGGCACACAGACGTTGTACCGGTGGGAGATCAAAATTCTTGGTCTGTGGACCCATTCGGAGGCAATATAATTGATGACGTGCTTTATGGCCGCGGCGCAACCGATATGAAGGGTGCAATTGCCGCATTTGTCGAGGCTGTTAGCCGCCTAATTGACCGAGAGGGCGTTAGTGGGTCGATCAGTCTTTTGATAACCGGAGACGAAGAAGGACCAGCAATAAATGGTACAAAAAAGGTCCTGGATTGGATGGAAAAAAATGGAGAAACTATAGACGTCTGCTTAGTCGGCGAACCCACGAACCCCTCAAGGCTGGGGGAAATGGTCAAAATTGGCCGCCGTGGCAGCCTCACTGGTTCATTGACCGTTAAGGGCATGCAGGGTCATACCGCCTATCCCCACTTAGCAGATAACCCTATTCCTCGATTAATAAAGATGCTTGAGGCCATTGTATCCTTTGAACTAGACAACGGTACCGAACACTTTCAGCCATCCAATCTGCAACTCACAACAATCGATACAGGGAACCCTGCAGCCAACGTGATCCCGGCCCAAGTGAAGGCTGGCTTCAATATAAGGTTCAACGACCTACACACAGGCGCGAGCTTAAAAAAGTGGCTCCGCAGTCAGTTAGATGCCGTCGGAGGAAAATACGAACTAGACCTGAAGATTTCGGGGGAAGCATTTTTGACCTCTCCAGGTGAATTTAGCGCTTTAATCACAAAATCAGTCAAAGAATCGACGGGAATTGAGCCCGAGTTAAGTACATCAGGAGGCACATCGGATGCTCGCTTCATCAAAGATCATTGTGCCGTCGCCGAATTCGGCTTGGTTGGCCAGACTATGCATAAGGTAGACGAGCAGATTTCGGTTTCTGACATCCGGACACTCACAAACATTTATACTGACATCCTCGACGGTTATTTTACCGGCGCCGACTAAGTGAGTTTCCGGGACATCACCGTCGGCCTATATGGTGCTTTTCAGCTTGCACGCATGCAAAAAAGTGCTTCTCGATATTTTGAAAATACCCCGGAAGCATTTTGGCGGTCTTTTCAGGCTGCAATCGTTGCAGTCCCCGCATACTGTCTATTACAATTACTCAACCTCGCGGAAATGCCTGTTGCTAGCGCGCCCTTCCGAATTCTTATTGTCGAGTTATCAGCCTATATAATTGGTTGGGTCCTGTTTCCTTTTATAATGATTACTGTCACCAACGCTCTCGGAAAAGCGGATAACTATTTTCAATATATCGTCGCCTGGAATTGGGCAATAGTTCTTCAGATATGCTTTTATCTGGTAGTAGTCTCCATTGCCGTAAGCGGTTTATTACCCCCGTCAATTTCAGCATTTATGGGCTTCGGCGCCGTCGTTGCCTTTCTCTTTTACCAGGGCTTTATAACCTGTGTGATGCTTGACGTGCGCCCGGCTGTTGCCGTTATGATTGTCTTATTAGATTTTGTAATTGCCATCATCCTGAACCAAATTTCGAGGTCACTCTATTTTGGTTAGGCTACAAAAACACCAAAATGAATAAACATACTATACCTCAGAATTGGGGTAGAGAACCGAAAGAAGATAGAGACCATACGCTGGAGCCGTCGGCCCTGCAGCGCTACGATCTTTAGCCTCCAACGCTTTAGAAACGTCATTTTCCGTCCACTTTCCAGCGCCTACCCTCTCAAGGGTACCGACCATATTACGTACCTGGTGTTGAAGAAACGAGCGTGCCCGTGCCGTTATCAGTATTTCGAAGTCTTCACGGCGAACGTCAAGCATATCTAATGTTTTTATGGGAGAGATAGCCTGACATGTGGTCGCTCTGAAACTTGTAAAATCATGGTGCCCCACTAACCGCTGAGCAGCTTCATGCATGGCTTGATTGTCTAATGGCATACCAACATGCCACGCCCGTCCCGCATAGAGGGCGGGCGGAGCGCGCCTATTGACTATCCGGTATTTATAAACGCGCTCACGTGCGGAGGTCCGTGCATTAAACGCTTTCGGTACTCGGGTGGCATCCAAAACCGAGATTGCCTCTTCACGTAGATGAGCATTTAAGGCATCCCGAACAGTGTTTTCATCAGTTGGCCTTTTGAGATCAAAATGAGCTACCTGGCCAAGTGCGTGAACGCCAGAATCTGTCCGCCCCGCGCCATATACTTTGGCGTTTTCCCCACTAAAGCCAAAGATCGCTTTCTCTAATGCCTCCTGTATTGAATGACCATTTTTCTGTCTTTGCCAACCAACATAACCAGCACCATTGTATTCAACCACTATCCGCCATCGGTTCATTGTAAAACCGTTTTCTGGTCAACCGGATTGCCGTTCACGTATTCGGCGGCCGATACTTCTTTTTTACCGGCTTTTTGTACACGATCGAGGCGCAAAGCACCGCTACCACAAGCAACGATCAACGGTGCCCCTATGATCGAACCCGGGTTTCCCGAACCCATCACAGGGGTCGCCGATAAAATTCGGAGTCTTTGCCCTTCGCGCTCACACCATACTCCAGGCCAGGGGTTAAGCGCGCGAACTCGACGCGATATTGTCACCGAGGTTTCCATCCAATCTACTCGCCCTTCTCGGCGCTCTACCTTGGATGCATAGACGGCTTCGTTCTCTCCCTGAGGTTTAGGTGCCGGAAGATCATGAGCGAGCAGGTTGATAATCAGTTGCCCGCCCAATGTTGCAAGTTGATCGTGAAGACCGGACGATGTGGTGTTCTCAGTAATAGCAACGGAGGCGGTAGTTAATATTGCACCCGTATCCAAACCCTCATCCATCTGCATGATGGTTACTCCCGTCTGTGAATCACCCGCGAGGATGGCTCGTTGGATTGGGGCGGCTCCTCGCCACCGGGGGAGTAGAGAGGCATGAATATTAATACAACCTAATCTGGGGGCCTCTAAAAGTTCTTTTGGCAGTATTAAACCGTAAGCAGCAACTATGGCGCAATCAGCTCGGAGCGAAACAAAGGCCGACATATCATTTGGATTGGTAAAACTCTCGGGGCAACGGACCTCAAGGCCCACAGCCTCCGCCGTTTTCTGGACGGCAGATTTTGTTATCTTTTGGCCGCGGCCTGACCGCCGTGGCGGCTGTGAGTAGACGCATACTATGTCATGGTTCGCGTTTCTTAATGCGTTCAGGGCGGGAACCGCAAAATCGGGGGTCCCCATGAAGGCAACTCTCACCATTTTTCTCCATTAAGACTTTGCGTTAGCTTTTTGTTGTTTTTTGAGTTTTCGAAGAATCATGGCACGTTTTAGGCTAGAGATATGATCAACAAATAAAATGCCATCCAGGTGATCTATCTCGTGCTGCACACAGATTGATGAAAAGCCATTAAGTTCCTCGTCACACTGTTCATTTTCATAAGTTAAGTAACGGACGGTAACCCTTTCAGCCCGCTCCACTTCTGCAAAATGTTCTGGCAGTGATAAACAACCCTCTTCAAACACCGATTTCTCGGTCGAAGCCCTAATAATTTCTGGGTTTACCATACACAGTGGTTGCCGTTTCTCTTCCGCGGTTGAAACATCAGCGACTATTACCCGTGTGAGAATACCTACCTGGGGAGCCGCCAACCCTACACCAGGGGCGGAGTACATAGTTTCCAACATGTTGTCCATCAACTGGCAGACCTCTTCGTCAACCGTTTTAACTGGAACAGCTACTCTTTTTAACCGTGGGTCCGGCGCAGTAATAATGGGCAGTATGGCCATAAAATCTCGTAATCTTTTTTCGAGAGCGTTTGGTATGCTCTTCCATCGACACCGTCAAGCGTTCACCACCTTTTCCGAACCGCGAAGCACCTAGACCTGATTCGAAGCCTATCATGATATGTTTTGAGAATGGATCCTACGATCATCTTAACGCTCGCAATTGCCGTGATTGGTATAACGTTTGGAGGCCTTCTTGCGTTGAAGTTTGCCAAGGGCAGGTCTGGTGAAGAACTGACAAGAACCACAGAACGGATAGTTGAAGCACAAGCGGAGCTAGCGGGGCGCCTAAACCAGATAGCGGAAACAGATGTCGCAAACCAAAAAGCTTTAGCTGAGCGCTTACAAAACCAAGAGCTTTCCATAAACAAGGCCCTAGAAGAGCGTCTCAGTGATTTAACAAAAAAAGTCGGCGACACCCTACAACAATCGAGCACCAAATCATCAGAGACAATGACTAAGCTTCAAGAGCGTCTTGCGGTTATCGATGCAGCCCAGAAGAATATTACTGATCTCTCTGCCCAGGTCGTCCAACTTCAGGACGTCCTGACAAATCGCCAAGCACGGGGAGCATTTGGTGAAATACAACTTCAGGACCTCGTTCAAACAGCGCTACCGCCGACGGCATACACATTTCAGAAGACCCTAAGCAATAACCGCCGCGCGGACTGTGTGTTAAATCTACCCAACCCTCCAGGCACTATAGTAATAGATGCAAAATTTCCTCTTGAGAGCTATCACGCTCTTCGTGCAGCTAAGGATGAAGAAAAAAAACGGCAGCACTCCCGAGCATTCTCAAGCGATGTATTAAAACACGTCCACGATATAGAAAACCGTTATATTCTCCCTGGAGAAACCGCAGAATCGGCATTAATGTTTCTACCATCTGAAGCAGTTTACGCAGAACTTTATGCTAATCACCCAGATACAGTTGAGAAATCCTATCGCGCAAAAGTTTGGATAGTATCCCCGACGACGCTAATGGCGACCTTAAACACGGTGCGTGCGGTGTTAAAAGATGCATCAATGCAGGAACAGGCGGGTGTTATCCAAACAGAGGTACGAAAGATGCTCACGGATGTTAGCCGGATTGACGAGCGTGTCGTCAACCTTGAAAAACATTTTCGACAGGCGAATGACGATATAGAAAAAATACGTACTTCGACTAACAAAGTAACAAACCGTGCCGAAAAAATAGAAAAGATAGAACTTGGCGATAACGACGAAGCACAACAAATCGCCGCGCCAAAGCCAGTGCAGAGCTAAAAGTCCAATACCCATTAGGCATTTAAACGACTTTTGGAATGGTGCCCAATCACGGTGGCGGCGAGAGTTTGCTTTCCGCGCAAAAAGTTATTATGTCCGGAAACAAGTTTAACGAGGAAGTTTTTATGAAAGCCTTTTGGCGATCACCCGTTTACGTTCTGTGTGCAGCCACTGCAATTATTTTAATTGCGAACGGATCACGGCAAAATTTTGGCCTTTTCCTCGTACCACTCAGCGACGACCTAGG